>CAMLKW010000010.1 GCA_946480605.1 uncultured Roseateles sp. | reverse complement strand
ACGCTCTTCCGATCTCCCAGCATCTGATCGAGCAGGGCCACCGGCGCATCGCCTTCATCGCCGGCGACCTGCTGCACGACGATGCGGTCGAGCGCCAGAACGGCTTCCTCGACGCGATGGCCGCGGCCGGGCTGCCGGTGGACCCCAACCTCATCGTGCAGAGCGACTTCACGGCCGCCGGCGGCATGGTGGCCGTCAGCCGGCTGCTGGAACGCAACGTGTCGTTCACGGCGCTGTTCGTCTCCAACGACGAAATGGCCATGGGCGCCTGCCTGGGCCTGCACCGGCGCAACCTGCGCGTGCCGGACGACGTCTCCATGGTCGGCTTCGACGACGTCGTCATGGCCCGCTACACGATGCCGCCGCTGACCACCGTGCGCCAGTCCGTCTACGAGATCGGCAGCGAGGCCGCCACGGCCATGCTGGAGATGCTGCGCGGCGGCAAGCCCGAGGCCAAGCTGCCAGGGCCCGAGCTCATCGTGCGCGAGAGCACCCGGCGCCTGCTGCGCTGACCCACGCCCCGGCGCTACGCGCGCCCTTTGCACGCCCGCCACCCACGCACTGTTGCGCGGCTGGGGAAAACCATGTGGCCGACATCCAGCTTCGATCGCATGATAATTTGAAAGCGCTTTCATCGGTGGCGCGACTTCAACCTGCCCCTCCGGGTCGGTGCGGAGACTGACCGGAACGCGGTTTCGATTCCATCGGGTCGAAACCGCCGTTTGGCTTGTCGGCTGCTCTCCTCATGCCCTCGGTCCCGAGTGTTGCCCCAATGCCGCGGACCAAGGGTGTTGCCTAGGTTGAAAGCGCTGCCAATGAAGTATTGTTGAAAGCGCTTTCAGTCCTTTCGGGGACGTCACGACAAGATCACAACTCTGGAGACAAGTGAATGAGACACCTCCGTCCCGCCCCTCGCCTGACCAGCCTCGCCGCCGCCAGCGGCCTGCTGTTTGCCAGCGCGGCCGCGCTGGCCCAAGGCGGCCCCGGCCAGGGCCCCGTCAACCCCAACGCAGGCCCCACGGCTTCCAGCTCGGTGCCCCAGGCACTGGCCAGCACCACACAGCTGGAAACGGTCATCGTGACCGGCATCCGCCGCTCGCTGGAAACCACGGTCAACCTCAAGCGCTCCTCGTCCGGTCTGGTGGACGGCATCGTTGCTGAAGACATCGGCAAGTTCCCCGACACCAACCTGGCCGAGTCGCTGAGCCGCATCAGCGGCGTGTCCATCGACCGCGCGAACGGCGAAGGCACCCGCATCACCGTGCGCGGCATGGGCCCCGACTTCAACCTGGTGCTGCTGAACGGCCGCCAGATGCCCGGCGCCAGCCTGGACGGCAGCGCGCCCTCCTCGCGCTCCTTCGACTTCTCCAACCTCGCGTCCGACGGCGTGGCAGCCCTGGAGGTCTACAAGACCAGCCGCGCCAGCAGCCCGACGGGCGGCATGGGCGCGACGATCAACGTCCGCACGCCCCGCCCCTTCGACACCAAGGAAACCATCGCCCAGATCGGCGTCAAGATGGTGGCCGACCAATCTGCCCGCCGCCTGCCCGGCGAGGAGCAGGGCAAGCGCGCCACGCCTGAGCTGAGCGGCATCTACAGCACACAGACCAGCGACGGCAGCTTCGGCATTGCGCTGATGGGCACCTACCAGGTGCGCGACTCCGGCTACTCGCAGGCCAACGTCAGCAGCGGCTGGAAGACCTTCAACGGCATCCAGGACAATGACTGGAGCGGTCCGAACGCCGTCTGGGGCGGCCTGCCGCCGGCTTCCCAGGCGACCGAGATCAAGAACCGCCCGGGGGTGAACTCCATCTACAGCGTGCCGCAGAACCTGAACTACTCGTTCACCGGCGTGCACCGCGAGCGCCTGAACGGCCAGCTCGTCATGCAGTTCAAGCCGATGAAGGATCTCGTCGGCACGCTGGACTTCGTCATGTCGGAGCAGAAGTTCCGCCAGCGCCGCAACGACATCTCGGCGTGGTTCAACTACGGCGGTCAGTTCGGCGAATTCCAGACCGGCTCGCCCTCTTCGCCCATCATCTACGGCGAGCACATGACCAACTCCGACCTGGCCATGGGCGCCTCGCGGATCAACACCAAGAACAAGAACCAGCAGCTCGGCCTGAACCTGAAGTGGAAGGCCTCCGATGCGCTGAACTTCGAGTTCGACGCGCACCGCTCCTCGGCGACTTCCGGCGCCAACGACCCGCTGGGTACCTCCGTGACGCTGGGCACGGCGTCCCTGGTCCGCGGCGACACCTTCGTCGACTTCAGCAACAAGTTCCCGGTGCTGTCCATGGTCGGCGGCCTCGACCCGACCAAGCAGGAACTGCAGGGCTCGGTGTTCGGCAACAGCTACCAGAAGAACCAGGTCAGCCAGGTGCAGACCAAGGGCAACTGGAAGATCAACGAGGACAGCAGCCTGGACTTCGGCGTGACGCTGACCGAAGTCAAGAACCGCTCGGCCTTCGCCAACGTGCAGCGTGACACCTGGGGCGGTGGCGCCGCAGGCGGCCCCGCCGCGATGCCGGACGACATCTGGAAGAAGGACTCGATCAGCAAGTACTTCAGCCGCATCCCGGGCTCGGACGACCCGCGCCTGTTCAACCAGTTCTTCTACTTCAACTTCGAGGACCTGCGCGCAGCGGCCATCAAGGCCCTGGGCTCCGACACCCTGCTGAAGGCCTCCTTCGACTGGCAGGACGACTACCGCACGACGGAGAAGTCGCAGGCCGCCTTCGGCCAGTACAACCTGGCCTGGGACTGGGGCGTGCCCATGGAGGCCGCCATCGGCGCCCGCTACGAACGCACCAAGGTCGGTTCACCATCGACCGAGAAGATCCCGGTCTCGGTGGCCTGGGTCGCCAACAACGAACTCCCCATCACGTTCAGCGGCACGCGCTCGGCGTCGCGCGAGGGCAAGTATGGCTACTTCCTGCCGTCCATCGACTTCAGCGCCGATGTGACCAACGACGTCAAGCTGCGCGCCAGCTACGGCCAGACCATCGGCCGCCCGGGCTGGAATGCCATCCAGGGCGGACAGCGACTGGATCCGCTGGCGCGGGTCGACGGCGCCGTGGGCTCGGTGGGCAACCCGGATCTCAAGCCGCTGAAGTCGAGCAACATCGACTTCTCCGCCGAGTACTACTACGCCAAGAGCAGCTACCTCGCCGCGAGCTACTTCCGCAAGTCGCTCAAGGACTACAACCAGGCCGTCGTCACCCGGACCAACCTGTTCGGCCTGCGCACGCCGATCGGCAGCGCCATGTACAACCAGGCTCAGACGACTGGGGGCTGCGGCGCCGACTCGGACTGCATCCGCAAGTACATCTTCGCGAACTTCCCGACCGCTCCGGGCGTCAGCCCCGGCGCTCCGGGCACGTCCCTGGGCACCATCACCGCCCAGCCGACGGACCCGCTGCTGATGTTCAACCTGGGCAGCTTCCAGAACAACGACCGCACCAGCAGGATCAACGGCATCGAGCTGAACGCGCAGCACATCTTCGGCAACAGCGGCTTCGGCGTGTCGGCCAACTTCACCAAGGTGAAGTCCAACCTGAGCTACGACAACAACAAGCGCGGCGGGCAGACCGATGTGCTGGTCGGCATGGGCGACTCGGGCAACCTCGTCGGCTTCTACGAGAACGAAACGTGGACGACCCGCCTGGCCTACAACTGGCGTGGCAAGTTCCTGGCGGCCAACTACGACGGCGTGGAAGGCGCCCAACCGCTGTACGTGGAACCCTTCGGCCAGCTGGACCTGAGCGTGGGCTACAACTTCAACAAGCACCTGCGCTTCCAGCTCGAAGCCATCAACCTGACGGACGAGTACACCCGCACGCACATGCGCAACGAGAACCAGGTGGGTGCCGTCACCCAGTTGGGCCGTCGCATCATGATCGGCGCACGGTACAAGTTCTAAGCAGCCGCCTCGGGGCCGGGAGCTTCCCGGCCTGCCCCGCGCGGGGCCGAGGAAAGTCGGGAGATCCCGGCGCTTCCTCCTGAGGCACAGTCTGGTTCGGCGGCGCCTGCGCTCTGGGGTGCCGTCCTTGTTCGCCGTTTGGCGAGGCCGCGCAAGCGGCTTTTTTTCTTGGCCCCTCGCCCAGCGCGCCCCGCTGGACGCGGGCGATCTGGTCGGTCCCCCGAGGGGGCGGCGATGCTTGCGGCCTTGCGCCGCAAGCACATCGCCCCCCCGGCCGGCTTGGGGCGGCCCGGCGCTCGGCCGCCGATGAACACAGACTGGCAGTTGACATGAGTGATCGAGTTCGTGAGGTGGTGGTGCTCGGTGGTGGCTCGGCGGGCTGGCTCGTCGCCGGCCTGCTGGCGGCGGAGCATGGCGGCCCGCACGGCCACCTGCGCATCACGCTGATCGAGTCGAGCGACGTGCCGACCATCGGTGTCGGCGAGGGCACCTGGCCCTCCATGCGCGACACGCTGCGCCGCATCGGCCTGTCCGAGCCCGAGTTCATCCGCCGCTGCCAGGCCTCCTTCAAGCAGGGCTCGCGCTTCGACGGCTGGGCACGCGGCCTGCCGGGCGGCGCGGGCGACCGCTACTACCACCCCTTCATGCTGCCCGTCGGCCACGGCGATGTGGACCTGGTCCAGCCCTGGCTGGCCACGCAGAGCCAGCGCCCCTTTGCCGACGTCGTCAGCCCCTCCGTGCAGGTCTGCGAGGCCGGCCGCGCGCCCAAGCAGGTGCAGACGCCCGACTTCGCGGCGGTCGCCAACTACGCCTATCACTTCGACGCCGGCCTCTTCGGCCAGCTGCTGCGCGAGCATGCGATCGAGCAGCTCGGCGTGCGGCATGTCGTCGACCATGTCGAGGCCGTCCTCGTCCACGAGAACGGCGCGTTTGCCGGTGACATCGCCGCGCTGCAGACCCGCGAGCACGGCCCGCTGAAGGCCGACCTCTTCATCGACTGCTCCGGCCTCGCCTCGCGCCTCGTCGGCCAGCATTTCGGCGTCGCGCTGAGAAGCGAGCGCGACGTGCTCTTCAACGACGCCGCCCTGCCCGTGCAGGTGGCCTACGCCACGCCCGACGCGCCGCTGGCCTCGGTCACCATCGCCACCGCCTGGGCCAAGGGCTGGATCTGGGACATCGGCCTGCCGTCGCGCCGCGGCGTCGGCTGCGTCTACTCGCGCGCCCACGCCAGCGACGACGAGGCCCACGCGGCCCTGACCGCCTATCTCGACGCCACCGGGGCACCGGCCGAGCGCCCCACGCCGCGCTCCATCCGCTTCGACCCCGGCTACCGCGAGCGCTTCTGGGTGCGCAACTGCGTCGCCATCGGCCTGTCCGCCGGCTTCATCGAGCCCCTGGAAGCCTCGGCCCTGGCGCTGGTGGAGCTGTCCGCCCAGCGCCTGTGCGACGAGCTGCCGATGACGCGCGCCAGCATGGACGCCGTCGCCCGGCGCTTCAACGACGACTTCGGCTACCGCTGGGCCCGGGTCATCGACTTCCTGAAGCTGCACTACGCCCTCAGCAGCCGCGACGACAGCGCGTACTGGCGCGCCCACCGCGACCCCGCCACCTGGCCCGAACGCCTGCGCGAGCTGCTGCCGCAATGGCAGCTGCGCGCACCGGCGCGGCACGACTTCGGCCGCAACGACGAAGTCTTCCCGTCGGCCAGCTACCAGTACGTGCTCTACGGCATGGGTTTCCGCCCTCACCTGCAAGCCCCGTCCAGCGCCAAACTACAAGCCGCGCAGGCTGCCTTCGACGAAGCCGCACGCCAGGCCCGCCGCTTCGTGCCCGGCCTGCCGGGTCATCGCAGCCTGATCGACCACATCCAAAAATCCGAGACATGAACCCCGCCCTGCTGGACAACGTCACGCATCGCCATCTGCGCATCCACACCGAGCGCTCCGCCGCCCTCGGCGACGCCCGCCAGTCGGCGCTCGCCCTGCCGGCCGAGTTCCGCCAGCTGCAGGCGCATTTCCCCATCGTCTTTCAGCTGGTGGAGGGCGATGCCGGCTTCCAGCCCGTGGCCCTGTTCGGCCTGGAGGAAGGCCAGAACCTCTTCCTGACCGACCGGGGCTGGGACGCTCCCGTCGTGCCCATGGCCCTGCAACGCGACCCCTTCATGATCGGCCGCGCCCCGGACGACACGCTGCAGCTGCACATCGACATGGACAGCCCGCGCATCGTCCAGCCCGGGCAGGGCGAGATCGGCACCGCCCTCTTCATGCCGCACGGCGGCTTCAGCGACCACCTCGACCATGTCGTGCAACTGATGGAGCACCTGCACGCCCAGGCCCAACAACTGCCCGCCTTCATCGAGGCGCTGACCCGCCACCAGTTGCTGGAGCCCTTCGTCATCGACATCGAGACGCCCAGCGGCGAGCAGGGCCGGCTGACAGGCCTGTTCACCGTCCACGAAGAGCGCCTGGCCGCCCTGCCCGGCGCCGCGCTGCAGGCGCTCGCGCGCGAAGGCCATCTGCTGCCCATCTACATGCAGATCGCCTCGCTGGCCCAGCTGCCCGTCCTTCTTGAACGCGCGAACAAGCGCTGAATCCGGCCTCGACCATGCAAGCAGTCCCCGACTGGACCGGGCCTTTCGACCCGGACCAGCTCCCCGCCGAGCTGCTGACCGGCGATCGGCCCTATGTCGTGCGCGGCGGCTTCGCGCACTGGCCGGTGGTGAAGGCGGCTCGCACGTCCGATGAAGCCCTGGCCCGCTACCTGATGGGCTTCTACCGCGGCATGGGCATCGGCCTCTTCCAGCTCGACCCCGAGGCCCGCGGCCGCGTGTTCTATGCCGACGAGACCCTGACCGGCTTCAACTTCTCGCGCTACAGCGCGACGCTGGATCAGGTGCTGTCCGGCCTGCTGGGCCTCGCGCGCACGCCCGAGCCCCCCGCCCTCTACGTCGGCTCGACGACGGTGGACGCCGTGCTGCCCGGCTTCCTCGACGCCAACGTGATGGGCCTGGGCCAGCGCGACGCGCTGGTCAGCCTGTGGCTGGGCAACCGCACCCGCATCGCCGCCCACTACGACCTGCCGGACAACCTCGCCGTCGTCGCCGCCGGCCGGCGCCGCTTCACGGTCTTCCCGCCCGAGCAGATCGCCAACCTCTACATGGGCCCGCTGGACCCCACGCCCGCCGGCCAGCCCATCAGCCTGGTCGACTTCGAGCGGCCCGACTTCGAGCGCTTCCCGCGCTTCGCCCAGGCGCTGGACGCCGGCGAGGTGGCGGAGCTGGAACCGGGCGACGCCATCTTCATCCCCAGCATGTGGTTCCACCACATCGAGGGGCTGGAGCCGGTGAATCTCCTCATCAATGCCTGGTGGCGCCAGACGCCCGAGTATGTCGATTCGCCGCTGGCCACGCTGCGCCTGGCGCTGATGACGCTGCGCGACCTGCCCGACAAGGAACGCCGCATCTGGCAGCACCATTTCCAGCACTTCATCTTCGGCGCCGAGGACGGCGCCTGGGCCCACATTCCGGCGGCCGCCCGGGGCCTGCTGGGCCCCATCGACGAAACCCTGTCGCGCCAGGCCCGCACCCAACTTCTCAACCAGCTCAAACGATGAACACCACCACCATGAAGCCCTTCAACCGCGTCGTCATCGCCGGTGGCGGCACCGCCGGCTGGATGATGGCCGCGCTGATGAGCAAGCTGCTCGGCAAACGCCTGGACATCAAGCTGGTCGAGTCCGAGGAGATCGGCACCGTGGGCGTCGGCGAGGCCACCATTCCGGCCCTGATGACCTTTCACAACCTGCTGGGCATCAACGAGGCCGAGTTCATGGCGGCCACCAACGCCACCTTCAAGCTCGGCATCAGTTTCGAAGGCTGGAAGGACATCGGCCAGGACTACTTCCACTCCTTCGGCTCGACGGGCAACGACCACTGGAGCGCCGGCTTCCAGCATTTCTGGCTCAAGGGCCGTGCCGAAGGACTGGCCAGGACCTACACGGACTACAACCCCGAAACGGTGGCCGCCTTCGGCAATCGCTTCGCCCACGTGCCGCGCAACGGCCTGAACTACGCCTACCACCTGGACGCCGGCCGCTACGCCAAGTACCTGCGCACCATGAGCGAGGGCTACGGCGTGCAGCGCATCGAAGGCAAGATCGCCGCCGTGCTGATGGACGGCCCCGACAGCGTGAATGGCCGGGACGGCGACATCACCGCGCTGCAGATGCAGGACGGCAGCCGCATCGACGGCGACCTCTTCATCGACTGCACGGGCTTCCGCTCCCTGCTGCTGGGCGAAGCCCTGGGCGTGGGCTACGAGGACTGGTCGCACTGGCTGCCCTGCGACCGCGCCGTGGCCGTGCAGACGGCCTCGGTGCGCGAGGCCTGGCCCTACACCCGCTCCATCTGCCACCCCTTCGGCTGGCAATGGCGCATCCCGCTGCAGCACCGCGTCGGCAACGGCCTGGTCTACAGCAGCAAGGAGCTTGCCGACGCCGACGCGCCCGAGGTGCTGAAGAAGAACGTCGAGGGCGAGCTGCTGATCCAGCCGCGCGTCATCAAGTTCACGCCGGGCCAGCGCCACAAGGTCTGGCATCGCAACTGCATCGCCGTGGGCCTGTCCAGCGGCTTCATCGAGCCGCTGGAATCCACCAGCATCCACCTCATCCAGCGCTCGGCCATCCGCCTGATGCAGCTCTTCCCCACAGGCGGCATCAACCCGGCCGACGTGGAGGAGTTCAACCGGCAGTGCGAGCGCGAGCTGGTCCACATCCGCGACTTCATCATCCTGCACTACCACGTGACCAACCGCAGCGACTCCGGGCTGTGGAACCACGTGCGAGCTATGGAGCTGCCCGACACGCTGAAGCACCGCATCGAGCTGTTCCGCGAGAGCGCCCGCGTCTTCCGCCCCAGCGACGAGCTGTTCGCCGAGAACTCCTGGGTCCAGGTCATGATGGGCCAGGGCCTCATCCCCAGGAGCTACCACCCCGTGGCCGACCTGATGGGCCGCCAGGAGCTGACCACCTTCCTCAACGACATCCACATCCGCGTCGCCCGCACCGTGGCGGGCCTGTCCGGCCACCAGGCCTACGTCGAGCAGCTGTGCGCGCCCTACCGCCAGGCCAGCACCGAGCAGCTGGCGGCCATGCCGATGAAGGTCTAGCCCGTCCTTGAAACCCACACGACCCGCCCCAGATTACGGGGCAGCCCACAATTCCGCCCATCATGAAGCTCAAGCACACGATCCAAGCCCGCGTCAACACTTGAGGCGTCTTCGACCGTGTTCGGAAGGCGCACCGCCTTCCGGTCCCCACCCAACCCCGGCAGGCTCGTCCCTCCCGGGGTTTTTTCTTTCCTGACCTGAGTTCAAGCATGCGCACCCGCACCTTCGACAAGCTGATCGCCACGATTCCCGAGCGCCGGAGCGCGGCTCGTCCCTGCCGGTCCCGTGCGCGCTTCGGCGTCCTGTCCTTGCGCTAGCCCCTCGGCGATTCCGCCCAGAGGGCTGGCCCCTCACCCATTCAGGAATCGCCATGAACTCGAAACCCAACTTCCGCAAGCTGCGCAACATCGGCGTCATCGCCCACGTCGACGCCGGCAAGACCACGACCACCGAACGCATCCTGTTCTACACGGGCGAGAACCATCGCATCGGCGAAGTCCACGACGGCGCCACGACGATGGACTTCGACCCGCAGGAGCGCGCCCGCGGCATCACCATCCACAGCGCGGCCACCACCGTGCACTGGCAGGGCACGCAGATCAACCTGATCGACACGCCCGGCCACATCGACTTCAACCTCGAGGTGCGCCGCTCGCTGCGCGTGCTCGACGGCGCCGTCGTCGTCTTCGACGGCGTGGCCGGCGTGGAACCCCAGACCGAGACCAACTGGCGCCTCGCGGACGAGTACCGCGTGCCGCGCATCGCCTTCGTCAACAAGCTGGACCGCGTCGGCGCGGACTTCGGCCGCGTCGTCGCGTCCCTCGAAGAGCGCCTCGGCGTGCGCGCGCTGCCGCTGCAGCTGCCCATAGGCGCGGAAGGCGGCTTCCGCGGCGTGGTGGACCTGCTCGCCATGCAGGCGCTGGTGTGGGACCGCGACGACGCGAAGGCGCCGCCGCGCGTGGACGCCATTCCTCCTGAGCTGCTGCCCGCTGCCAAGGCCGCCCGCGCGCGCCTGCTGGAAGCAGCCGCCGAGCAGGACGATGCACTGCTGGACGGCTGGCTGCGCGGAGCCGAACCGCCCCTGGACGAGCTGCGTGCGGCCTTGCGCCGCGGCACGATCGCGGGCGCCTTCGTGCCCGTGCTGGCCGGCTCCGCCTTCCGCAACCGCGGCATGGAGCCGCTGCTGGACGCCGTCGTGGCCTATCTGCCCGCGCCCGGTGAAGCGCCGGGCGCGGTGGCGCCACAAGCCCCACTGTCTGCCCTCGCGTTCAAGCTGACCGCCGACGACCACGGCGCGATGGTGTTCGTGCGCGTCTACAGCGGCACGCTGAAGCGCGGCGACACGGTCTGGAACGCCAGCACCGGCAAGGCCGAGCGGATGTCACGCCTGTACGAGATCCACGCCGACCGGCGCGTCGAGCGGGACGAGCTCGTCGCGGGCGACATCGCCGGCCTGGTGGGTCTGAAGGACGTGCTGACCGGCCACACGCTGGCGTCCGCCAAGGACGCCCCCGTGCTGGAAAGCATCGCCGTGCCCGAGGCCGTCATCGACGTCGCCATCGAGCCGCGCCGTCAGGCCGATGCCGCGCTGCTCGCGAAGGCCTTGGGCGTGCTCGTCCGCGAGGACCCGTCGCTGCGGCTGCGCCAGGACGCCGACTCGGGCCAGACGCTGCTGTCCGGCATGGGCGAGCTGCAGCTGGAGGTGGCGGTCGAGACGCTGCGCTCGCGCTTCGGCGTGGACGTGGCCGTGGGCCGCCCGCAGGTGGCCTACCGCGAGACCATCACGACCTCTGCCGAACTGCGCCATGTGCACAAGAAGCAGAGCGGCGGCCCCGGCCAGTTCGCCGAGCTGACGCTGCGCATTGCGCCGCTGCCACGTGGCGAAGGCCTGCGCTTCACCAGCACCGTGATGGGCGGCGCCATCCCGCGCGAGTTCATCCCGGCAGTGGAGGCCGGCATCCGCAAGGCCGCGCAGGCAGGCCCGTTCGCTGGCCACCCGCTGGTGGACTTCGAGGCCGTGCTGGTGGACGGCAGCGCCCACGTGCGCGACTCGTCCGCGCTGGCCTTCGAGCTGGCGGCGGCGACCGCGCTGCGCGAGGCCGTGCTGAAGGCCTCACCCGAGGTGCTGGAACCCGTGATGGCCGTCGAGGTCATCACGCCGGCGGACCATGTGGGCGACGTCATCGGCGACCTGCTGCGCCGGCGCGGCCAGGTGCAGGGCCAGGACACGCGCGGCAACGCAGTCGTCTTGAGCGCGCACGTGCCGCTGGAACGCATGTTCGGCTACATCGGCCAGCTGCGCGCGCTCAGCTCGGGCCGCGCGCAGTTCACGATGCAGCTGGACCACTACGCGCCGGCACCGGCGCCGGCGCGCGCCGCGCGGGCGGCCTGAACGCGCCCCGCGCCGCCCGGCAAGCCATGGGCTTGCCGGGCGGTGGCACCCGCAAAGGCTTGCAACGTGGCATCGTTCACTCGACCATGGCGGGCCCGGAGCCGACCCGCTCAGACATGAGCCCAGAATCCGCCCCCATGAAGATCCCTCTCCGCTTGCTGGACGGCGCATGCTCGCCATAGCCGTCTACATCGCCCTGCTGGTGCTGTGCTGCGTGCTGTTGCTGCTGCTGGTGTTGCAGCGCCAGGCCAAGGCCAGCGCCAGCGCGCGTTCCTGGCGGCTGGGGCATGAGCATGGCCTGGCCCAGGCCAAGGCCCAGATCGCGCAGCAGGCGCAGCGCGTCGCGACCTACGAGCAACTGCTGCGCGGGCATCTCGGCGGCGTCGGCAAGCATCTGGCCGACACGCGCGAGCTGGCCGAGCTGATACGCCGCCAGGCGCCAGGCCTGCTGAAGGAGAGCGACGGCCTGGCCCGCCAGCTGCACGACAACGACGATTTCCTCAGCCAGTTGCTGGACGCCTATGTGGCCACCGACCAGGACGTCGGCGGCGCACAGGCGCGGGCCGCGGCCCGCTGGCCGGCCGGCATCTATGCCGACCTCTTCGAGGCCGCCGGCGTGCCGGCACCCGGCGCCGTGGTCGGCAAGTACTTCAGCCTGACGCTGGAGGCCGGCATCCTCGTGATCCGCACCAACGGACGGCAGGGCTGCGCCGGCAAGATCCAGCTGGCCCGGCGCGACCTGGAGCGCTTCTTCAACGACCTTGCCAACAAGCCCCGCAGCCTCGCCGAGGACCGCGAGGCTGCGCTGACCTGCCGCGGCCTCTACCGCATGGACGTCCAGGACGACCCGCGCCACGGGCAATTGCTGATCGAGGTCGCCGCGCCCTCGCGCGGGCAGCTATTTTTCGGCGCCCCCGAGCAGGAGCAGGAGCCGCTGCGCGAACTCAAGTCGCTGAAGCGCGCCGGCCAGAAGCTGCTGGAGGACGAGGCCAAGTCCCCCGTCCGCCGAGCCGCCGCGCAGCGGGCCCGCATCCTGCGGCGCGATGCGCTGCTGGGCCACGTGCCCGACAGCGGGCTGTGCGACAGCTGCGAGGGCGACGTGACCATGCGCCTGCGGCTGGGCGACAAACCGACCGGCTGCCCGCTGTGCGGCGCGCCCTGGTCCGATTGATGGCGGGGCGAAGCGCCCGACGGCGCGCCTCGCCCCGGTGGCATCAGTACATGTCCACGCAGTCCACCGCAAAGCCCGCGCTGAGGAAGCCCGTGCTGCCGCTGCCCGACGCCGCATGGATGGTCACCGTGTTGGTGCCCGCCACGAAGGCGCTGGCCGGCACGCTGTAGGTGAACGTCGCGTTGTTGCCGCGGTAGGTGCCGATGGTCAGCGAGCGGGAGCTGGGCTGGCTGGAGGCCGTCGGCACGGCCGATGTCCAGCCGTTCACGCTGATCTGCGGGCGGGCGTTGGCGTAGGCCGCCGAGATGCCGATGCGGATCGTGCGCGCTGCCAGCTGGGCGCTGCTCAGGCTGAACGTGATCTGCGTGCCGCTGTTCTTGTCCTTCCAGATCGCGCCGGGGAACTTGTTCGTCGCGCTGCCAACCGCGTAGGTGACCGGGCCCCAGGACGGGTTGCGCGTGTCCTGCGGATGGCGCACGTTGATCGTCTGGCCGTTCAGGAACTCCAGCGGCGTGCCGTCCCACTGGCCCACGCGCCACAGCACGCTCTGCGCCGACGGATCGGCCGTGATGGCACGCGTGTTCAGCGTCGTCGTGCCGCCGCTGCTGACCGACACCTGCTCGGTGTAGACGCCCAGCTCGCCCTTGTAGACCGTCATCGTGTAGGTGCCGGGCTTCATGTTGGCAACCGTCACCGCGCCGCTGCCGGAGGTGGTGCCCCAGTACTGCGCCGTCGCGTTGGCGAAGCCCACCGTGTAGGCGTAGGCCGTGTCCATGCCGGACAGGCCGTTGAGCACCACCTTGCCGCGGCCGCTGACCCAGCCCTGCAGGCCCAGGCCCGACATCCAGCTCATGTCCGGGGCCGACGGCGTGCCGCCGGTCGTGAACACCAGCGCATAGGGGCCGTGCAGGCCCATGCGGAAGGCCTCGGTCTGGTTGTGGCCCGAGTTCATGTAGTTGTAGAGCTCGGTGTCCGTGCCGCTCTGGTTCTGGATGTCGCGGAAGAACGGCCCGCCCGACGCGCTCTCGCGGTTGCCGTAGACCATGAACACGCCCACGCCGGATCCGGTCACGCCGCGCACGCTCATGTCCTTGGCGCGCTGGTTGCCGTAGTACTTGGAACGCGTCGTGCCGTCGCTGTTGCCGAACACGTCGCTGCTCTCGATGGCACCGGTGGTGCCGCGCAGGCTGGACTCGGTCGGCACGCCGGTGAACACGCTGCCGTTCAGGCGCGTGATCCAGCGCAGCTCGCCCACGGCCGGCTCGGCCGTGATGTGCGTGGCCATGTAGATGGTGTTCTCGTTGCGGCGCACGACCAGGTAGTGCTTCAGCGTGGAGGCCGTGATGGTGATGACGGCCGTGGTGCCCGACGGCGAGAACGCGTAGGTGGCCGGCGCGCCCAGGCCCGAGCTGATGTGGGAGAACTTGGTCTGGCCCTGCAGTTCGGCGCCGCCGTTGAGCTTGATGGACGTGATGTCGCCGCTGCTCTTGTTGACCTTGAACACCAGGCCGGCGCCGGTGTCGACGGTCAGCACGCCGCTGGCGTCGGTGATGCCCCAGGCGGCCCAGGCCGACGAGCTGAGGGAAAGGCAGGCAGCCGCAGCCAGGCGGAGCGCGCCGACGCGCCCGCAAGAACGGGAAGTGAACATGGGTTGTCTCCGGTCGTTGGGATGCGCGGGCGAACTCTTGCGCGCCGCGCTGCCGCGCCTGTGCTGCTCGGTGCGGTCGAAGGCCAGTCTAGGAAGCGGCCTGCGCCGCGACCTCAGGCGCGCTACCTAGGCGGGCCAATCTCTCACCGGCTTGATTGCAAGCAGCCCGCAGGCTCGGGCGCCGCCGCAGCGATGGCGGGTGGCACGTCCTGCCCCGTCAGCTGCGCCAGCTGCTCGCCCTGCGCGCGGGCGCGGGGCGAGTCGGGCTGGGTCAGCATCAGCGTGCTCGCGTGGCGGCACGCCGCGCCCTTGGCATGACCCGGCCCCCAATGGCCGCAGACCTGCGCGAGATCGGAGGGCGGCGCAGGCGACCAGTCGGCCTCGCGCTGTACCAGGCGCGCCAGCAAGACCTGGCGCTGCGCGGCCGGCAAGCCCGGCGGCAGCGCACGATCCAGCCGCTCGCGCCACGCCGCGGGGCGCTCCCGCCAGTGGCGTGACGCGGCCAGACCGGCCCAGGCCTCGTCGGCCGCGCCGGGGTCTTCATGCAGCCACTCCAGCCAGTGCAGGCCGTTGTCCGGCTCCAGCCGCAGGCGCTGCTGCAGCAGCTCGCGGCGGCAGGCGGTGGCCTGTGGCAACTCACGGCAGGCGCCAGCGGCCCAGCGCAGCGCGACCGCATCGCCGGAGCGCAGCGCAGCTTCATGCACCTGGGCGGCCCACGGCGCCTGCGCGGCGTGTTCGTCAGCCGCGGGCTTCTGCAGCAGCAGCGCCAGCACCGCGTCGCCGCCCGATGCGCTGGCGAGTGAGGCCAAGGCTCGTTGCGTCGCGAGCGCTTCCTCATGCGGCGGCAATGGCGCGACGGCCGCGCAAGCCTTCTCCTCACCGCGCGGTGCGGCCACCGCGTCAACCTCGGCCGATGTGCCGCCCAGCGCCAGCAACGCGGGTGGCGCCAAGCGGCGCGGCGCCTCGTCCTGCACGGACAGCGGCGCCGGATCGGGCCACCAGGCCCACACGAGCAGGCCCAGGCCGCAGGCGAGTGACAGGACGGGAAGCAACGGTCGCATCGTCATCAGCGGCGGCATTGTGCTCACCCCCTGCGACACCGCGCCTCCGGTCCAGCCCGAAGGCGCCTGTAGAAAAACGGCCCGGCGCTTGAAGGCCGGGCCGTGGCTTCACGCTTCTCAGGCGTTCAGAACTTGTAGCTGACGCCGATGTTGAAGCGGCGGCCGAACTGGAAGTTGACCTGGCGCAGCGCGTACTGCGGGTCGCTGTAGGTCACGCGCTGGTTGGTCGCGTTCTCGATGCCGAAGCGCGCCTGCAGCTGCGGCGTGATCTGCTGGGCGAGGTTGAACGACACCCAGGTCTCGGCGCCGTTCTTCTGGAAGGCGGTGGAGTCCCAGGTCGGCGCGCGGTGGTAGGCCGAGTGGCGGTTCGCGGCCAGGCGGGCCTCGAAGCCGTTGCGCTCGTACCAGAGCGTCAGGCCGCTGTTGTGCTTCATCAGGCCGTTGGCCGAGATGGGCACCCAGGTCGCGCCGCTGCGGTCGCCGTTCTCCTTGATGTCGCTGGTCGTGTAGGTGTAGTTGGTGGAGAGCCCCAGGCCGTTCCATGGCGCGGGCAGCGACGTGAAGGCCTGCTGGTAGACCAGCTCGAAGCCCTTCACGGTGCCACCCTCGCGGTTGACCTGCTGCGTGTAGAACGCGGGCTTGCCTTCATACGTGCCGGCCACCGACGCGATGCCGATGTAGTCGCTCACCTTCTTGTAGAACGCGCCGGCCGACACCAGGCCGCCCTTGCCGAAGTAGTACTGGTAGCTCACGTCCAGCTGGTCCGCCATCATGGGCTTCAGGCGCGGGTTGCCGCCCGAGATGGTGGTGGGCTGCACGCCGTTGGGGTCGATGTTGACGGTGTGCGCCGCGTTCATCACGTCCAGCGGCGCGCGCGACATCGCACGGGCCACGCCGACGCGCAGCTGGTGCTCGTCCTCGCTGTCCAGGCTCAGCACGAGGTTGAGGCTGGGCAGCACCTTGGTGTAGCTGGTGCCGTCGGACACGGCCTTCAGCGAGCCGCCGTTGACCTGCTCGAAGCCGTAGCCGGTCTGGCTGCTGTGCGCCACGCGCAGGCCGGCGTTGCCGCGGTAGGCCAGGCCGCCCAGCGTGCCGGCCAGGTCGGCCTGCACGAAGGCGGCCACGCCGTCTTCGCTGGCGCTCCAGTTGTTGCCGACCTTGTCCCAGTTGGTGGGCGTGCGGCCGGCGGCGCTCAAGGCAGCGGCGCCGAAGTACTTGGTGACGGCATCCTCGAAGCCGCTGCCCAGCGCGACGAAGTCGGGCCGGCCGGCCACGGTCACGCGTTGCAGGTCGCTGGTGGAGATGGTGGCGCTGCTGCCGTAGTTCCACGACACCTGCTCGTAGGACTTGGCGCGCTGCGTGGCGCGCAGGCCCATCTTGATCTTGTTGACGTCGCCCCAGGCGAGGCGGCGGCTGGCGGTCAGCTGCTGCGAGTCCAGGCGGTCATGCAGCGTGCCGGCGTAGCTGGGGCCCCAGGTCTCGTAGCTCCAGTTGCCGTAGGCGCTGGGGTTGCCGCTGTCGGCGCTGAAGCCGTAGGTCATCCACTGGTCGCGCGGGAAGCTCCACGTGACCGTGCCCTTGTTCAGCATGTCCAGCCCGATGGCGGACCAGAAGGTGTCGCGGTCGGCCTTGGAGTAGGCCGCGTCGGCCTCCAGCTGCCACTCGCCCGCCTTCCACTTCGCGTTCACGCCGGTCGCGAAGTTGGACATGTTCTGCTTCCACAGCGAGTTGATGGTCTTCAGGTCCACGTCGGCGACGGTGGCGCCGGTGACGTAGTTGCCATCCTTGGTGATCTTGCTGTATGCCCCAGAACGCCAGCCGTCCCAGTTGCCCACGTCCACCGTGTGGTACAGCTCGGGCTCGTGGATGCGCGAGCGCGCGGCGTAGACGTCGGCGGTCAGCTGGAAGTTGGCGTCGGGCTTGAACTCCACCTTGCCCAGCACGCTGGAGCGCTTATTGGTGCCGCGCTTGACCTTGTGCTGGAAGCCCCAGGGCTCGATGCCCACGGCCGGCGCGAAGTTCGTCGCGTTGAAGCCCCAGTTGTCGACGCGGTCCTCCAGCGACGGCTGGTCGTAGTAGCTGAAGGCCAGCGCCACGCCCAGCGTGCGGTTGCCGAACTGGTCGACATAGATGCCGCCCAGGCGCGGCGCCGTCTTCTTGGCGCCGTCAATGTCCTTGCCCAGCTGGTAGTACAGCGCGTCGGCCTTCAGCGACAGCGTGCGCTCGCGCAGCGTCAGCGGCGACACGGTCTGCAGGTCGATGCTGGTGGCGATGCCGCCCTCGACGATCTCGGCCGACTGCGTCTTGTGGATGGTGGCGCCCGAGACCGACTCGGACGGGAACATCTCGAAGCGCACCGCGCGGTCGGGTTCGGAGGACGCGAACTCGCGGCCGTTAAGCGTCGCGCCGATGAAGCGCGGGCCCAGGCCGCGCGCGACGATCTGGCTGGCGTTGCCGCGGTCGATGCCGGCGGCCAGGCCGGGCAGGCGGGCCAGCGACTCGGCAATGGTGGTGTCGGGCAGCTTGCCGATGTCCTCGGACGCGATGCTCTCGATGATGCTGTTGCTCAGCTCCTTGGCCTGCAGCGCATTGCGCACCGCGGCGCGGATGCCGACGACCGTCACGGTCTCCAGCTCGTTCTTGGCGGCTTCGGTCTTGGGGTCGGGGGTGGCCTGCTGTGCAACGGCAACGCCGGGCAGCACGAACAGAGCCTGGATGAGCAGGCTCAGACGGGTCTTCCGCATGTTTATCTCCGGGTGGTTATTGGTTTGATGCCTGACCGTCAAGGGCCAGAGCGGCCGCGATGCTAGGGACGGCCGGGTTGCCGGAGATATGCGTTGTCAGCGTTGTCTTATCGAGATTTCATATGGGTTACATCAGAGCAACAAGGCATCTCGAAACGCGATAGATCGCGCGCCGGATTTCATAGCTCGGCGCGCCTGAGCTGCGGGTTTGCAGGGGCTCGACGCGGCTGCGGTGGTCCAAGCCGCCGCGCATTGCGTAAGTGCTGACATTGCCACCGCCGCGTGTGCCATGTCCGTGCTTTCTTCGTCGCCCAAGGCCCGCCTGCTGCAAGGCCTCGCCTGGTTCACGCTGTTCCAGACCGCGTGGTTCGCCTGCGTGCTGGGCGCGGCGCAGGGGCATGCCGCACTGGGCATGCTGACCGTGGCGGCCGTCGTCGCGCTGACCGGGGCCGCCAGCGACGCGCGCGGCGACGAGCTGCGGTTGACCGCGCTGGCGCTGCTGATCGGCCTGGGCTGGGACACGGCGCTGCTGCAGTTCGGGCTGCTGGTCTATGCGTCGCCCGGCCCGCTGCCGGGACTGGCGCCGCCATGGATCCTGGCGCTGTGGGCCTTGTTCGCGACGCTGCTGCGCGGACCGCTGGCGTGGCTGCACGGCCGGCCGCTGCTGGCCGCGGCGCTGGGCGCGGCGGGCGGGCCGCTGTCCTATCTCGCGGCCGTGCGGCTGGGCGCCGGCAGCTTCCCCGACGACGCACGCGCACTGCTGGTGCTCGCGCTCGGCTGGGCTGTCATGACGCCCGGGCTGACCGAGGCCGCACATCATCTCGAGCGGCGCCGCCACCGCGCTGATCGTCTAGGCTGAACGTCGACGCCGCACCAAGGCCAGCAAGCCCAGGCCCATGCCCAGCATGGCGACCTGGCTGGCCTCCGGCACCGGCGCCATGGCGGCCAGCACCTCGGCCTGCCAGTAACTGGGCAAGTGCAAGTAGGGGTTGCCGCTGGCCATCGTGCCGTCGGTGATGTAGATCGCGCCCAGGCCGTGCTGCTTCGCGAGGCCCATCACCTCATGCATCTGCGCCTCGGTCATCACCGTGTGCACGATGGCCCCGGTGCCGGCGGCGTTGGTCAGGCCGGCGAGGAAAGGGCCGTTGACGAAGTCGGTGTACGAGCCTTCGAAGCTCATCAGCGTGTTCGCCAACGCGTTGTAGCCGGCCGTGGGCGTGACGCCCGGGTTGCCGACGATCTCCCAGCCCGGATGCGCGGCCTTCAACGCATTGCTGACCGTCTGATAGAACGGCAGCGCGCCGGGCTGCGTGGCCATCTCGTCGAGGAAGACGCCGTCCACGCCGTACCAGTCGGCGTACTTCTGCGCATCGGCCACCACGTCGGCGGTGCTGCGTGTGGGCAGCACCTCGGACGTGCACAGGTTGATGCCGTAGCAGGTGTAGACGTAGCCGATGACCTTGCCACCGGCCGCGCGCAGGTCGTTGATGGACGCCGCGTAGTCGCTGTTGAACGATGTGCCCGGGCCATTCCACGGGTTCATGATCGCAGTGACCTGCGCGCCCTGCTGGGCGGCCCAGCTGAGCTGGTGCCACTCGTTCAGCGACGGCATCCACGAAGGGTAGAAATAGGCCGGCACGATGAGCTCGACGGCCGATGCGAAGGGCGACGCGGCGGCAAGGGCCAGCGTCGCGATGAGAGTCTTCAAACGCTTCATGTGGGCGCTCCTTCAGCAGTTGCCGCCGGTCTTCAGGCTGTTCAGGCACCAGCGCTCCGAACCCGACAGGCCGTTGTTGCCCCAGTAGGTGGGCGTGTAGTTCCAGATCGGGCCGCCCCAGGGCAGGCTGGGGTTGTAGGTCATGCTGGTCACGTAGACGTAGTTGGCCGCCGTGCCCTGCAGCGTCGCGCGCATCTCGGCCTGCGTGGCGGAATGCAGCAGCAGCCAGGTCTTCACGCCCAGCGACGTGGCGAGGTTCTGCACGCCGCCGTTGAGCCAGCTGGCCGCCGCCACGTAGTCGCTGTAGCGGGCCTCGTACATGACGATGTGCTCGCCATAGCTGGCCGCGCTGACGAAGCAGCTGCTGGCACCCGGCCAGCCGGTGTTCCACACCACGGTGCCGCTGGTGCCCGTGGCGGCCATCTTGGCGCGCACGGCGCTGAACTTCGGCGCGGTGCCATTGCACTTCTGCGTGTCGCTCAACGCGGCGTCGTCGAACGCGGCCTCGTCGAAGAAGAAGCCGTCCACGCCGCCCAGCGCGGTCTTGTAGGCGCTCAGGTTGGCGTTGATCGCGTTGTAGCGGCCCAGCTCGTCGGCGGTGTTGTAGTCGTAGCCGGTGGCCACATAGCCCAGCACCTTGCCGCCTTGTGCGCGGATGTTGGCGATGACGGCCTTCCAGTTCGTCACCTGGCTGGCGTTCAGGCCGGTGGCGCCGCTGTTGGGGTTGATGACGACGTAGGCGCCGCTGGGAATCTGGCCGCCATAGGTGCTGGCGGTCTCGCCCCAGTAGGCCACCATGCCGAAGCCGGTGGGGGCCGCGGCGGTCAGCGTGGCGCCCAGGCCCAGCAGGCTTGCGGCGGCGAGCTTCAGTCGAACGTTGGACATGCGTTTCTCCTGGATGGGTTCTTCAACGGACGGTGAGCGTGGTGCCCGCGCGGAAGGCGCCCAGCGTGGCGTCCCAGGCCTGGGCCTTGGCGCTGCTGTCGGCGTTGGCGGGGCGCACGCTGTAGCGCACGTCACCGGCCAGCGAGGCGGCACCGTCGGGCAGCGCGAGCAACACGTCGTAGGCGCCCGTCGGCGTGCCCGACGGCACGGTGAAGCCGGCCGACACGGTGGTGGTCGTGTTGGGCAGCCAGGTGCGCGGGTCCGCCGTCGGCAGCGCGAGGCGCACGACGGCGCCGCTGGTCTTGTGCTTGAGCAGCAGCTGCACCGCGCGCGGGTTGAAGGCGCGCGCCCAGCCGCGGTTGTGCACCGTCAGCAGCAGCGTGCCCGACTGTCCCGCCGTCACCGCGTCGCTGTGGCGCAGCGTCGTGTACTCGAAGCGGTAGCCCATGCTGCGCTTGACCTCGGCCATGCAGCCCTGCTGCTCCCAGCGCACATGGAAGATGTCGCGGTAGTAGCTGTCGTTCAGGTAGGTCAGGTTGAACTGCCGGCCCTCGTTCAGGATGTCGGTGCAGCTGGTGCGCGGCGTGGGGTTCTCCTCGTCGGCCGGGTTGCAGGTCTCGCCGCCGAAAGGCGCCACGCGCGACAGCGACGCGATGTAGTTGCGCTCGTTGGTGCGCTCGCTGGCGTTCTCGCTGTAGGTGCCCACATCGGTGGCCGAAGCCAGGAAGCAGTCGTTGTGCGCGCCAATGCGCGACGCGGCGGAACCATCGCGCCAACCGGGCGCGCCGGGCGCCCAGGCCATCAGATAGGCCGGGTAGCGCAGCTGCAGGAAGCGGTCGGTGGGCAGCGCGGCCAGCAGCGCGTCGCGGATCTGCGTGCGTGGGCCGCTGTCGGTCAGGTTGTTGGACGAGGTGTGCCACTCGCCCCAGGCGCCGATGAAGCCGGCCTGCAGGAAGGCGATGACGTCGGCATTGGCCGTCAGCACCGGCTTGAGCTGGTCGATGTGGCCCAGCACGCGCGCCAGCGGCGCGTCCTTCACGTTCTGGTACTCGGTCTCGTTCTCGGGGTAGTTGTAGAGGAAACGCGGCACCAGCTTCAGGCCGGCGCGGCGCGCGATCGTGAAGCTGTTGGTCAGCTGGGTCAGCACGCTGGCCGGCAGCGTCGTATTGGCATAGGCATCCAGCCGCACGGGGGCGTAGACGACGCGGTAGCCCTGCTGGAACTGCGAGTCGGCATTGGCCTGCGTCCATTGCAGCAGGTTGTCGGCGGCCCAGACATACATGCCGCGCTCGGGGTTGGTGATCTCGGCGGTACTGGCGGTGAAGCTGGTCTCCACCGGCGCGGGTCCCGGCGCCGGGCCGGGCGTGGGCGCCGGTGCGGAGGTCGTGAACCGCCAGGCCTGGCTGGTGCTGCTGGTGCTGCAGGTCGTCACCGAGAAGCCGACCTGCCCCACCTGGGCCGGCGCGGTCAGGCACAGGTTGTGGGCGGCGAGCTTGAGTTGCAACGTCGTGCCGCCGGCCAGCGCCACCGTCTGGAAGCGCTGGCGCGCCTGCGCGGGCTGGCAGGTGCCCAGTTCGACGAAGGCGCCGTTGCTGGTGCCGGTGGCGGCCACGCACAGATTGGCCTGCGCATTGCGGATCGTGACGATGCTGCTGCCGCTGCTGACGGGCGTCAGCGTGAAGTCCTGCAGCGCGCCGGCATTGCAGGCGGCCAGGCGGATGTCCCAGGTGTCGACCTTGGCTTCCAGGCAGGCGTTCAGCGGGTTGGACACCACCGGCACGGCGGTTGCGGTGGCAGGCAAGGCGGCCAGCAGCACCGCGCCAAGCGAGGCCGAGAGCTTCACCACGCTGCGGGTGCGCGGCAGGGGGCAGGGACGCATGGAGTGCATCAGGTTCTCCTCAAGAAGATCGGGCGTCAGGCCCGAAGTTGTGGACACGCAGTGCGCTGGACTGGGTGATTCAGGCCGCGTCAGCGCGAGCGCGGCCTGGACGCCGGCTGGACCGGCGCCAATCGAGAGGCAGGAGAAGGGTGCGAGCGGCTACTCGATGCGCGCTTCGCCCCAGGTCACAACGACGGGGCCAGCGGTGTCGGCCCCGTGCTGGCGCGCGATCAGCTCGATCAGCTTCACGCCGCGCAGGTCGGCGCTGAGTTCGCGCGCCGCTTGGTTGAACTTGAGAGGCGCGGTGCTGGCGAGCTTGCGGCCGTCGCCCCAGACCTCGAAGCTGACGCCGGCGGTCTTGCCGCGCGTCGAGTCGTCCACGCCGACCTTGGCCGTGAAGCGCTGCGAACCGGGCGCCACCCGCACCTGCAGGCGCGAGTCAGCCAGCACGCCGATGCCGTGGCGGAAGGCCTGGCGCTGCACGCTCAGGGCCTGGTCATACGGCGTCGAGTCGGCGCGCGGGCCGCCCCAGCCGGCATAGGCCGGGCGGGTGCCGCCGTTGTCGGTGGTGGACCACGACGCCAGCGCGCGGTAGACGACGGGGTCCTGCTCCAGCGCGCGGATGCCGTCTCGGGCAACGTAGACGCTGCCGGGCCGCTCGGACACGAAGTAGCCTTTGGGCAGCACATGCTTGCCGGTGGCGGTGAACAACAGCGCCTCGCGGGCTTGAAGCTCAAACTCGCGCTTGCCCGTGAAGCTGCCCGCATCGGCACGCGCCCACGCATCGCGCAGCGCGATGGGCGTCGTGGCATCCATCTTCAGATGCTCGGCGGTCAGCGTGAACTTCGCCGGTGCGCCGGTGCGGTTGAACAGCAGCACCGCCTTGCGACCGTCGGCCAAGGTCTTCACGACGATCTGGCGGTCACTGTCGGCGTAGGCCAGCACACCTTGATGGCCGGCCGGGTCCTGGTTGATGGCCACGACCTCGGGCGCCTTCAGGATGTCGATGACGGCGGGCGAGGCCTTGGACAGGTCGGTGCCTATCATCAGCGGCGCCGCGGCGATGGCCCACAGGCCCATGTGCGTGCGCGCCTCCAGCAGGTGGCTGTCGCCAAAGTCGCCGTTGCCGATCTCCAGCATGTCGGGGTCGTTCCAGCGGCCGGGGCCGGCGTAGAACTCGCGTGTGGCGACGGTGTCGAAGTTGTGCACCATCTGGGCGAAGCCCTTCCAAATGTCGCGGCTGGTGCGCCACATGGAGCCGTAGTCCTGGCCCCAGGAGCGCACGTTGACGGTGCCCCACAGGCAGACCGACAACGTGTAGTCGCCGCGCGGGCGCACCTCGTGCAGCGCCTGCTTCAAGCCGGCATAGAGCTTCTTCGTGCCCTCGATGTCGGACTGGTTGATGCTGCCTTCGACGATGGTCGGCTTGTATTCGCGGTACTGGCCCGAGGCCACGTGCGGGCGGTCGCGGCCGTAAGACGACAGGCCGCAGCCGTCCACCTTCAGGTAGTCGAAGTTCCACTCGCCGAAGAACAGCGCGACGTCCTGCTTCATGAAGCCCATCAGCCCCACCTCGCGCTCGGCATGCGTGCCCTCGGGCAGGTTGGGGCTGTCGGCGTCATAGGCCTGGGAGCAGGCGTTGCGGCCGATGTCGGTGTAGATCCCGGCCTTCAGCCCCATCGCGTGGATGCGGTCGGTGAAGGGCCGCAGCGACGAGTCCTTGCCGGCACCTACATGGGCACTGGGAAACAGCCCCGTGCGCACCAGCAGCCGGCCGTCGGACGTGCGGCGCTTCAGCCACCAGCCGTCGTCGATGTTGATGCTGCGGTAGCCCGCGGCGGCCAGGCCGGAGTCGACGATGACCTGGGCCGAGTCCATCACCTTCTTCTCGGTGATGTCGACGCGGAACGCGTTCCAGCTCGACCAGCCCATGGGCGGTGTCATCGCATGGCCCACCGGCTGGTGCTGCCAGCGGCCGGTGGCTTCCAGCGTCTGCTGGGCTTGCGCCGAGAACGCGGCGAGCAGGGAGGCAAGGGCGAGCAGCTTCATGCGGAGGTCAGCAGGCGGCCGAAGGCGGCGGGGACGTGGAAGTCGGGCGTGGCGGTGTTGGTCGGGCTCCATGCGGAGTACACACGGCCGGCGCCCTGCCCTTCCACGCGGAAGAGGTTCAGTCGCCAGCCATCCTCCGCGCCACGCATGGGCACGGCCAGCTCCGCCGTCCAGACCTTGCCCTTGGCATCGATGTGCGCCTTCGCGCGGCTCTCGCCGACGACGCGCTTCTTGCCCGAGGCCTCGACGGCGATCTCCAGCAGCAGGCCGTTGGGCGACACCTCCACCTCGCGGTAGCTCTTCAGCCCGGCGCGCTCCGGCGCCTGCAGGAACACCTCGACGACGTCGCGCTCCCACAGCGGCCAGATGTCGGTGGCCGAGCCGGCGCGCTCAAACGTGCTCAGCGCCTCGTACTTGCAGATGAAGCGCAGGTAGAGCTGGCCCGTGCCGCGCAGCAACTGCACGCGGGTGGACTGCGGGCCGGTGAGCGCCCTGCCCTGCCAGTCATGGCGGAAGAAGGTGGTCGGCGCATCGGCCCATTGCGAAGCCAGCGGGAAGCCGTCGGCACTGACCTGCTTCACCGAGCCGGCAAACGCGATGGGCAGCGTGTCGGGCGCATCAGGTTGAGCCTCGATCAGCAGGCTGTGCGTGAAATGCACCGGCAGCGTGGGCTTGTCAGCCGTCACCTTGCCGAGTTCCTTGCCGGTCAGCGAGTCGCGCACCGTCCAGCGGCCGGCACCCAGACCGCGCAGCGTGACCGGCCCCTCCCAGCGCTCCGCATAGAACGCGTAGTGCAACGCGCCGCTGCGCTCGACGACGTGCGTCTCGGGCTTGTCGAAGCCCAGGTCGTACAGCTCGCCGCGGTAGCGGCCTTCGGCCAGGCGTTGCTTGTTGTAGAGGTCCACCCACTGCTTCCAGTGCGCCTCGCGCTCGGGCGTCAGCAGGAAGGAGTCCTTGGGCTTGGGGTCCACCGGCCAGGTGAACTTGGTGGCCACGACGGCGCCGATGCCGACGCTGGACGCGAAGTCCTGGCCGCCGGTGCTCAGCTCCACGTGGTCGCCCGCGTAGGCGGACCACGGGCCCATCAGCGCCTTCAGCGTCTTGCCCTTGTGGCGCACCTGCCAGCTGGACAACGGGTCGGACGACGGCGCCTGGTCCATGAACGGCATGTTGTGGAAGGCGTAGCTGGTGCCGCAGGGGCAGACCTCCACCACGGCCTCCGGATTGGCCGCATGCGCCACGTCGTGCATGACCTTGTAGAAGGTGGACACGGCCTCGACCGACTCCTCCGGCCGCGCATGCTTGTGCTTGGGGTTGTAGCAAGGCGCCACGCCGTTCAGGTGCTGGCCGTCGACCTTGAGGCCGTCGAAGCCCCAGTCGCCGATGATCATCTTGATCGTCGCGGCCAGGCGCGCCTGCGTCTTCTCGTAGGCCGGGCACAGGTAGAAGCTGTTCCACCAGGTCACGTCCTGCACCGCGCCGTCCTTGTCCAGCAGCAGCAGGTCGGTGTGCTTGTGCAGCTCGTCGCTGCCGGGCGCGACGGCCAGCGGTGCGATCCACAACCGGGCCTTCATGCCGCGCGCATGGATGTCGGCCACCAGCGCCTTCATGTCGGCCTCGCCCTTGGGGAACTTGGCGAGGTCGGGCGTCCAGTCGCCGGTCTTGACCTGCCAGCCGTCGTCCAGCACCGCCCACTTGAAGCCCAGCTCCTGCACCTTGGGCAGCGTGGCGCGCACGTAGTCGAGCGAGAAGTCGCGCTCGTAGCCCCAGGCGCACCACTGCGCCTCGTAGGCGCTCTGCGGCGGCTCGGGTGCCACCAGTCCCTGCGCGGCCATCAGGCGGCGGTAGCGGTCCAGCGGCACGTAGAAGTCGCCACGGTGCACGGCGATGAAGCTGGGCGGCGTCGTCAGCGTGGCACCGGGCGCCAGCGTCTGCGGCGTGTCGCCGCGCAGAGAAATGTCGACCTGGTCGCCGCTGGCCTTCACGGGCAGCGCGACGAGCTGCGGTTGAAGGGCCAGATGGCCGACGGCCAGGCCGACATCCCGGCGCCAGACATCCACGACGGGCGTGCCGCCGCCGTAGTCCGACGCATTCATCCCCATGAAGTTGCGCTGATCGAAGCCGCGCCTGACGGGCTGCACCCAGTCGCGGCGGTCGGCGTGGCTGGCACCTGAGTAGGTCCAGTAGCCGCCCGCATGGCGCGGCGCAGCGGTCAGACGATGCGCGGCATTGACCCAGGCCTCCACGGCCAGCGGCTTGCCGCCCGTGTTCGTGTAGCTGACGTCCAGCAGCGCGACACCGGGATGCTCATCCAGCAGCGTGACGGTGACGCGTTTCTCGACGCCATCCGTCGAACGACCCACGAGGCGCAAGACCTGGCCCGCGCCAAACGGCGTGGCCGCCTTGCCCGGTTCGGCCCGCTGCAGCGTGAAGCGCGCCAGTGGCTTGCCATTGACGACCAGGTGTTCGCTCGCATCGAAGCCCGTCAGCGCGACGGGCTGCTTGGCCGCAAGGCTGACGACGCGGCAGCGCATCTGCTCGTCGAACTGCAGCTGCACCAGGGCGTCTTGCAGGCGCACATGGCCCTTGCCTTCGGCCGCATGCGCGGCCAGCGGCAGTTGCGTGGCCAGCGGTGCGGCGCCCAGCCACTGCAGGAATGCACGGCGAGCCGTCATCGCTTCGCTCCCCAGGCGCCAGGGAAGGCGCGTTCGGCGTTGGTGCGGTAGAGCTTGTCCACCACGGCGCGCGGCAGCGCCAGGCCCTTCACGGGCTTGTCCAGATCGCTCACCTTGAAGGACTCCGCGGTGTTGAAGTAGCGCCAGTGCATGCGCCACACACCTTCGGCCTCGCGGCCCAGCGCGGCGCCGTCCTGGTCGGGGGCTTGTGCCATGTCGCTGCCGTACAGGATGCGGTCCTGGTATTTGATGAAGAAGCGGCGCACGCGCTCGCGGTCCTTCTGGCTTTGGTGTTGCAACTGACCGATGCGCGCGGCGACATCGACAACGGCGTGAGGGAACTTGTCGAGGAAGGCGGCCAGTTCGCCCACATCGCGCTCCAGCGACGCGAGGTGAACGCCGATGAAGCGCAGCTTGGGGTGGGCAGCCACCATGCGATCGCGCGCGGCCATCTGCGCTTCCCAGCTCGGCATCTCGGGGTGCAGGTGCATGTGGTACTGCGGATGGGCCTTGAAGTACTCGCGGTCATTGTTGACCGTCATCTTCTCCAGCGGCAGCCAGCAGTTGTGCGGCTCGCCCTGGTGGCCCAGCAGCGGGATGCCCTGCTTGGCGAAGTCGTCGAACAGCGGCGCGAAGCGGGCGTCGTCGATCATGACCAGCTTCTTGTCGCTGCCTCGCAGGCTCATGCCGATGTTCTTCCACACCTTCACGCCAACGGCGCCGGCTTTCATGGCGACATCGATGCGCTGGCGCGTGGCGGGCAGCCAGACGGGCTGGTCGGAACCGTCTACCGAGAAGCTGGCCGCCCAGGCCACGTCCTTGGGGAACTGCTTCTGCAACTCGATCGCGACGCGCTGCTGGTCGGCCAGCGGCGGGAAGTCGGGGTAGTCGACGTTGATCGTCAACACCTTGAAATTCTGGCGCTTCGCCGCTTCCATGAAAGCCGGCGCGGCGTTGTGCAGATGCAGGTGCACGTCGACCTTGGCCACGCGGGCGTAGTCGGCCATCGTGTAGCTGGACTCGGCCGCCTGCGCGGTGAAAAAAGCCGCCCCGGCAAGCAGGGCGGCAACGGAGGAGACAAGGGTTTTCATATCAGTGGTTCGCGTCTTTCGGGCCGAGCGCCGGGCCGCTCCCAAGCCGGCCCGCTTTGGCGATGTGCTTGCGGCTCGATGCCGCAAGCATCGCCGTCCCCTCGGGGGACCGACCAGCCTTGCCGGCGTTCAGCCGGGCAAGACTGGGCAAGGGGCTAGAACTTGATGGAAGCGCCGAGGGTGAACGCGCGGCCATAGCGGTAGTAGCCGTTGGGCAGGCTGACATTGCCATTGCCCAGCTTGGGTGCCTGCACCGCATCGGTCAGGTTGTTGCCTTCGAGACTGATGCGCAGCCACTGGTTCACTTCGTAGGCCACCTGCGCCGTCACCCAGGTCACGGCATTGGCGGTCTCGTTGAAGTTGGCGCCGATGACGTTGGTGGCGGTGACGAAGCCGTCGGTGCGGTCGGCCGTGGCACTCATGCTCCACGGGCCGCGCTCGTACAGCACCCCGAACGACGCGGTCGCCGGTGCAATGCCTTCCAGCGGCCGTTCCACGTCGGCCACCCAGGCGCGTGACTTGTTGCGGGTGTACTGGGCGCGCACGCCGAAGCCGTTGTCGAACAGGTGCTGGAAGCCGATCTCAAAGCCCCGGGCGGTGGCCTTGTCGCCGTTGACGGGTCGCTGCACATTGAACAGCCGGCCGCCCGGCGCACCGATGTCCTGGCCCGACAGCCAGAGGTTGGTGATCTGGTTCTTGATGTTCTTCTGGTAGACGGCGAAGGTCAGCGCAGAGTCCTTCGAGTAGTACCACTCCAGGGACGCATCGACCTGACGGGCGCTATAAGGCTTCAGCTCTGCATTGCCGCCGAAAACCTGGGTGAAGTCGCCCCAGGAGATGCCCTCCGTCGTGTTCGTCGGCGCGAGCTTGTCCACCGCGGGGCGAGCCATGGTCTTGGCGGCGCCCAGGCGCAGCTGCAGGTCGTCGGTCAGCAGGTAGGTGAAGTTGACGGCCGGCAGCGCGAAGTTGTACGTGGACTCCTGCTGCACCGTGGACGGCGGCGCGTAGACCGCCTGGTAGTTCCACGGGCCGTTCGTGATGATGTCCAGGATCTTCGCGTCCCAGGCCTGGGCCGTGGTCTTGGTGCGCACGAAACGCACGCCGACGTCCGCGTTCCAGCTCTCGCCCGACAGGTCGGCCTGCACGAAGGCCGTCGTCGTCTTCTCCGTCACGCGGTAGCTTTGCAGCGGGTTCCACTGCGGCGCCGAAATGGTGGAGCTGTAGACGCCACCGCCCGGGCGGGGCTTGCCGTCCCAGGCCTTCAGCGCCTCGGCGTAGTTGGCCACGTCGAAGCCCAGGAAGCTGCGCGGGAAGTTACCGCCGACATCGTCCAGGAAGCCCTTGGGACTGAACGACTGGTTGATGACGTTGCCGCCCAGTGCGCCGACGTTGATCGCGTTCTGGCCCGAGTAGTGGTCGGCACCGGAGTTGAGCGCGTTGTTGATCAGGTCGCGCGACTTCTTGCGGTTGGTCTGGTTCAGGCCGAACTTCAGCTTGTCGATGTAGAAGCGGTCCAGCGACCACTCGGCGTCGACCTTGGCACCGTTGATCTTGTCGTCGATGTTGTCGCCGGCGCGGCTGTAGTAGTGGGTGTTGAAGTCGCTGGCCTTGAACAGGCCTTGCGCCAGGCCGGTCTGCAGGTCGCGGCCATCAGCGAACGTGGTCTTCACGTCGGGCACGGCGCCGCCGTTGAGCTGGATGCGCGTGACGTTGGGTTGGTTCATGCGCAGCACGACGTAGCTGTCGTTGCCGCCGGAATGGCGCTTGGAGGTGGACTCGTAGAGGTCACCTTTCACCTTGAGCGACGGCGACAGCTTCCACTCGGCGTTGACGCCGTACAAGGCGGTGTCGACGACGCGGTACTCGGTCTTGTTCAGCAGCTCGGGGTTGAGCCGCATCTCGGGGTCGGTGCTGGCCAGCGTCAGGTCGGTCACCACGCCGTTGGTGATCTTCATGTTGGACCAGCGGCCCGGCGCGTACAGCGGGTAGAAGGACAGCTGGTAGCCGACCTGCGGTGAATCGAGGCGCGTCTTGAAGCCGTCCACGACGACCTTCAGGTCGCTGCTGGGCCGCCACTCGACCTTGCCCGACAGCGCCAGGCGCTTCTTGTTCTCCATGATGGAGCCGAAGCGGAACTGACCCGGGCCGATCAGGCCCTCTTCATTCAGGTCGAGCTGGCCGTTGCCATTGGGGTCGATGGCGCCACCCCAGGTGTTGCCCCACTGCCAGAACTGGTCGGGGTCGCTGGGGATGGGGTTGCGGCTCCAGCCGCCGTCGTTGCCGGCCGTGTCGGTGCGCACATCGCGCTTGGCGTACACCAGGCCCAGCAGCACGCCCCACTGGTTGCCGAAGGTGTTGCTGTAGGTACCCGACAGTTTCTGGCCATTGAGGGCGCTCATCTGGTTGCGATCGGCCTCCAGGCGCAGCAGCCCACGCTGGCCCTTCTGGTCGAAGGGGCTGGCGGAGCGCAGGTTCACCAGGCCGCCGATGGCGCCTTCCATGATCGAGGCCTGCGTGGACTTGATGACGTCGGCGCCACTGATGACGTCGGCGGGCAGCACGTCGTAGGCGAAGTAGCGGCCGGCGCTGTCGGTGCCCAGCAGCCGGTCGTTGAAGGTCGTGATCGTGTACTCGGGCCCCAAGCCGCGGATGCTGACCTTCTGGCCTTCGCCGCCGGCCGTGCGCGAGATGGACACGCCGGTGATGTGGCTCAGCGAGTCGGCCACGTTGTTGTCGGGGAAGCGGCCCAGCTCGGTCGCGCTGATGCTGTCCTGCACGCCGGCGGCATTGCGCTTCAGCGTGAGGGACTTCTGCAGGCTGGCACGGGTGCCGGTCACTTCCACGCGGTCCAGCGTCTCGGCTTCGGGCTTGGTGGCGGCGTCCTGGGCGAACGCGGGGGCGGCGAACGCGGCCAGGGCCAGCAGGCCGGCAACGGTCAGCGGGTGCAAGGCAAAGCGGGCAGCGGCCTGGTCTTGCGGGCGGGGTTGCAGTCGAGGACTCATCAAACGGTTCCTTTTTTCTGTCGTGGCTGCCGTCAGGGCAGCGCGAGGCAATCTGCTTGTAGATGCCGGGGCAGCTCTCCCCCGGTGCGGTTTGCCAGCCCCGGAAGGTGCCCCGAGCCGGCTTGCCGCAAGTCTACGAATTCTTTCGTTTGATTTCGTATATGGTTTTCACGTATGCCGAATGCTTTCGATGAATCATGCCACGAAAGGCTTCCGTGGGGCTGACATAGAGAGAACTCACCGAGCTATACAGGGATTGATCCCTCAAGGGCGGGATTTGGCATACGAAAGTACTTTCGCCGTTGTGTTTTCGTTTTTGTTCGTTTATGCTTTCGCTCGAAAGTTGTCGACGCCGACCACCGACCTCACGAAAAGACCTCGCCCATGCAAAGCAACTGGCTCACCTACGCGCTGATCTCGACCCTGTTGTGGGGCGTGTGGGGCGCCTTCACCGGCCTGCCCTCGCAGCACGGCTTCCCGGACACGCTGATCTACGTCGTGTGGGCGCTGACGATGATCCCGCCCGCGGTCATCGTGCTGGCCCGCGCCGGCTGGCGCATCCAGCGCGACCGCCGCTCCGTCGTTCTGGGTCTGGCGGTGGGCCTGCTGGGCGCGGGCGGCCAGATGCTGCTGTTCCGCGCGGTGCAGCTGGGGCCGGCCTATCTGATCTTCCCCATCGTGTCGCTGTCGCCGGCCATCACGATCGCGCTGTCCTTCGGCCTGCTGGGCGAACGCACCGGCAAGCTGGGTGTGGCCGGCATCGTGTTGGCGCTGTGCTCGCTGCCGCTGTTCGACCTGCAGTTGGGTCAAGGCGGCGAAGGCCTGGGACTGTGGTTCCTGCTGGCCCTCATCGTGATGGCGGCCTGGGGCCTGCAGGCCTATTTCATCAAGCTGGCCAACGTGGGCACCAGCGCCGAGAGCATCTTCTTCTACATGACCGTGGGCGGCCTCGCCTGCGTGCCGGCCGCGCTGTGGCTGACCGACTTCTCGCAGCCCATCCACTGGGGCTGGAACGGCCCGGGCCTCGCGGCCGCCACCCAGGTGCTGAACGCCGTGGGCGCGCTGATGCTGGTCTACGCCTTCCGCTACGGCAAGGCGCTGGTCGTGTCGCCGCTGGTCAACGCCGGCGCGCCGCTGCTGACGGCCGTGCTGTCCATGGCCCTCAGCGGCGCCATGCCCGCGGGCACCAAGTTGCTGGGCGTGGCGCTGGCGCTGCTGGCCGCGCTGCTGCTGGCCTTGCAGCCCGAAACGCCTTCTTCCTCTTCCCAACCCGTTCAAGGAGACGCCGCATGAAGCTCATGCTCGACCTCGTGCGCCGCCACAAGCTAGCCGCCGCTGGAGACGCCGCCATCGGCATTCCCTCGGTCTGTTCCGCCCACCCCGTCGTCATCGCCGCCACGCTGCGCGAGTGCGCCGCGCAGGGCCGGCCGGCGCTCATCGAGGCCACGTCCAACCAGGTGAACCAGGACGGCGGCTACACCGGCATGACGCCGCTGGACTTCCGCCGCTACGTGCAACAGATGGCCGCCAACGAAGGCCTGCCCCCGGAGCTGCTGCTGCTGGGCGGCGACCACCTGGGCCCCAACGCCTGGCGCAAGCTGCCCGCCGAAACCGCGATGGCCAAGGCCGAGATCATGGTGGCGCAGTACGTGGCCGCGGGCTTTCGCAAGATCCACCTCGACTGCTCCATGAGCTGCGCCGACGACCCCGTGCCGCTGCCCGAGCCCGAGATCGCGGCCCGTGCCGTGCGTCTGTGCCTGGCCGCTGAACAAGCCTGGCGCGACGCGCCCGACCGCGGCGAGCCGCCGGTCTACGTCATCGGCACCGAAGTGCCCGTGCCCGGTGGCGCGCACGAAGACCTGGGCGAGCTGGCCGTCACGTCGCCCGAGGCCGCGTCGTCCACGCTGGATCTGCACCGCCACGCCTTCGCCCGTGCGGGGCTGGACCTGGCCTGGGAGCGCGTCGTCGCGATGGTCGTGCAGCCCGGCGTGGAGTTCGACCATCACAAGGTCATCGACTACCGCCCCGAGAAGGCCCGCGCATTGAGCGCCTTCATCGAGAGCCAGCCCGGCCTGGTCTTCGAGGCCCACTCGACGGACTACCAGACCCCCGAGCGCCTGGCCCAGCTGGCCCGCGACCACTTCGCCATCCTGAAGGTGGGCCCCGGCGTGACCTTCGCGCTGCGCGAGACGCTGTGGGCGCTGGCCGCCGTGGAGCGCGAATGGGTGGGCGAAGGCGAAGGCCTGGTCGACACCGTGCTGGGCGTCATGCGCGGCGAGCCCGAGCATTGGCGCGGTTACTACCAGGACCCGGCGCGGCTGGACGTGGATCTCGCCTACTCTTTGAGCGACCGCATCCGCTACTACTGGGCCCACCCCGCCGTGCGCCAGGCCTGCAACACCATGCTGGCCCGGCTGGACGCGTCGCCGCCGCCGCTGACGCTGTTGAGCCAGTACCTGCCCCGCCAGTACGAGGCCGTGCGCGACGGCCGCATCACCACCCACACGGACGCACTCCTGCGAGACGGCACGGTGCAAGCACTCCGCCCCTACCTGCACGCCTGCGCAGCCTGAACATGCCTCTTCTGAACCTCGCCCCCACCGACCTCGCACAACGCGGCGGCACGCACACCGCCCGCGAGATCGCCCACCAGCCCGACGTCTGGCAAGCCATCCATCAACAGGTGCAGGCCGAGCGGCCCGCGCTGGACGCCTTCCTGAACCCGCTGCTGGCCCTGCCCGACCTGCGCATCGTGCTGACCGGCGCCGGCAGCTCCGCCTTCATCGGCCAGACGCTGGCGCCCGCGCTGCTGAAGCTGCTGGGCCAGCGCCCCGGCATCCGCGTCGAGGCGGTGGCCACCACCGACATCGTCTCCAGCCCCGAGCAATGCCTGCAGCCCGAGGTCCCCACGCTGCTGGTGTCGTTCGCGCGCTCCGGCAACAGCCCAGAGAGCCTGGCCGCCGTGGAGCTGGCGGACCGCATCATCAAGCGCAGCCACCACCTCGTCGTGACCTGCGCCGCCGAGGGCACGCTGAACCAGCGCCTGGCCGGCCAGGCACACGCCCATGTGCTGCTGCTGCCCGACGAGACGCACGATCGCGCGTTCGCGATGACCTCCAGCTTCACCGGCATGCTGCTGGCCGCCGCCTGGGCCTTCGGTCTGCCGCTGCAGCCCGTGACAGCGCTGGCTCAGGCCGCCACGGCTTTGATGAGCGCCGAGGCCGACCGCCTGCACGCGCTGACCGACGGCCAACCCTTCGAACGCGTCGTCTACCTCGGCAGCAACACGCTGCAAGGCCTGGCCCGTGAGGCCGCGCTGAAGCTGCTGGAGTTGACCGACGGGAAGCTCGTCGCGCTGGCCGATTCGCCCCTGGGCTTCCGCCACGGACCCAAGACCATCCTGAACGACAAGACGCTGGTGGTCATCTTCCTGTCCAACGACCCCTACACCCGCCAGTACGACCTCGACCTGCTGAACGAGCTGCGCCGCGAAGGCCGCGCCCGCGTGCTGGCGCTCGGCGCATTCGGCGCCGCCGGCTCGGCCACGCATGCCGACGACGTCACGCTCGCGCTGCCCACCAACGCGCCCGACCTCGCGCTAGCGCCGATCGCCCTCGTGTTCGCACAATGCCTGGCCCTGCTCGCATCGCTGCAGCTGGGCATCACGCCCGACACGCCCAGCGCCTCGGGCACCGTGAACCGTGTCGTCCAAGGTGTCACCATCCATCCTCTGATCCAAGGATGAGTCCCATGTTTCTCGGCATCGACGGCGGCGGCACCAAGACCGCCTTCGTCCTGATTGACGGCTGCGGCCGGCTGCTGGCGCGCCATGAGGCCACGACCAGCTACTACCTCGAGATCGGCTTCGATGCGCTGCGCGCGCTGCTGCGCGACGGCGTGCAGGCCGCGCTGTCGCAGGCCGGCCTGCGCGCTGCTGACCTGGCCCACACCTTCGCCGGCCTGCCCGCGCACGGCGAAGACAGCGAGCTGCTGGCATCGTTCGACACGCTGCTGGCCGGCGTCGTGCCCCGCAGCACCGTCGGCAACGACATGATCTGCAGCTGGGCCGGCTCGCTCGCCGGCGCCGACGGCATCAGCCTGGTCGCCGGCACGGGTTCCATCGCCTACGGTGAATGCCAAGGCCGCAGCGCGCGCTGCGGTGGCTGGGGCGAGGTCTTTGGCGACGAAGGCTCCGCCCACTGGCTGGCCCGCGAGGTGCTGGCGCTGTTCTCGCGCATGGTGGACGGCCGCGCCGAGCCCGGCCCGCTGGTGGAGCTGGTCCGCGAGCATTTCGACCTCAAGGTCGACCTGGACCTGTGCGGCGAGATCAACGGCAGCGCCGCTCGCAGCGAACTGGCCCAGCTCGCCCGGCTGGCCACCGCCGCCGCCAACGCAGGCGACGCGCAGGCCCGCCAGCTGCTGGTGCGCGCCGGCGACGAACTCGCGCTGCTGGCCGCCGGCACCGCGCGCAACCTGGGCCTGCCAGCGGGTACGGCAGTGGACGTGTCCTACTCCGGCGGCGTCTTTGCGTCGGGTGAACTGGTGCTGGGCCCGCTGCAAGCCGCGCTGGTCCGCCGCCTGCCCGGCGCCACGCTCAAGCGCCCGCGCTTCGGCCCCGAACTGGGCGCTGCGCTGTATGCCGCTCGGCTGGCCGGCCTGCCCTTGTCGGCTGAAGCCCTAAGCAAGCTCGCGTAGCCCCGTCGATATCATTCGAAAGTCGGCCCACCGCCTTTCGATCCCGCATGCCCGCCTCAGCCTCCACCCTCGCGAAAACCGAAAGCCCGCTGCTCATCGACGAGCGGCGCCGGCTGATCCGCGAGCTGGTGCAAAGCCAGGGCCGCGTGACGGTGGACGAACTGGCAGACCGCTTCGGCACCTCGGTCGTCACGATCCGCAGCGACCTCAACGCGCTGGCATCCACCGGCGCCGTGCTGCGCACCCACGGCGGCGCGCTGGCGCATCGCGACACCGAGGAAGTGCCCATCGGCGTGAAGCAGAAGCTGCGCCACGAGCAGAAGGCGCGCATCGCCGCCGAAGCAGCCAAGATGATCCGCGACGGCGAGACCATCCTGCTCGACTCAGGCTCCACGACCGAAGAAATCGCCAAGCAGATCCGCGGCCTGCGCCTCACGTCGCTGAACGTCATCACCAACGCGCTGAACATCGCCGCGCTGCTGGCGACGGTGCCGCACGTCAACCTCATCATGCCGGGCGGCCAGTTGCGGCCCAACTCGTATTCGCTGTCCGGCCCGCAAGCCGTGGCCGCGCTACAAGGCCTGTATGCCGACCGGCTGTTCCTCGGCGTCGACAGCCTGGACCCCGACATCGGCCTGATGACGCCCCACCTGCTGGAAGCGCAGCTGAACGCGCAGATGATGAAGATCAGCCGCCAGGTCGTCGCCGTGGCGGACGCGTCCAAGCTGATGAAGCGCAACCTGTCCGTCATCGCGCCGGTGGAGCAACTGGATGTGCTGATCACCGACAGCGGCGCGGATCAGGGCATCGTGGATCAGCTGCGCGGGCGAGGCATCGAAGTCGTGCTGGCCTGATCCGCGCTTTTCAAGGCGCGCCGTCAACCACCTCGGCCGCCGCGCGGAAGGCGTCCACAGCCGCCGGGAAACCGCAATAGACGCTGGCATGCAGGAAGATCTCCTGCAGCTCCTGCGCGGTCACGCCGTTGTTCAGCGCGCCGCGCACATGCGTCTTCAACTCATGCGTGCGCCCCAGCGCCACCAGCATGGACACGGTGACGATGCTGCGGGTGCGCAGATCCAGCCCCGGCCGCTGCCAGGTGTTGCCCCAGGCGTGGCGCGTGACCAGTTCCTGCAGCGGCTCCGTGAACGGCGTGACCTTGGCCAGCGCCGCGTCGACATACGCATCGCCCAGCACGGCGCGGCGGGTGGCAAGGCCTTGGGGGTCGAGATCCATGGCGGCTCCTTTGTGGTGCAGCGCAGCATAGCGAAGCGCGGCGTCGCCGGAACACCGAGCCGCGCCGCCAGGGCGGCGCTGCATTGGGTTTTCTGGTGAGCACGGCGTGCAGCCGCGCGTCGGACGGGCAGGTGGTGCGACACGGCCTGCTCGTCACAAGTCAGGCGCGAGAGCGCAGCGGCTCGCATCCGCGCGCAACGCCGCTGGTTGCTCTCGCGCGCCGCGCATGGCGGCGTCGCGCTCGTGTGCGGTTCAGCGCCTCTTCTTTGGTGACTTTCTTCTGGCGCCGCAGAAGAAAGTCACCCCGCCGCCGGGCGGGACTCCCGGCAATGCAACGAGCAGACGCCAGCGCTCAGAGAAAGCACTCCCAACCCACCAAGCTCATGCCGCGCGCGCTCAGTCCCAGCGCAGGTGCACGACCCGATACCCCTTGGCCTTCAGCGTCTGCAGCAGCAAGGGCATCGCCCTCGCCGTCTGGTCCTGCGCGTCATGCAGCAGCACGATGCCGCCACCGCTCTTGGCCAGCTGGCCCAGCAGCTTGTCGGCCAGCTTCTGCGGCGTCTGGTCGGGCAGCCAGTCCTCGGCGCCCGCGTCGATAGACATGACGGTCACGCCACGCTCGCGCAGCGCGGCGCGCATGGCAGACGTCTCTTCAAGAAACGGGAAGCGCCACGATGCCGGCTCGGTGCCCAGCACCTCGCGGTAAGCCGCGGTCATCGAGTCCAGGTCGGCGAGTTGCGCGGCCGACCACAGCTGCGAGAAGCGGTCGTGCCTGAACCCGTGCATGCCCACCGTATGACCGGCGTCGCGCACCTGGCGGGCCAGCGCGGCGTGCTGCCGCAGCGGCTCGCCGTTGACGAAGAACGTGGCCAGCACGCAGTGGTCGGCCAGCGCCTTCAGCACCGCCGGCGTGGACTCGGGCCGCGGGCCGTCGTCGAAGCTCAGTACGATCTCGCCCGGCTGCAGCGTGGGCAACGCCGCATGCTGGGCCTTGCCCCAGGCGGCGCCCTCGCGCTTCAGCGTCAGCGTGCGCGACGTGCCCAGCGCCTCGGGGCCGCAGGCAGCCTGCGCCACACCGGCCGTGAACAGTGCCGCAACGGCCAGCAGCTTCAGCTTCAACGCGCCAGCTCCGGCGTGATGCGCCACATCAGCACGCCATGCGACGCGACGCTGCCGGCCACGCGGTCCTTGACGCCCTTCTTGACCTCGCCACTCCACAGGTTGCGCGTCTGCACGCGTGCGCCGGCAGGCAGGTTCAGCAACGCCCAGTCGGCCGACATCTCGACGGCCTTGGGCCCGCGGTTGAACAGCACGACCGCCGTGTCACCGCCCTGCAGCGAGCGGGCCCAGACCTCCAGGTCGCCGTCCTTGCGCACGCGGCGCGCGGCCTGGCCCAGCGGGTCCTGGTCCACGGCGATGACGTCCTTGTTGGTCAGGATGCGGCGGGTGTCGGCGTCCATCCTGGCCATGTCGTTGCCCGCGACCAGCGGCGCGGCCAGCATGGCCCACAGCGAGAAGTGGCTTTCGTACTCGGTCACGGTCATGCCGCCGTTGCCGACTTCCAGCATGTCGGGGTCGGGCCAGCGGTTGGGGCCGGCGTAGCGCCAGTTGTCGACGTTCAGGTCCAGGATGTTGGTCATGCCGATCGACCAGTCCTTCTTGCCCTCCCAGGCGTCGAAGATGTCGCCGGTGGTTCGCCACAGGTGGCCCACGTTGGGCCCCCAGCGCTGCGGCTGGTCGGTGCCCCACTCGCAGATGGACAGCACGATGTCGCGCCCCGACTCGCGCAGCGCCTTGGCCATGATGGTGTACGCGGCCTCGGCGTTGCGCGGGCCGGTGTAGCACCAGTCGTACTTCAGCCAGTCCACACCCCACTTGGCGTACTGGCGCGCATCCTGGAACTCGTGGCCGGCGCTGCCGGGGCGGCCGCCGCAGGTCAGCGCGCCGGCGTCGGAGTAGAGGCCGAACTTCAGGCCCTTGCTATGCACGTAGTCGGCCAGCGCCTTGATGCCGCTGGGGAAGCGCTCGGGGTCGGCCTGGATGTTGCCGTCGGCGTCGCGGCTCTTCTGCCAGCAGTCGTCGATGACGATGTACTTGTAGCCGGCGTCGCGCATGCCGCTGGCGACCATGGCGTCGGCCTGCTCGCGGATCAGCTTCTCGCTGACGTCGCACTTGAACTTGTTCCACGAGTTCCAGCCCATGGGCGGCGTGGGCAACAGCACCGGCTTGGGCGCGTCCAGCTTCAGCGATTCGTGTTGCTGCTGCGCCTGTGCGGGCAATGCGGCCAGCACGGGCATCAGCATGAGGGCGCCCAGGCGCCACAGCGTCGTCTTCATGGTGCTTGTCTCCGGTCTTTGGTGTTGTCAGTGACCCGTCACGGCTTCCGCGGGCTCGTCCTTGCTGTCATGCGGGAACGGCGCCAGCCAGGCCAGGACGACCGGCGGCACCGAGAACACCAGCACCCAGCCGAAGAAATGCAGGTAGTCGTGGCTCACGTAGTTCCACAGCAGGCCGCTGACGCTGCCGGTGCCCCACTTGGTCAGCGCCATGACGCCGGTGGCCATCGCGTAGTGGGCCATGCGAAAAGGGCCGGGGGCGATCTGCTGCATCATGTACAGCATGTGGCCCACCGAGCCCATGCCGAAGCCGAACTTCTCGATGGCGACGATGACGGCGATGGTGACCGTGTCGGTCGGCATGGTCTCGGCCAGGTAGAAGTAGGTCAGGTGCGGCACGTTCAGGATCAGCGCCAGCGTGAAGAAGCTGCGCGGCAGCGTGCGGCGCGCCACCAGGAAGCCGCCCAGGAAGGCGCCGGCGATGAAGGTCAGCGTGCCGACCGTGCCGTTGATGTGGCCCAGCGCTTCGTTGTCCAGGCCCAGGCCGCCGGCCTCGCGCGCGTCCAGCAGGAACAGCGGGCCGAACTTCTCGATGAAGCCCTCGCCGAAGCGGTAGAAGAAGATGACGGCTAGCATCATCCAGATCTGCGGCTTCTGGAAGAAGGTGACCCAGGCCTCGGCGGTGGACTTCAGGCCACCCGCAAAGCCCTGGCCATGCAGGTGCGACGGCGAGCCCGGCGGCAGCACGCGCAGGTGGTAGAGGCCGAACACGGCCATGGCCGCGGCGGCCAGCGACACGACCACCATCCAGCACTGCACCCAGCTCATGCCGTGGTGGTTGTGCAGGTAGCCGGTCAGCGACACGAACAGGCCCGAGGCCACGACGGCACCCAGGTTCCAGCACATGCCCTGCAGGCCGGCGTAGCGCGCCTGGTCGGTCTTGGTGACGGTGGTCATGAAGACGCCGTCGGCACAGGTGTCCTGCGTGGCGGACGCGAAGCCCACGAGCCAGAAGAACGCCAGCGACAGCTTGAAGAAGCCCTCCAGCGGCAGCACCAGCGCCACCAGCGCCAGCGCCGCGGCCATCGTGAACTCCATGCTGATGACCCAGAAGCGCTTGCTGCGGTAAGTCTCCAGCAGCGGCGCCCACAGCGGCTTCAGCACCCAGGGCAGGTACATCTGCGACGTGTAGAGCGCGATGTCCTCGTTGGGCACGCCCAGGTTCTTGTAGATGATGGCGGCGACCACGCCCACCATCACGTTGGGCAGGCCCATGGCGAGGTAGAGCGAGGGCACCCACACCAGCGGGTGGCGAGTCGTCGAGGACATGCAGTCTCCGTTTTGTTTTATGACGATCAGCGAGAGGAAGGCGTGAGAGCTTGCAGTGCCGCAGCCACGTAGACCAGCGGCGCATTCCAGTTGATGGCGACCTCGTTGGCAGCGTAGCTGCAGCCATGGTCGATGTAGGACAGCGCAGGCAGCGCGGACGGGTAGCGCACCGGGCAGTTCTTCTGGTCCTGCTGGCCAGGGTTGGGGCCGCCCACGATGAAGCCGGGCACCGGCGCCTCCACGCCATCGGCCTCGGACGGCCGGTGGTGCGGGTGCAGGGGCGAGCGCTGGCCGAAGCCGGTCACGTAGCTGAGCCCCAACGGGTTGCGGCCCAGCACGTAGTCCAGCACGGACTGCGCGGCGTCCAGCTGCGCGCGCTCGTTGGCGACTCGGTAGGCCTGGATCAGCATCAGCGCCTGGTTCAGCGCATGGGCGTTGCTGCCCCAGACGTAGTCGTTGGCGGACTCCATCGTCAGCCGGTAGGCGGAGTCGCGCCACAGCGTCGCCAGCTCGTCGCCGAAGGCGCGCACGCGACGGGTCACCAGTTCGGCATCGGCCTTGGTGAGCTGGTGGCGGTTCTGTACCAGGCTCACCCACGCCAGGCCCATCACGTCGCCCCAGCCGGGCACGCGCACCGTGTGCCGGTCCAGCGCCAGCGCGTCGCGGTAGGCCATCTCGCCGGTGGCCAGATACAGCTCGGCGGCGGCCCAGGCGAACTCATCGTCCAGCCGGGTGTCGCCGTACTCGCCGGTGCGCACGTCGGGCGGATTCTTGTAGGCCATGTGCGGATGGGCCTGGGCCCAGCGCCAGGCGGCAACCGCAGCATCACGCAGGCGCGCCGACAGCCCGGGCCGCTGCGCCTCGAAGGGCTTGAAGACGCGGCTGGCATGGGCCATCACGGCAGCGAAATCCAGCGTCGCCGCCGTGCCCTTGGCGACGACGTAGCGCTCGCCCTTGGCCTCATGCGGCATGACGTTGCCGTCGAAGCCCTTGTTGGTGAGCTTGTGATAGACGCCGCCGTCGGCGGGGTCCTGCATGGTCAGCATCCATTCGAGGTTCCACAGCACCTCGTCCAGCACGTCGGGCAGGTCGTTGCCGCTCTCGGGAATGTTCAGCGTCTGCGCCTTGAACAGCGCCGGGAACTGCTCGTAGGCAGCCAGCAGCGTGTAGACGGTGATGCCGGAGTTGACGATGTACTTGTTGTAGTCGCCCGCGTCGTACCAGCCCTTGGGCGACGAGATGCGCGAGCCTTCGGGCCGCTTGTCGCTGGCGGCCGAGGCGTGGATGCGCACGTCGGTGTCCGGGTGGCCGGCCGGCCGCGCCCAGGGGCCGGCGTGGCGAGGCTCCAGCGCCATGCCGGCGCGGTTGAAATAGAAGGCCTTCAGGCTGGCGGCGGTCAGCGCGGCATAGGCGTCCGAGGCGACGCGGATGCGTGGCGACGCCGGCTGGCCGTCCACGCGCAGCTCGTAGTCGCCCGGCGCGGTCAGCGCGGAGAAGTCGGCCAGCCGCACGGCGGCGCCGGCGGGCGCCCAGGTGCGCGCCGGCGCGAGTTGGCCGCGCAGCACCACCGCGTCGGTGCCGGCGCGTACCAGCCGGAATTCATCGGCGGCGCCGCCCGGCAGCGCCGCCCACTTGGCGGCAGCGGGCAGGTAGCCGACCTGGTTGACGGCGACGCCCTGCGCCTGGGCGGGCAGCGCAGCCAGGGCCAGCAGCGAAAAGGCGATCAGGGACAGGGCTGGAGATCTCATGGCGGCGCATTTTGACAACGTTGTCAGCCGGTGGACATTGGGGTCGTTGCCCAGTCGGTCTGGGGGAGGCCGGCCCACGCGTGAGCGCGGGCCGGCTGCGGGGCTCAGCCGCCCCAGCGCAGCGTGGCGCCTTCAGCCTGCACGGGGCTGCGGCGGCCATCCACCTCCAGGCACCAGTCGCGCAGCGCACCTTCGGTGACGGTGGCGGCGTAGCTCGCGCCCTCGCGACGCACCGTGCCGCGCGCGGCGTAGCCACCCGCCAGCGCCGCGACCTCGAAGGCGGCGCTGGCACCGTCGGGCAGCTCGAACACGCGCAGCACGGTGCCGCGGGCATAGTCGTAGTCCGGCCGCTCGGTCTCGGCGCCCCAGGCGATGACGCTGCCCGGCGCCGCGTACAGCGGCATGGACAGGAAGCCATGCCGCTCGCGGTGCCAGCGGCCACCCTGCTTCTTTTCCCCGTTCAGCAGGTGGGTCCACGTGCCCTCGGGCAGGTAGAAGTCCACTTCGCCGTCCTCGGTGAACACCGGCGCAACGAGCAGCGACTCGCCCAGCTGGTACTGCCGGTCCAGCGGCGCGCAGGCCGGGTCCTGCGGATGC
>CAMLKW010000009.1 GCA_946480605.1 uncultured Roseateles sp. | reverse complement strand
GCATCCAGCGCGCCGGCCCCTTCCCGCGCGTGAAGGGCAGCCGCATCGAGCACGACAAGCTGCTCGGCTTCATCGGCCGCAACTACGACGTGGATGAACGCGGCGCCTGGTTCTTCCAGAACGGCCCGCAGCGCGTCTACGTCGAACTGGAGCTGACGCCCTGGATCTGGCGCCTGCAGCCCGGCGGCGGCGTCACCAGCCACACCGGCCGCGCCGTGCAGGTCGAGTCCGCCTGGCTGGACGAAACCGGCCACCTCTACCTGCTGACCGACCTGGGCTTCGGGCTGGTGCACACCCAGGACATGGCGCTGGCGGCCGAGGCCGTCGAATCGGGCCGCTGGACGCCGCAGGACTGCATCGCCGCCAAGCTGCCGGCGCTGCACCGCTACCGGCTGCGCCCCCTGCCCTGAGCGAGCGGGCATGAAAAAGCCCGCTCGCAGCGGGCTTCTTCCAGGCAGGAGGTCTCGCCTTGAGGGTCAGTTCGCAGCCGACGCAGCCGCGGCCGGCGCCTTGGGCTCGTCGAACTTGGCGCCGCCCTGGTTGGCCAGATAGACCACGGCACGGTGGATCTCGTAGTCGCTGAAATCGCCGCCGCCCTGGGGACCCATGGCGCCCTTGCCCTGCAGCGCTGACTGCAGCAGCGCCTCGACGCCGCCCTTCAGGCGCGGGCCCCAGGCCGCCGCGTCGCCCAGCTTGGGCGCGCCAGCGGCACCAGTGGCATGGCAGGCCGCACACTGGGCCTGGAACACCTGCTCGCCGGTCTTCATGGCGGCCACGTCGTTGACGTCCTTGACCTCGACATGGGCCACAGGCGCGATGCGCGCGGCCACGGCCTCGCCTTCCAGTGCGCCCGTGCCGGCGGCCGGTTTGGTTGCCGTGCTGACATAGTTGGCCAGCAGGATGATGATGATCACGGGCACCACGAAGGAAAAGAACACGGCCCACGCAAGCTGCTTGGGCGTCTTGATCGGGCCGGTGTGGGCGTCGTCGTCGTGATGTTGATCGTGGCTGGCGCTCATGGATTCCTCTTGGCTATCCTTGTCGGTCTTCTCGGGCTCTTGTTCCGCATGCGCACCTCTCGACGCGCCACGAAAAACCATCGAATTATAGGCAGGCGCCACCTGCCGCTCCGGCCGGTAGAACCCCGCTGTTAGAATCTGCGGCTTCGCGCCCGTAGCTCAATGGATAGAGTACTGCCCTCCGAAGGCAGGGGTTGTTGGTTCGATCCCAACCGGGCGCGCCAGACGCATCAAGCACTTGGCTTCACGGCCAGGTGCTTTTTTGTTGCCGGTTCCGCAGCCTCAGATCTTGAGCTGCGCGAGCGCCGCCTGAAGCCCCGCCAGGCCGCCCACGCGCTGGTCATTGATGAACACCTGGGGCATCTGCCGCACCGCAGGCCCGCACTTCTCGTAGAAGGCCAGGCGCTGGGCCTCGTCGTCGATCTTGATCTCCTCGAAGCCCAGGTTCCTGGCCTTCAGCAGGCTTTTGACGGTGTCGCACTGCGGGCAGGCGGACTTGGAGTAGACGACGATGTTGAGCTGCATGCCCGCAGTTTAGGGGCCGCGGCCCACGCGCGCCGTCAACGCAGCGTGTAGCCCCGGCCGTCCATGCAGGCCTCCACGGCGCGCTGGAACACGCCGGCATCGGCCATCGCCGTGGGTTGCGTGGTGGCCCAGCGGTTGCAGTCGCGGTGGTCGGCCTCCAACTGCTCGACGCCCTGCCCGTGGCGCGGATAGATGACCGGCGCAGCCGCCCGACTGGGCTGATACACGGGGGCCGGCGGCAGCGGCGCCGGCGGTGGCACGTAGACGACCTCGGGCGCACGCTCGGCCTGATGGGCCAGCGCGATCAGCGGCACTGCAACCGCCAGACCCAGCACCAAGCCACCCAGGCCGGCGCCGCGGTGGTGATGATGATGGTGGTGGCGTGGCGCCTGCCCGTAGTAGCGCGGGCCGGCACTGGCCGCGCCGGTGGCAACCACCAGGCTGGAGACAATCAGGGTTCTGGCAAAGGGCTTCATGGCGAGTCCGTCCGGTGACTGCGAGCACAACGCGCCGCCACAGCCACCGGTTTACGCCAGGTCAGCGCCGGCAGATGTAACGGTTCGTGGCCAGACAGCGCATGGGCTTGCGCGTTGGATAGCGCTACCATTTGAACTCCAACGGCAGGAGACGACGTGGCGGACGGGAAGAAGAAACTGCGCAGCCAGGGCTGGTTCGGCGGGCGCGACAAGATGGGCTTCGTGCACCGCGCCTGGCTGCGCAACCAGGGCTACCCGGACGACTATTTCGGCGGCAAGCCGGTCATCGGCATCTGCAACACCTGGAGCGAGCTGACGCCCTGCAACGGCCACCTCCGCGACCTGGCCGAGAACGTCAAGCGCGGCATCCTGGAGGCGGGCGGCGTGCCGATGGAGTTCCCGGTCATGTCGCTGGGCGAGACCATCATGAAGCCGACGACCATGCTGTTCCGCAACCTCGCGAGCATGGACGTCGAAGAGTCGCTGCGCGCCAACCCGCTGGACGGCGTGGTGCTGATGACGGGCTGCGACAAGACCACGCCCTCGCTGCTGATGGGCGCCTGCAGCGTGGGCCTGCCGGCACTGGTCGTCTCTGGCGGGCCCATGCTCAACGGCAAGTTCCGCGGCGGCGAGATCGGCTCGGGCACCTTCAACTGGCAGGTCAAGGCCAAGATCGACAGCGGCGAGTTCACGCACGAAGACCTGACCGAAGCCGAGGTCTGCGGCGCCCGCAGCGCCGGCCACTGCAACACCATGGGCACGGCATCGACGATGGCCGTGATGTCCGAAGCACTGGGCATGACGCTGCCGGGCATGGCGTCCATCCCGGCCGCCGACTCGCGCAAGAAGCTGATGGCGCAGCTGAGCGGCCGGCGCATCGTGGAGATGGTCCGTGAAGACCTGACCCCGACGAAGGTGCTGACGCGCCAGGCTTTCGAGAACGCCATCGTCGTGAATGCGGCCGTGGGCGGCTCCACCAACCTCATCCTGCACCTGCTGGCCATCGCCGGCCGCATCGGCGTGCCGCTGGCGCTGGAGGACTTCGACCGCCACGGCAGCCAGGTGCCGCTGCTGGTCAACCTCAAGCCCTCGGGCCAGCGGCTGATGGAGGACTTCTTCTACGCCGGCGGCCTGGCCGTCGTCATGAAGGAGCTGGGCGCGCTGCTGCACCGCGGCGTGCTGACGGTGAACGGCCAGACGCTGGAAGACAACTACCGCAGCGCACAGTGCTTTGATGCGACCGTCATCCGCCCGCTGTCCGAGCCGCTGCAGCCTGCCGCCGGCATCGCCGTGCTGCACGGCAACCTGTGCGAGCAGGGCGCCGTCATCAAGCCCTCGGCCGCCACGCCGGCGCTGCTGACGCACCGCGGCCCGGCCGTCGTGTTCAGCAGCATGGAGGACTACCACGCCCGCATCGACGACCCGGCCCTGCCCATCACCGCCGACAGCGTCATCGTGCTGCAGGGCGTGGGCCCGCGCGGCTACCCCGGCATGCCGGAAGTCGGCAACGTGGACCTGCCGCGCAAGCTCGTCGAGCAGGGCGTGCAGGACATGGTGCGCATCTCCGACGGCCGCATGAGCGGCACGGCCTATGGCACGGTCGTGCTGCACGTGGCGCCCGAATCGGCGGCCGGCGGCACGCTGGCGCTGGTGCGGGACGGCGACCTCATCGAGCTGGACGTTCCCGCGCGCCGGCTGCAGCTGCTGGTGGACGACGCCGAGCTGGCGCGCCGCCGCGCCGCCTGGGTGCCGCCCGCGCCGCTGGCCACGCGCGGCTACGTGAAGCTGTACGTGGACCACGTGCAGCAAGCCCACCTGGGCGCGGACCTGGACCTGCTGGTCGGCAGCTCGGGCTCAGTCGTCGAGCGCGACTCGCACTGACCATAATCGACGCGTTGTCCCAACGCCCGATTGCCATGACCTACTGCGTCGCGATGCGCCTGCGCGCCGGCCTGCTGTTCGCGTCCGACACCCGCACCAACGCGGGCGTGGACCACATCGCCAGCTTCCGCAAGATGTACCAGTTCCAGATCCCGCACCAGCGCGAGATCGTCGTGCTGGCGGCCGGCAATCTGGCGACCACCCAGTCCGTCATCTCGCTGCTGAACCAGCGGCTCAACGGCGAGGGCGAGCACCTGCTCAACGTGCCCAGCCTGTTCGACGCGGCCGTGCTGCTGGGCCGCACGCTGAAGGAAGTCGTCGGGCGCGACAGCGGCGACCCGAACAACCACGGCGTCGACTTCGGCGCCAACTTCCTGCTGGGCGGCCAGATCAAGGGCGAAGGCCCGCGCCTGTTCCACATCTATCCGCAGGGCAACTTCATCGAGGCGACCGAAGACACGCCCTACTTCCAGATCGGCGAGAGCAAGTACGGCAAGCCCATCATCGACCGCGTCGTGCGCTACGAGACCACGGCGCTGGACGAGGCGGCCAAGTGCACGCTGGTGAGCTTCGACTCCACCATCCAGTCCAACCTGTCGGTGGGCCTGCCCATCGACATGCTGATGCTGCGCGCCAACCAGTTCGATCAGGCCATGCAGCCGCCGCACCGCATCGCGCGCGACGACCCCTATTTCCTGTCGCTGCGCGAAGGCTGGAGCAAGGGGCTGCGCAAGGTGTTCGACGAACTGCCCAACGAGCCCTGGTTCCAGACTTAGCCCACCTCCTACCGCCTGACGGGGGCCCCCTCAAAGGGGGCGCTGCCGGTGGCCCGGCAAAGCCGGCTCCACGGCAGCTGCTGGATGGGGCGCCACCGTGAACACGGCCACCACACGCGCGTCGACTGCTGCCGTTCAGCGCGGCGTGTCCGGACGAGGGGCTCTGTACGCGAATCGACCCGGCACGCGGATCTGCACCTCCGTGCCGCCAGGCGACTCGCTCACCAGCCCCAGCCGCCCGCCGACCTCGCGCGCACGTTCGCGCATGCCTTGCAGGCCCCAGTGGCCCGGTCGGCCGCCATCGCTGATCCAGGCCGACGGAATGCCCACACCGTCGTCGCGCACGCGCAGCACCAGCTCGGCCGCACCGAAGCACACCTCCACCTCGATCTGCCGCGCCTGCGCATGCCGGAACGCGTTGCGCAGCGCCTCGCGGGCGATCAGGTGCAGCTGGTCGAACACGCTGCGCTCCAGCGGCCGCGCCGCGCCACTGGCGACGGCGCGGAACACCAGCTCCGGCCGCTGCAGTTCCTCGCCAAGCCGCTGCAGTGCCGCCAACAGCTCGGCGCCGTCCACGTCGCCGCTGCGCAGGTCGCGCACGCGCTCGCGTGCCTCCAGCACGACGGCGTCGGCGCGGTCCAGCACGGCCTCGATCTGGCTGCGCACCGGCGCGTCCGCCGGCAAACGGCTGGCCGCACCCTGCACGTTGATGATCAAGGCCTGCGTGCTCTGCAGCAGCGTGTCGTGCAGCTCGCGGGCGATGCGCTCGCGCTCGTGGTGGCGAGCCTCCAGCTGGCGGCGCACGCCGGCCGCGATGGCGCGTGTGCGCAGCACATAGGCGCCCGCCACCAGCACCAGCGTCAGCAGCAGCACGCCGGCCATGAAGCCACGCGTCTGCCAGAACGTGGGCGCGATGCGGAAGGCCAGCGTCGCCTCTTCCGTGCCCCAGACGCCGTCGCCGTTGGCAGCCACGACGCGGAAAGCGTAGTCGCCGTGAGCCAGGTTGGCGTAGGCGGCCTCGCGGCGCGTGTCGGCGTCCTGCCAGTCGGCGTCCACACCATCCAGCCGGTAGCGGAAGCGCGCGCGCTCGGCACCGGCCAGCGTCAGCGCCGAGTAGCGGATGGCCACGCTGCGCGTGCCGGCCGGCAGCTCCAGGCCGGGCGTCGGGTGGTGGTTGCGGTCGCCCGCCCGCAGCGCCTGGATCTCCACCCGGCCGGGGCTCTCGTTGCGCGCCACGCGGGCGGCATCCACCCAGGCGATGGCGCGGTTGGTCGCGAACCAGATGCGGTCCTGGCTGTCGCGCACCGCGGTCGATACGGCCGTGGCCTGCTGCGCGATGCCGGGCAGGCCATCGCGCCAGTTCAGCAGCCGGTAGTTGAGGCGCGACGCCGTGCCGCCGAACATCGCCGCCAGGTCGGCCGCCTGCAGCTGCACCACGCCCCGGCCGCCATTCAGCCACAGGTCGCCGTTGGCCGCCTCGGCAATGCCCGACACATGCGCGAACGCGTCGTCGCGCTCGGCCGTCACGACGGCGAAGCGCCGGCCGTCGAAGCGTGCGAAGCCGGCCTCGCCGGCCACGTAGACATGGCCGCCCGCGCTGATGAACAGGCTGGTCGTTCGACCCACCAGCAGGCCGTCGGCAGTGCCATAGCGCGTCACCGTGTCGCCTCGCAGCCGCAGCACCTCGTCGTCGTAGCCGAACCAGGCGTCGCCGTCCGCACCGACGATGAGGGCCGTCGGCATCGCGCCACCGGGCTCGAAGCGCGTATCGCGCCGGACGCCGCCCGAGCCAGCGTGGAACAGCCCCAGGCCCGGCACCGCCACCCACGCGCCACCACGGTGATCCGGCGCCAGCGCCTGCACGTGATAGCTGCGTGGCGGCTGCGCCAGGTGCACGCGCTCGAACCGCCCGCCCACCTCGCGCACGACGCCGTCGTCATCGCTCAGCCACAGCACGCCCCGACGATCGCGCACCAGCGCCTTGGACGAACGGCCCAGCTCGACGGGCTGGGGCGCGCCCGGCGGCACCAGGCGCAGCGCCCGCCGGCCGCTGGCGACCAGCACGCCGTCGCCCAGCGGCGCGACCACGAAGCCGGCCGGCTCGCCGCTGCCGAACTCCGGCACGACACGGAGCCGCTGGCTGCGAAAGCTCGACAGACCATGGTTGCTGCCCACCCAGACCTCGCCCTCACGGCCCTGCACCAGCGGCACGACGATGTCGGCTGGCAGGCCCTGACGGCGCGTGAACGTCTCCAGCTCGTCGCTCGGCTGGATGCTGCGGCCGACCGGGATGGCGGCCGGGTCGCGCAGCCGGCGCACGCCCACGCCGGCTTCGGTCAGCCACAGGCTGCCGTCCTCGGCAAAAAGCATCTGCTTGGCACGGGCGAAGTGCGGCGTCCAGCTGTTCGTGTTGCGCGGCGGCGTGCCGCCGCCGGCGGGCGCAGCGCCACCGGCGTAGTCGGGCAGCGGCCGCGTGCCGCGCAGGCCGTCGGACACCCAGAGGCGCCCTGCACGGTCCTCGGCCAGCACGGCGCCGCCCGACAGCACCTCGCCGGTGTCCTGGAACTGCCGCCCACCGCGCGCCAGCCAGTGCAACCGATGCTGCGACACCACCCACAACACGCCACGGCAGTCCACCATCACGTACTGGGCGCCCGACTCGGCATAGCCCATCTCGGCGCCCACGCGCTGCCAGCGGCGGCCGTCGAAGCGCGCCAGCCCGCCGCCGGCCGCCGCCCACAGGTGGCCGTCGTGGTCGGCCGCGATGCGCAGCACGCGCCCCGGCGGCATGCCCTCGGCCTCGCCATAGGCCGTGGCCACGCCGTCGCGCAGGCGCACGGTGCCGCCGGCGAACAGGCCCAGCCAGATGTCGCCGGACGGCTCCACATGCAGCGCGTTGATGTTGGTGGACTTGAGACGCTGGCCGTCGCGCAGCGGATAGCGGTCAAAGCGCACGCCGTCGAAGCGGAAGAGGCCCAGCCCCGTGCCCAGCCACAGGTAGCCGCCAGGGGCTCGCGCCATCGTCCAGACGTCGGCCGGCGCGCCGTCGTTGACGGTCCAGGCAGAGTGCGCGAAGTCGGCCAGCGGCAGCGGCTCGCCGGCACCCCTCACGGGCAGCAGCAACAGCGCGAAGAGCCAGGCGCGCCAGCTCACCTCAGTTCCACGGATCGACGATGCCGCGGCGGATCGCGATGACGACCGCTTGCGTGCGGTCGGCCGCCTGCAGCTTGGACAGGATGGCCTTCATGTGCGTCTTGATCGTGTCCTCGCTGAGGCCCAGCTCGGCGCCGATGTCGCGGTTGGAGCCGCCCTGCGCCAGCCGGCGCAGCACGTCCAGCTCGCGGGCGGACAGCTCGTCCTGCAGCGCGTACTGGCCCAGCTCGGCCGCCACGTCGGCGGGCAGGTAGCGCCGGCCGGCATGCACCTGACGGATGGCCTCCACCAGCTCGCGCCGGATCGCGTTCTTCAGCAGGTAGCCGCGGGCGCCGGCCGCGAAGGCGCGGCGCGCCTGCGCGTCACCGCGGTAGGTCGTCAGCACCAGCACGCGGGCATCGGGTGCCTGCGCGACGATGCGCGCGATGGCGCCGGCGCCATCCAGCACCGGCATCTGCAGGTCCATCAGCACGACATCGGGCCGCAGCGCCGTGAAGGCCTCCACGGCGGCCGCACCGTCGGCGGCCTCGCCCACCAGCTCCAGCCCGTCGTGCGCGGCCAGCAGCGCGGCGATGCCCTCCCGCATCAGCGGGTGGTCGTCGACGGTCATGACGCGAATGGGAGCGGTAGCAGGCATGGCGCAAGTGTCGCTGCTGCAGCGCAGCAATGCGCTCACCCGAAAGAGTGACCGCAGCGTCGCTGGCTCGGGGCTGGGCCGTCTGCGGCGCGGCACCTAGCATGCGTTCTAACGCCGCGGGCTAGCGTCAGCCGGCCCGGGCAGGGAGAACCAGCCGCATGAACCCCGCCATCCGCGTCGCCGTCGAGCACGCCGACCCCTTGCTGGCCGCCGGCCTCAGCAGCGTGCTGAGCACGCAGATCGACATCCAGCTCGTCGCGCCCGCCACGGGCGCCGACATCGTCGTGGCCGACTACCGCCGCGGCCTTTGGCTGGCCGGCCAGCGCCCGCGGCCGGCACCGCGCGTGATGGTGCTGACCGCGCAGGACCGCGAGCAGGACGTGCGCAGCGCGCTGGAGGCCGGCGTGGACGGCTATCTGCAGCAGTGCTGCGCCGTGCAGGAGCTGGTGCTGGGGCTGCGCCAGCTGGCGCGCGGCACGCGCTGCCTCAGCGCCGTGGCGGCCAGCCGCATCGCCGACAGCCTGCAGCACGACAGCCTCACGCAGCGGGAGCGCGAAGTGCTGAAGCTGGCCTCTCGCGGCAAGAGCAACAAGGCCATCGCCCTGGCGCTGGACATCTCGCTGGGCACGGTCAAGGCGCACATGAAGGGCGTCATGAGCAAGCTGGGGGCGGCGTCGCGCACGGAGGCCGCGCGCATCGCGCTGGAACGCGGCTTTTAGCGCGCTAGGGCCGCCGCACGGCCAACAGATGGCGCACGGCCGGCGCCTCGTCCAGCAGCGCATGCAGACGCTCGCGCAGCGCATCGTCGGCCGCGGTGCCACGGCGGTGCTGGCGCAGATGCTCGGCCCAGGTCTCGACGACGAACCACTCCACCAGCTGGCCGGGCTTGTCGCCGTCCTCGGCCAGGCCCCAGTCCTGCGCGCCGTCGCGGCGGCGCTGCACGGACAGCTCGCACAGCAGCGCCAGCACCTGCGCACGCTGCGCCGCCGGCACGCGGTACTCCACTTGAACGATGACGGGGCCGCGCTCCAGCGCCTGCGTCTGCTCCGGCGCGGGCCAGGGCGTGCCGGGCTGGGCGTCGCGCTCGGCCACCGGCAGCGGGTGGCGGGTAGCCCACAACGCGCCCACGCCCAGCGCCACCGCGGCCGTCAGCAGTGCATGCTGCACGCCTGACGTCTCGGCCAGCGCACCCCAGGCCAGGCTGCCCAGGGTCATCGCGCCGTTGAACACGGTCAGGTAGACCGCCAGGCCGCGGCCACGCACCCAGGCCGGGAACAGGGCCTGGGCCACGCCCATCAACGTCGTCAGCGCGGTGATCCAGGCCGCGCCCAGCAGGCCCATCAGCACGACCAGGGCCGCCACCGATTGCAGCCAGGCCAGGCCCAGCAGCGCGACGCCCGCCGCCAGCGTGGCCGCATGCAGCAGCGCCTCGGCCCGCCAGCGGGCGCGCCAGCGCGGCAGCAGCAGCGCGCCAGCGATGGCACCGCCCCCCACGACACCCAGCAGCGCGCCGTACAGCCCGGCCGCGTCGGGTTGCAGCCGGCGCGCGACCCAGGGCAGCAGCGCCCACGCCGCACTCGCGCTGCCGAAGAAGACGGCGGCGCGCCACAGCACGCGATGCAGCTCGCGGCTGGCGCGGCTGTAGCGCAGACCCGCACGCAGCGCGCCGAAGAACGGTTCGGCCAGCGGGTCCGGCGCGGCCGGCGTGCGTCGCCACCAGACCAGCGCCATCAGCGGGATCAGGCACACCAGCAGGTGCAGCGCATAGGTGGCGGCAGCCCCCGCCGCGGCCAGCAGCAGGCCGCCGCCGGCCGGGCCGATGGCGCGCGCGATGTTGACGCCCAGCGCGTTCAGCGCCATCGCGCTGCGCAGCCGGGCTGCGTCCACCAGTTCGGGCACGACGGCCATCCAGGCCGGGCCCATCAGCGCGGCGCCCACGCCGCCCAGCAGGCTCAAGCCCAGCAGCGCCTGCAGGCTCAGCAGGCCGCTGGCGGCCAGCGCCAGCAGCAGCGCCGCGACGACCGCGAGCAGCCCCTGCACGGCCAGCAGCAGGCGGCGCCGGTCCAGCGTGTCGGCCAGCGCGCCGGCCGGGATGGCGAGCAGGAAGACCGGCAGCGTCGACGCCGCCTGGATCAGCGCGACGGCGGCCGGGCTGTCGGACAGCTCGCTGGCCACCCATGCATTGGCCAGGTCGCGCATGAAGGCGGCCACGTTGCCGCACACGGTGGCCAGCCACAGCACGGCGAAGGGCCGCGTGCGCAGCGGCGCTAGCGCCTCGGCCAGGCCGCCGTCAGGCGCGGCGCTCATCCGACCAGGCCACCAGCAGCCAGGCGCCGGCCAGGCCCAGGTGCTCGAAGAAGGCGTTCATCTGCGGCCCGCGTGCGGGGCCCTCGACGGTCCAGAACGCATTGGCCATGAAGCTGGCCGCCACCGTGAACGCGGCGAGCGCCAGCGCGGCCCAGCGCCGCCCGAAACCGCCAAGCACCATGGCCGACGCGCCCAGCTCCAGCGCGATGACGGCCACCGCGAACCACGCCGCCGGCTGCAGGCCGAAATTCGCCATCTCGGCGATGGCGCCGTCGAAGTCCAGCAGCTTCACCAGCCCGCCCTGCAGGTAGGCGCCGCACAGCGCCAGCAGGGCCAGCCAGCGCAGTGCTTCAAACCGCCCAGCAAGCACAGCCCAGCGCTCCCCAGAAGCCTTGCAGATCACCCACCGGCGGCGTGGCGCCCCAGGCCTTGGCATGCGCATGGCCGTGCACGCCGCAGGCACTGGCACAGGCGCAGGCGCTGCTCAGCGCGGCCTGCAAGGGCTTGCCCTCGGCACCCCAGGCGCCGTAGCCGCCCCAGCGCCGCACGGGCGACCAGTCGGGCATGGCCGGCGGCGGGCCGCCCTCGTCGTGCGCTGCGAACTCGCCCGCGGCCCAGACGACCTTGCCGCCCACCAGCGTCAGCAGCGAGCTGGTGCCGGCGATGTCGCTCTCGGCGCAGCCCAAGAAGTCGCGATCGGGCACCAGCAGGTCGGCAAAGGCGCCGGGCTCGATGCGGCCCTTCTTGCCTTCCTCGTCGCTGAACCAGGTCACGTGCTCGGTCAGCAGGCGCAGGGCCTGCTCGCGGTCCAGGCAGTTGGCCTGCGGCGTGATGCGTAAGCCCCCGACGGTCTCGCCGGTGATGAGCCAGGCGAGGCACACCCAGGGGTTGTAGGAAGCGACGCGGGTGGCGTCGGTGCCGCCGGACACGCGCAAGCCCTTCTCGAGCATGCGCTTGACCGGCGGCGTGGCCTCGGCGGCCCGGGCGCCGTAGCGCTCGACAAAGTATTCGCCCTGGTAGGCCATGCGGTGCTGCACGGCGACGCCGCCACCGAGCGCGACGATGCGATCCATCGAGTGATCGGAGATGGTCTCGGCGTGGTCGAAGAACCAGTTCAGACCGGCCAGCGGCACGTCGCGGTTGACGCGCTCGAACACGTCCAGCGCGCGGGCAATGGTCTCGTCGTAGGTGGCGTGCATGCGCCAGGGCCAGCGGTTCTCGGCCAGCACGCGCACGACGCCTTCGAGGTCGTCCTCCATGGCCGGCGCCATGTCGGGCCGCGGCTGGCGGAAGTCCTCGAAGTCGGCGGCCGAGAACACCAGCATCTCGCCCGCGCCGTTGTGGCGGAAGTAGTCGTCGCCCTGCTTGTATTTGCTGGTGGCCGTCCAGCGCAGGAAGTCGTCCTTCTCCTGCTTGGGCTTCTGCGTGAACAGGTTGTAGGCCAGCCGGATGGTGAGCTGGCCGTCGCGCGCCAGCTGCTCGATGACGGCGTAGTCGTCGGGGTAGTTCTGGAAGCCGCCGCCGGCATCGATGGCGCCGGTGACGCCCAGCCGGTTCAGCTCGCGCATGAAGTGGCGCGTGGAATTGAGCTGGTAGTCGAACGGCAGCTTGGGGCCCTTGGCCAGCGTCGCGTACAGGATGCTGGCGTTGGGCTTGGCCAGCAGCAGGCCGGTGGGGTTGCCGGCCGCATCGCGCAGGATCTGGCCGCCGGGGGGCTCGGGCGTGTCGCGGTCGTAGCCGACGGCGCGCAGCGCGGCGGCATTGAGCAGCGCGCGGTCGTACAGGTGCAGGATGAAGACCGGCGTGTCGGGCGCGACGGCGTTCAGCTCCTCCAGCGTGGGCAGGCGCTTCTCGGCGAACTGCTGCTCGTTGAAGCCGCCCACCACGCGCACCCACTGCGGTGCGGGCGTGATGGCGACCTGCGCCTTCAGCATGGCCATCGCGTCGGCGAGCGAGCGCACGCCGTCCCAGCGCAGCTCCAGGTTGAAGTTCAGCCCGCCGCGGATGATGTGCAGGTGGTTGTCGATGAGACCGGGCAGCACGCGCCGGCCCTTCAACTCGACGATGCGCGTGGCCGGGCCGGCGTGTGCCATCACGTCGGCGTCGTCGCCGACGGCGAGGAACTTGCCGTCGCGCACCGCCACGGCTTGCGCCTGCGGCTGCGCGCGGTTCAGCGTCGTGATGCGGCCGCCGCGCAGGATGAGGTCGGCGTGTTCAACCACGACGCGTCTCCTTCATCTCGTCGGCACAGCGCGGCAACTCGCCGAACATGTGTGGCTTGACCTGGTGGTGCAGCCAGGAGACGTGGGCCGCATCCGACGCCATGAACTTGCGCACCAGCGGCGGCAGTTGTTCGCCGACGAGGATGCCCAGCAGCCCCACCAGCGCGATGACCGGCGGCGCCGGCGAGCGCACGTTGAAGAGGGCGTAGATCACGCCCACCAGCAGGCCGACGGCCAGGGACAGCAGATATGGCTTCAAGGGCATCCTCCTGTGGCTTCAGCCCTCGTGGGCGCCGAACATCGATTTGGCGTAGATGATGCCCAGGCCGTAGGCGCCGCCGAACTTCTTGGCGATGCCGGTCGTCAGCTCGTAGGTCTCGCCGCGCGCCCAGTCGCGCTGCAGCTCCAGCATGTACTGCAGCGAGGTCAGCGGCCTCGCGCCGGCCTGCACCATGCGTTCGACGGCGCGCTCGTGCGCCTCGGCGGACACGTCGCCGCAGGCGTCGGTGATGACGTAGACCTCGTAGCCCTGCGCCAGCGCCGACAGCGTCGGGCCGACGATGCAGACCGAGGTCCACAGGCCGGCGAACACCAGGCGGCTCTTGCCGATGGCGTTGATGGTCTTGATGACGGCAGCGTCTTCCCAGGTGTTCATGGACGTGCGGTCCAGCAGCTCCTGGCCGGGGAAGGCGGCGGTGATCTCCTCGAACATCGGGCCCGAGAAGCTCTTCTCGGCCACGGTCGTCAGCACGGTGGGCACCTGGAAGCCGGCGGCCGCGTGAGCAATCAGCGCGGCGTTGTTGCGCAGCTCGACGGCGTCGATGGACTTGGTGGCGAAAGCCATCTGCGACTGGAAGTCGATCAGCACCAGCGCATGGTCGGTGGGCGTCAGCAGCAGCGGGCCGGCGGTGGGGGTGGCAGTCAGGGCCATGGGAATCTCCTGGACATGAGAGGGAGGGACGCGGCCAGTGTGGGCGGCGAGGCCCGCGTCGGCATCCCTCTTCCGGCCAGGGCCGGCCCCGGCCGCGCTGGCGATGCGGGGCGCCGCCGCGCTGTCGAGACTGGCTTCGTCTCCTCAACCCCAAGGACTTGCCATGACCGATGCGTCCATCGGCCGACGCGGCCTGCTGCTCAGCAGCGCCGGACTCGGCCTCGCCACCACGCTGCCCGCGGCAGCCGCCCCTCAACCCCAAGCCAAGAAGGCCACCATGACCGCCACCCACCTGACCACCCGCGACGGCACGCAGCTCTACTTCAAGGACTGGGGCCCGCGCGACGGCAAGCCCGTGGTGCTGAGCCACGGCTGGCCGCTGAACTCGGACAGCTGGGAAGGCCAGATGCTGTTCCTGGCCGAGCAGGGCTTTCGTGTCGTCGCGCACGACCGCCGCGGCCACGGCCGCTCCAGCCAGCCCTGGGGCGGGCACGAGATGAACACCTATGCCGACGACCTGGCTCAGGTCATCGAGGCGCTGGACCTGAAGGGCGCATCGCTGTTCGGCTTCTCCACCGGCGGCGGCGAGGTGGCGCGCTACATCGGCCGCCACGGCACGAAGCGCGTCGCCAAGGCCGGCCTGATTGCCGCCGTGCCGCCGCAGATGCTGAAGACGGCCGCCAACCCCGGAGGCCTGCCGATGGAGGTGTTCGACGGCATCCGCGCCGGCGAGCGCGCCAACCGCGCGCAGCTCTACAAGGACATCGCGTCGGGCCCGTTCTTCGGCTTCAACCGGCCGGGCGCCAAGCCGTCGCAAGGCCTGATCGACAGCTTCTGGATGGCCGGCATGCAGGCGGGCCACAAGGCCACGTTCGACTGCATCAAGGCCTTCTCGGAAACCGACTTCACCGAGGACCTGAAGAAGTTCGACGTGCCCACGCTGGTGCTGCACGGTGACGACGACCAGATCGTGCCCATCGCCGCCGCGGCGCTGGCCTCGGCGAAGCTGGTGAAGAACGCCAAGCTGGTCGTCGTGCCGGGCGCGCCGCACGGGCTGACCGACACGCACAAGGATCGCGTCAATGCCGAGTTGCTCAGCTTCCTGAAGGGCTAACCCGGCGGCGGGTGAAGCGGACATCTGCAGCCCTCTCGCGACGCGAAGGGTGACAACGGTGTCCGCTCATTCGAGCGTGTCGAGGCCTTTGACACCGCCAAGTCGGTGCCATTTGCAAGGGCACCGAAATCAACAACTTAGGGGGTTGGCGCGGTTGATGCTTATTTCTTACGGCAGCGATCAAGACTGCGTGCGAGGTGAAGCATGAAGAACAATCCCTGGGGCATCCATGCGCAGTGGGGTCTCGCCCTGTTGCTGTCCACCGGCTCGGCGACGGCGGCACCGCTGCCCGTCTACTCGCCCACCTATCCCGTGCCGAACTCGGCCTGCGCGACCAACGGCAACTTCGTGTCCTGCTCCACCAAGGTGCTGGACTACCTGGCCTCCAAGAACTACGCGGGCTTCACCGGCCCCTACTCGTTTGCCGCCAGTCAGGGCGCACTGCTGGACACCATCGTCGTCACGGCCAACAACGGAGAAATCCTGGCAAACGGCGATCAGGTCAACCCGTCGGAGGATGGTTTCTCGACCAACAACGGCGGCAACAAGAAGTACTTCTTCACCGGCGACAGCAATGACCCCGCCAACAACGGCACCGTGCTGGGCGACACGCCGTTCAGCTGGGACATCGGCCTGGCCGCACTGAACCAGAAGCTGACCTTCGACGGCGCCTATCACGAGATGGCCATCGCCTTCGACTTCAACAACCCGCAGGCGGATACAGCCAGCCTGCCGATCTGGGCGCTGGTGACCGTGCGCGACCTGGACGGCGGCAAGACCAGCAAGTACTTTGAGACCCAGGCACTGGACCTCAACGACCTGTTCAAAGACCCTGGCTCGCACGTGTCGAACAAGACCTTCGACGGCAGCGCCATCACGACGCCCGAGGCCAAGGACTTCGCGCTGACCGTGGGCTCGATCTGCGTCGTCAACGCCACCGTGTCCTATCCGTCACCCGACGGCTCCGGCTGCCCCGATGGCGGCGACCTGGTCAATACCAACCAGGCGTCCAACGCGGTCGAGTTCATCAACTACCTGCCCACGCTGGACGCCCGCGACCTGCAAGCCCAGGGCTATGACACGCTGTCGGTGCAGGTGTGGATGGGCTGCTTCAACACGCTGGACAAGAAGGGCAACCCGGACAGCACCTCGGGCCCGGCGCTGCTGAACGGCGGCTCCATAGGCCCCTGCGACACCGGCGGCTATGGCGACATCTTCCTGCTGGCCGGCGCGGCCCAGCCGGACCGCGTGCCTGAGCCCGGCACGCTGAGCCTGGTCGGCCTGGCCCTGCTCGGCCTGGCGCGGCGTCGCCGCTAAACCGGCCCGAGCACCCGCATCGAGTAGTCAACCGCCTTCACGTCTTTCGTGAGGCGGCCGATGGAGATGCGGTCCACGCCGGTGGCGGCGATCCAGCGCAACTGGCCCAGCTCGACGCCGCCAGACACCTCCAGCAAGGCGCGGCCTGCGTTCACCGCCACGGCCTCGCGCATCTGCGCCTCGCTGAAGTTGTCCAGCAGCACGCTGACGGCGCCGGCGTCCAGCGCCTCGGTCAGCTGCGCGATGGTCTCCACCTCGATCTGGATGTCCACGCCCGCGTTCAGCGCCTGCGCATTGCGCAGTGCCAGGCCCACGCCGCCGGCCGCGGCGATGTGGTTCTCCTTGATGAGGATGCCCGCGTACAGCGCCAGCCGCTGGTTCTGCCCACCGCCCACGCGCACCGCGTACTTCTGGGCCAGGCGCAGGCCCGGAATGGTCTTGCGCGTGTCCAGGATCGCGCAGCCGCGCGGGTTGGTACTGGCGCCGGCCACCGCGTCCACATGGGCGCGCGTGATGGTTGCCGTGCCGGACAGCAGCTGCAGGAAGTTCAGCGCCGGCCGCTCGGCGGACAGCAGCAGGCGGCCGTCGGCCTGGATGCGGCAGACCAGCGTGTCGGCCGCCATCTGCGCGCCTTCGTCGTACAGCCACTCGACGCGGCTGCTCGGGTCCAGCGCGGCGAACACGCCGTCGAACCAGTCGCGCCCGCACAGCACGGCGGGCTCGCGCACGCGCACCTGCGCGGCCACGCGCCGGCCCGCCGGCACCAGCTGGGCCGTCCAGTCGCAGCGGCCGATGTCCTCGGCCAGCGCCTCGCGGATGTTGCGCGCGCGGGCCTGCTCCAGCGTCTCTTCTTGAAACATCACTCAGGCTGGCCCACGGTCAGTTGAATCTCACCCAGCCCCTCGATGCGGCCCGTGATGACGTCGCCCGCCACCACCGCGCCCACGCCGGCCGGCGTGCCGGTGTAGATCAAGTCGCCCGGGAATAGCCGGAACAGGTGCGACAGGTTGGACACGATCTCGGCCTGGCTCCAGATCATGTCGGCCAGATCGCCGCGCTGCTTCTCCACGCCGTTGACGGCCAGAGTGATGGCGCCCTTCTCCAGCAGACCTACATCCGCCACGCGGGCGATGTCGCCCAGGATCGCGGAATGGTCGAAGCCCTTGGCCGTGTCCCAAGGCTTGCCGCCCGCCTTGGCGGCGGCTTGCAGGTCGCGGCGCGTCATGTCCAGGCCGGCGGCATAGCCCCAGATCGCGGCCTTGGCGGCCTCGGGCGTGACCTTGAAAACCGGTGCGCCGATGGCGATCACCAGCTCCATCTCGTAGTGGTAGTTCTTGGTTTCCGTCGGGTACGGCACCCTGGCACCCGAAGGCGTCAGCGCGTTCGCCGGCTTCGTGAAGTAGAACGGCGGCTCGCGCGTCGGGTCGGCGCCCATCTCACGGGCATGATCGGCATAGTTGCGACCCACGCAGTAGATGCGCCGCACCGCGTAGCGGGCATCGGTGCCGCGCACCGCGGCACTGGGGATCTCGGCCGGAGGAAAGACGAAGTTGCTCATGACATGGCTTAGCCGATGGAGACAGACCGCGCAGCATACTGGGCTGGCCTTGCTGGTGCTCGTGCTGGCCGGCTGCGCCAGCCGGTCGCCGCTGGCCACGCGCGACGGCCCCGAGGCCAACCCGCCAACCAACCTGGCCCAGGTGCCCGATGCCGTGCCGCGGCTGGAGGCCATACGCCTGGGCGGCCCCAACAAGCCCTACGAAGTCCTGGGCGAACGCTACGAGCCGCTGAAGGGCGATGCCGCCTATGCCGAGCGCGGCCTGGCCTCGTGGTACGGCAAGAAGTTCCACGGCCGGCCCACGGCCAACGGCGAGGTCTACAACATGTACGCGATGACGGCCGCCCACCCCACGCTGCCCATCCCCAGCTATGCGCGGGTGCGCAACCCGGCCAACGGGCGCGAGGTCATCGTGCGTGTCAACGACCGCGGCCCCTTCCACAAGGGGCGCATCATCGACCTCAGCTACACGGCCGCGCTGAAGCTGGATCTGCTGCGCGGCGTGGCACCGGTGGAGGTCCGACGCATCACCTACGCCGAGATCCGCGCCGGCAACTGGAACAAGCCGGCCGACGAGCCGCCGGTCTTCGTGCCCGATGGCGCACCCGGGGCGCCGCAGCGCGAGACCACGGCCACGCTGGCCAGCGTGGGCAGTGGCATCTGGCTGCAGTTCGGCGCGTTCGCGAAGCTGGACGCCGCCGAGGCGCTGCGCCAGCGCGTCGCCGAGGCCGATCTCAGCCTGCTGCCGCTGCTGACCATCGTGCGCGAGGCCGGGCTGCACCGCGTGCGCGCCGGCCCCTTCCCGAACGCCGACGAGGCGCGGGCCACCGCGGCGCGGCTGCGCGACGACAGTGCCGTGGAGGCCTCGCTGGTGGAGAAGCGCTGAAAGGACGCCGGGACCGGCTCACGCCAAGGCCGCGGCGGCTGCCAGCCCTTCTCTCAGCACCTCGATGGGCAGATGGTCGCCGGCATGGCGGCCATAGTGCGCCACGGCGATGCGCCCCTGGGCGTCGATGAGGAAGTCCGCCGGCATCCGGTCCACCGGTCCGTCGATGCGCCCCGGCAGGAAGCCCGCCGCCATTGCACGCAACGCGCCGGCCAGCGTAGCCGGGTGCAGCATCGCGAGCCCGCTGCGCTCGACGCCGTAGCGGCGGTACAGCGCCATGCCCGGATCGGCCAGCAGCGAAAAAGGCGGCTGTTGTCGGCCGACGTAGCGGCCCAGGGTGGCCGCATCCGACTGGAACACGCCCACCGCGACCAGGCCCAGGGCCTGGAGCTGCGGCAACACCTCGCGCAGGTCGCGCACGCGCAGGTTGCACAGCGGACACGAGGCATAGCGATAGAACGAAAGAAGCACCGCCCGCCCCCGCAGCGCCCTCAGGGACACGGGATGGCCAAAGAGGTCCACCGCCTCCAGATCCGGGGCCATCTGCCCTGCCTGCAACTTCATGCGATCCTCCGTTTGGACGAATGACCAACTCTATCAGGACAATCGTCCAAAACAAGTTTGCAAGGCGCTGCGATGATCCGGCCATGAACACCACGACCGAGCCCGCATCCACCGGCCGCGAGCGCATCGTTGCCGCCGCGCTGCGCCTTTTCGAGCGCCGCGGCTTTGCCTCGACGTCGATCGCCGACGTGGCGGGCGAAGCCGGCATGCTGAAGGGCAACCTGGCCTACTACTTCCCGACCAAGCCGGCGCTGCTGGAGGCCGTGTTGCGCGCCCGCCAGGCCGAGCTGCAGAGCGCCCTCGGCGCCGACCGTCCCGACGACGCGACGCCCGGGCAAGCCATCGCACGCCTGCTGGACCATGTTGAAGGGCAGGCCGAGGTGCTGGCCTCGTCCGGCTGTCCCGTGGGCAGCCTGGCCACCGAGCTGGGCAAGCTGGACGCCCAGCTCCACCCGCCCGCGGCCGGGCTGCTGCTGGGCCTGAAGGGCTGGCTGCAGCTGCAGTTCGCGCGCGCGCTGCCCGAAGCCGCGGCCGGCGAATGCGCCGAGCATCTGCTCGCTGTGCTGCAGGGCGCCGCCGTGCTGGCGCAGGCCGGCCGCGACGCCGAGGTCGTCCGCCGCCGGGTGGCCGCAAGCCGGACCTGGGTGGCCCAGGTGCTGGCGGACCCGGAGGCGGCCCCGACCCGAAAGCCAGGGCCGGCAGGCGCCTAGCGCCCGCCCGCCACGTCCAGCATCGCCCCCACGGTGTAGCTGGCGGCGTCGCTCAACAGCCAGACGATGGCCTCGGCGATCTCGTCGGCACGACCCAGGCGCTGAATGGGGATGGTGGACGCAGCGCCACCGGCATCCATGCCGCTGCCCGCGTGGATGTCGGTCTCGATGATGCCGGGCCGCACGCCGTTGACGCGTATGCCCTCGGCGATCAGCTCCCGCCCCAGGCCGCGCGTCAGCGTGTCCACGGCACCCTTGGTGGCCGCGTAGTCCACATAGATGCCGGCCGAACCGTACTCGGCCGCGCGCGAGCTGAGGTTGACGATGGCGCCGCCCCGGCCGCCACGCGCCGTGCTCATGCGCCGCGCCGCCTGCTGGCAGCACAGCAGCGTGCCCATCACGTTGACGTCGAACAGCCGCCGCCAGCGCTCGGGGGTCATGTCTTGCAGCCGTGCCGCCGGCGCCACGATGCCGGCGTTGTTGACCAGGCCCGCCAGCCGGCCACCGGCCGCGTCCAGGCGCTCGAACATCGCGATCACCTGGGCCGCGTCGCTTACGTCGGCCTGCAGCGTCAACGCCTGCCGACCCCGCGCGTGGATTTCGGCCGCCAGCGCCTCGGCGGCGGCGCTATCCTGCACGTAATTGATGGCCACGTCCCAGCCCGCCGCCGCACAGCGCTGCGCCGTGGCCGCGCCGATGCCACGCGATCCCCCGGTGATCAAGACCCAAGCCGACATGGCCGCATTGTGGCCTTGCCGCGCCGGCCAGTCCCTCCCGCATGGCTTTCCTCGACGTCCCGACGGTCCTTCAAGTCAGCGCCCTCTTCAACGGGATGGCCGCGCTGGCCTGGCTCGTGCTGGCGCAACTGTTCCGCATCGCGCCGCGCGCCGGGCGGCTGATGGCGGCGGGCCATGTGGTGCGCATCCTGTCCCAGCACTGCGGCGGCTGCTGGGCCGACTGGCCCGTGCTGCTGCGTCAGGCCGTGCCGGAGTTCGGCCGGCTGGCCTGCATGCTGTTGCTGCTGATGGCGCTGCGGCGCATGCTGCGCAAGCGCGAGCGCGGGCAAGACCTGGCCTGGCTGGGCGGTCTGGCGGCGCTGGCCATCACGCTGGGCCTGGCCAGCGGCTCCGGCCTGACGCCCCAGCTCGCCGGCACGCTCAGCGCCATGGGGCTTGGCCTGCTGGCCGTGCGCGACATCCTGCACGGCGTCGGCGGGCAACTCTCACGCCCCATCACGCTGTTCCTGCTGCTGCCCTTCGCGGCCCTGGCCGTCATCTGCGCGGCCCATGCCGCCGAGCTGCTGCTGGTGCCGGGCTGGGACGATCACTTCATCAAGGGCCGGTTGCCGTCGGCCGCGCGTGCGGTGCTGTGGCTGGTGGTGACGGCCAGCATCACGCTCAGCCTGATGGCGCTGATGATCTGGCGGCTGGTCAGCCGCATCCAGCACCTGACGCACCGCGACCCGCTGACCGGCGCGCTGAACCGCCGCGCCTTCGAGCAGGCGCTGGCCGACGCCCAGTCGCAGCTGCTGCGCGGCCACGGCTTCGCGCTGGTGATGATAGACATCGACCACTTCAAGAGCATCAACGACCAGCATGGCCACGCCGCCGGCGACGCGGCACTGCAGCACAGCGTGCGCGTCTGGCAGGCCGGGCTGCGCGAGGTGGACCGCCTGGGCCGGCTGGGCGGCGAGGAGTTCTGCGCGCTGCTGCCGCTGCCCCTGCCGGGCGACCTGTCCACCGCGTCCGCCGTGGCCGAGCGCCTGCGCAGCGCGCTGGCGGCCCAGCCGCTGTGCTGGAACGGCATCGAGCTGCGCCTGTCCGCCAGCTTCGGCGTGGCGCTGCCGGTGGTGGGCGACGCGCAGGGCGAGGTGGGCCTGGTGCGGGCCGACGCGGAGCTCTACCGCGCCAAGACCGAGGGCCGCAACCGCGTCTGTGCGGCCACCCACCTGGGCGGGCCGGCGGTGCCGCCATGATCACCGCCGCGCACACGCTGACGCTGCTGGCCGCCATCATCCTGTTCGCGGGCGTGGCGACGCTGGTGTGGCTGGCGCTGGCGCTGGTGGCGCGCGTGGCGCCAAGGGCCTCGCTGGCGATGGCCGGCGCCAACGCGGCCGCCGCGGCGTCGCTGACGCTGCACACGCTGCGCGGCGTGCTGCCCGACACGCTGACCTACTGGCCCGGCGACGTGCTGGCCCTGGCCTCGTTCGCGCTGCTGGCGGCGGCGGTGTCGGCGATCACGAGACGCCAGCTGGTCTGGAAGCCCGGCGCCGTCGTCGTCGCCGCGGCGGCACTGCTGCTGGTGGCCGTGCCCTACGAGGGCGACCTGCGCTGGCAGGCCCGCGTCGTCAACATCGCCGGCGGCGGACTGACGCTGGCGGCCGGCCTGGCCGCCTGGCGCAGCCTCCGCGCCTCGGCCACCGGCCGGCGCACGCCGGCGCCGCTGGCGCTGCCGCTGTTCGTCATCGCCGCGCTGCTGTTCGTGCGCGCGCTGGAGACGCTGGTCCGCCCCGGCGGCACGCCCGACATGCGCGTGCCCACCGAGTTCAACCTCGTCTTCCTGTGGACGGCGCTGGTGTTGACGCTGCTGCAGAACGCGACGCTGGCCTTCCTGGTGCTGATGCGGCTGATCCTGCGCATCGAGCGGCTGCTGGAACGCGACCCGCTGACCGACACGCTGAACCGCCGCGCCTTCGACCAGGCGCTGGCGCTGGCCCACGCCTGGCTGCGCCGCGGCCGCGGCTACGCGCTGGTGATGATCGACATGGACCGCTTCAAGCAGCTCAACGACACGCTGGGCCACGCCGCCGGCGACGCCGCGCTGCGCCAGATGGTGCAGGAGCTGCTGCCCTGCGTGCGCGAGGTCGACCGCCTGGGCCGGCTGGGCGGCGAGGAATTCTGCGTGCTGCTGCCCGACACCGACCTTGCCGGCGCGGCGCTGGTGGCCGAGCGCATGCGGGCGCGGGTGGAGCAGGCGCCGCTGCGCTGGCTGGAGCAGGACTGGCCGCTGAGCGCAAGCTTCGGCATCGCCGAGGCGGAACGCGGCGACGCCCAGGCCGAGGCCGACACGGTGCTGGCGCGCGCCGATGCGGCGCTCTACCGCGCCAAGGGGCAGGGCCGCAACGTGGTCCAGCCTTGAGCCAACGGGAACTCGCCGCGGCGACTTGTCACAGAGTGTCGATCGGCGCGTCGACGGACGCCCGCAGCAAGCTTTGAGCCCCGACATGAATGACACCCCTGCCGCCATCACCGACCACCTCGCCGAATCCGCCGCCAAGGAGGCCCGCAACGAGCGGCTGAATGCCGTCGTCGCCGTGACCGTGGCCGTGCTGGCCACCTTCCTGGGCATCTGCAAGGTCAAGGACGACAACATCGTGCAGGCCATGCAGCAGGCCCAGGTCGACAAGCTGGACTACTGGGCCTACTTCCAGGCCCGCACCATACGCGCCGACATCGCCGAGCAGGCGGCCTCGCAGCTGGAGCTGGCCAAGGCCGCCGCGCCGGCGGCCCAGGCGGCCGACTACGACAAGGCCATCGCCGGCTATCGCGCCAAGCACGCCGACCAGCTGAAGAAGCGCGACGAATTGCGCCAGCTGGCAGAGAAGGCGCAGAGCGACTACGCGGCGCTGGGCAAGCGCGACGACCAGTTCGATCTGTCCGACGCGCTGCTGGCCATCGCCATCGCACTGCTGGCCGTGACGGCGCTGACCCACCAGTGGGCGCTGTTCTTCGTCTCCATGCTGCCCACCATCGCCGGCGTCGTGATGGGCCTGGCCGGGTTGATGAACCTGGCCATCCACCCGAACATGCTGTTCAAGCTGCTGGCCTAGGCACTCACACCCCGCTCCAAAGCCCGCCATGCTGACGCTGCTGCTGCTCGTCCCCATCGCCGCCGAGCACAAGGCCTTGCTGCTGCAGCGCTATCGCGTCATCGAGGCGCTGGATGCCGGCTCGCGCGCCGCCGCGCCGGGCGAGCACATCGACCTGGTGCTGACCAACGGCAGCGTGGGCTTCACGGCCGCCGAGATCGCGGCCTGCCCGCGGCTGCGGCTGCTGGCCGCCCAGGGCGCCGGCTACGAGAACCTGGACCTGGCCGCCGCCAGGGCGCGCGGCGTGGCGGTCTGCAACGGCGCCGGCACCAACGACGACTGCGTGGCCGACCACGCGCTCGCGCTGCTGCTGGCCAGCGTGCGTGCGCTGCCGCAGCAGGGCGCGGCGCTGCGGGCCGGCGTGTGTCGCGACGCGCTGCCGCTCTACCCCAGCTTCGGCGGGCGCCGCCTGGGCATCGTGGGCCTGGGCGCCATCGGACTGAAGATCGCGCAGCGCGCCGCGGCCTTCGGCATGGTGATCGGCTATCACAACCGCCGCCCGCGCGCGGACGCGGGCGCGGCGCTGTACTTCGACGGCATGGCGGCGCTGGCCGACTGGGCGGACGACCTGGTCGTGGCGACGCCCGGCGGTGCCGGCACGACCCACCTCGTCAACGCCGCCGTGCTGGCCGCGCTGGGCCCGGGCGGCCATGTCGTCAACATCGCGCGCGGCTCGTGCGTGGACACGGCCGCGCTCGCCGCCGCGCTGCAGACCGGGCAGATCGCCGGCGCGGCGCTGGACGTCTACGAGGGGGAACCACAGCCGCCACAGGCGCTGGCGGCGCTGCCCAACGTCATCCTGACGCCACATGTGGCGGGCTGGTCGCCGCAGTCCATCCGGGCCACGGTGCTGAACTTCATCGCCAACGTGGACGCGCTGCAGCGCGGCGAAGCACTGCCGACGCCGCTGTGAGCCGTCAGCGCGGCCGGGTCTCGATGACCTCGGCCTCCTGCATCGCGCCGTAGATGCGGCGGCTACCCTCCTCCAGCGCCTGCTCGATGGCGCGCCGCCCCAGCGGCGGCGCCGGCTGCGCCGGCTGCGGCGGCAGGCTGTCCAGCATCAGCAGGGGTTCCACGGCATGGCCGGTGCGCGAGGGCTGCGGCACCAGCGCGTTCAGCAGACGGCGGGGCATGGGCAGAGCATTCATCGTTTCGGCAGAAGAAGATGGCGGCTGATTCCTAGTAGACGCCTTCCGGGCGCGGATTGCGACAGCCCGCGCCTCCCCTGAATTCGGGATGACGACACGCCCCTTGACGGTGCGCGCCCGGGTCAGCCGACGTAGGCCGCCAGGTGCTGGCCGGTAAGCGTCTTCTTTCCCTTGACCAGCGCCGCCGGCGTGCCCTCGAAGACGACCCGGCCGCCCTCGTGCCCGGCGCCGGGCCCCAGGTCGATGATCCAGTCGGCGTGGGCCATGACGGCCTGGTGGTGCTCGATGACGATGACGGACTTGCCGGCGTCCACCAGCCGGTCCAGCAGTGCCAGCAACTGCGCCACATCGGCCAGGTGCAGGCCGGTGGTGGGCTCGTCCAGCACGTAGACCTCGCCCTTCTCGGCCATCTGCGTGGCCAGCTTGAGGCGCTGGCGTTCGCCGCCTGAGAGCGTGGTCAGCGGCTGGCCCAGCGTGAGGTAGCCCAGGCCCACGTCGGCCAGCCGCGCGAGGATGGCGTGGGCCGCCGGTGTCTTCACTGTGCCCTGGCCGAAGAACTCGGCGGCCTCGGCGACCGGCATGGCCAGCACCTCGCTGATGTCCCGCCCGCCCAGCTTGTAGTCCAGCACCGCGGCCTGGAAGCGCTTGCCGCCGCAGTCCTCGCAGGTCGTCGACACGCTGGCCATGGGCCCCAGGTCCGTGAAGATGAGACCCGCGCCGTTGCAGGTCGGGCAGGCGCCCTCGGAGTTGGCGCTGAACAGCGCCGGCTTCACGCCGTTGGCCTTGGCGAAGGCGCTGCGGATGGGGTCCAGCAGGCCGGTGTAGGTGGCCGGGTTGCTGCGCCGCGAGCCGCGGATGGCGCCCTGGTCGATGGCGACGACGCCGTCCCGGTTGGACACCGAGCCGTGGATCAGCGAGCTCTTGCCCGAGCCCGCCACGCCGGTGACGACGCACAGCACGCCCAGCGGGATGTCCACGTCGATGTTCTGCAGGTTGTGTGCGCCGGCGCCGCGCACCTGCAGCGCGCCGGCCGGCTTGCGCACCCGGGGCTTGAGCGCGGCGCGGTCGTCGAGGTGGCGGCCGGTCAGCGTGTCGCTCTTGCGCAGGCCGGCCACGTCGCCCTCGTAGACCACCTGGCCGCCGCGCACGCCGGCGTGCGGGCCCAGGTCCACGACATGGTCGGCGATGGCGATGACCTCGGGCTTGTGCTCCACCACCAGCACCGTGTTGCCCTTGTCGCGCAGCCGCAGCAGCAGCTCGTTCATGCGCTGGATGTCGTGCGGGTGCAGGCCCACGGTGGGCTCGTCGAACACATAGGTCACGTCGGTCAGCGCCGAGCCCAGGTGGCGGATCATCTTCACGCGCTGCGCCTCGCCGCCGGACAGGGTGCCGGTGGGCCGGTCCAGCGACAGATAGCCCAGGCCGATCTCGGCGAAGGCCTCCAGCAGCGCGCGCAGCGCCTTCAGCAGCGGCTCGACGCCGGGCTGCTTCAAGCCACGCACCCAGTCGGCCAGGTCGCTGGTCTGCATCGCGCAGGCGTCGGCGATGCTGAGCCTGCCGATCTTGCAGGACCGCGCCGCCTCGGACAGCCTCGTGCCCTGGCACTCGGGACAGGTCTGGAAGGTGATGACACGGTCCACGAAGGCGCGGATGTGCGGCTGCAGCGCGTCCACGTCCTTGGACAGAAAGGACTTCTGGATGGACGGGATCAGCCCCAGGTAGGTCAGGTTGATGCCGTCGACCTTGATCTTGGTCGCTTCCTTGTGCAGCAGGTCGTGCAGCTCGCGCTTGGTGAACCTGGCGATGGGCTTGTCGGGGTCGAAGAAGCCGCAGCCGCGGAAGATGCGGCCGTACCAGCCCTCCATGCTGTAGCCGGGGATGTTGACCGCGCCGTCGTTGAGCGACTTGCTCGCGTCGTAGAGCTGTGTCAGGTCGAAGTCCGACACCGCGCCCATGCCCTCGCAGCGCGGGCACATGCCGCCGGTGCGCGAGAAGCTCTGCTTGACGGCCTGGCTGGCGCCAGCCTTCTCGACCTTGATGACGCCGGTGGCCTGCACCGACGGCACGTTGAACGCAAACGCGCCGGGCGGCCCGATGTGCGGCTTGCCAATGCGGCTGAACAGGATGCGCAGCATGGCGTTCGCGTCGGTGGCCGTGCCGACGGTGGAGCGCGCATGGACGCCCATGCGCTCCTGGTCCACGATGATGGCCGTGGTGAGGCCCTCCAGCACGTCCACGTCGGGCCGCGCCAGCGTGGGCATGAAGCCCTGCACGAAGGTGCTGTAGGTCTCGTTGATGAGGCGCTGCGACTCGGCGGCGAGGGTGTCGAACACCAGCGAGCTCTTGCCCGAGCCCGACACGCCGGTGAACACGGTCAGCCGGCGCTTGGGCAGCTCGACGCTGACGTCCTTCAGATTGTTCTCGCGCGCGCCCTGCACGCGGATCAGGTCGTGGCCGTCGGCAGCGTGCGGCGCGGCGGTGGGCTGGCGGGTCGTCTTGCTGGGAGTCATCGCGGCGTGGCGGGGGTCGAGGGCGCCGCATGTTGCACGGTCGCCCCGCCCGGCCGCAAGCCCCGCGCTGCACCGCGCCCATCCACAGCCGCTGGAACAGCGGCGAGCGGCACGACAGCCGGCCGTTGACGACGGCCATGCCGTCGCGCTCGGCCAGCGTGGGCTGGCGCTCGCCGGCCAGCAGCGAGCGGCCCAGCCCCAGGCGATGCGGCTGCGGCGACCAGCGCAGGCCCAGCGCCTCGGCCAGCGTGGGCAGCAGGTCCACATGGGTGAACACCCGCTGCTGGTCGTCGGCCGGCAGTGCGCGGCCCTCGGCGTCATAGCGCGCCAGTGCGTGGAAGACCGTGCGACCGCCCGGCACGGCCTGCAGTTCGGCGTCCAGCAGCGGCGCGGGGTTGAGGTGGTCGCCCATGACCAGCACCACCTTGGGCCGGCCGCTGCGCTCGGCGACGAAGCGCTGCACCAGCCCGGCCACCACGTGGTCGGTGCAGCGCAGCGCGGCGCGCATCACCTCGGCCGGCTCGTCGCCGCCCGGGGCGGCGCAGCCGGGGTCGCGGACGCCGGCGGGGCCGTGGGTGTCCACGGTCAGCAGCAGCGCCATGCGCGCCTCGTCGCCGCGGCGCGGGCGCTGCATGTCCAGCCAGGCCTGCGCGGCCAGGTCGCTGTCCAGCAGTCCCCAGCCCTCGCGCGGCAGCTGCAGGCCGCGCTGCCGCCATTGCTCGGCGCCGAAGCGGCGGCTGACGCCGTGCTGCTGCAGGAAGCGCCCCTTGCCGGCGAACTTCAGCGAAGCTCCGCCGTAGAAGCTGATCTCCCAGCCGCGCGCGGCCAGCAGGTCGGTCAGGCAGCTGCCGCCCTCGAAGAAGCCCTGGCTGTACTCCAGCGCGTTGTGGCTCATCAGCCCCACGGGTTGCAGCGGCAGGCCGCACAGCGCGCTGAACATGCCCCCCACGGTCCAGCTCGCGCCGCTGAGGTTGCGCAGCTCGCCCAGCGTCTGGACCTCGTCCTGCAGCCGGGTCAGCTGCGGCAGCAGCGCGGCGGCCGGCTCGCGCGGCCGGGTGTAGCCCTGGTCCAGCGACTCGACGAACACCAGCAGCACGTCGGGCCGCTGCGCCGGCAGCTGCACGTCCACCTGGCCGGGGTCCACGTAGTGGCGCGCCAGGTAGTCGCCGCCATCGGGCTCGGGCTGGCAGGGGTCGGACACCGTCGCGTTGACCGACACCACCGCGCCGGTGCCCAGCAAGGCCAGCAACGGCAGCCGGTGCCAGCGGCGCAGGCGCCGCAGCAGCAACAGGCTGATCGCGCCCAGCACCGCGACGGCCGCCAGGCAGCGGGCGGCGCGCCACAGCAGGCGCGGGTCGGCGTAGTCCAGGCCGCCGTTCTGCAGGTGGAACAACACCTGGTCGGGCGTGACCGGGCCCAGGTATTTGCGCAGAAACCAGGCCGCGCCGACGACGGCCCAGAGCAGGAAGACGAGCGCCGCCAGCAGCGTGGCGCGCAGGGAGGGTCGGGCAAATCGCATCGGCGGCGAGTCTGCCGACGCCGCTTTGCCGTCCCGTGGTCGAAAGTTTGCTGAGTGTTGAGCCCCGGCAAACGAGTGTGATCAGGGTGCTTTAGGGAGCCTTTGCCGGCGCCGGCGTGCAGGCCTTGGCCGCCGCCTGCCCGCGCAGAAAGCCACGCCGCACGCCGCCGGCCGTGATGGCGGCGCTGACCTGACGGGCGTAGCGTTCGGCGCCGGTCAGCTTGCGCACCCAGCCGCGGAAGGGCATGACGCCCTCGGCCGTGCGCTGCAGCGCGCCGGTGGCGGCGTCCTCGCCGCGCTCCAGCAGGCCGGTGTTGCCCTTGGTGACCGGCGCGTCGAGGTCGGGGCCCAGCACCTCGTCCAAGGCCTGGATGGCCTGGGCCAGGCCGGCGCAGCTGGCGTCGGCCGGCGCGGCGTAGGGTGCAGCGGCGGCGGCCTTCAGCACGTCGGGGATCTCGGCCCGCACGACGTTGAGGTCAGACAGCGGCGTGGTGGCCGCGCTGGCGACCTTGTCCTGGCTGGAGCTGGCGCAGGCGGTCAGCACGAGGGCGGCGATGGGCAGAAGCATGAGGCGCATGGCGCCGGATCATCTCAGGCTTGCATTGATTTTTTGCAGCGCCGTGGCGCCCGGGCACAGGTCTTTTTCACCCAGTGCGTTCAGCGCCGCCGCCGCGCTGCGCTGCGCTGCATGCCAGTCCCGGGCCGCAGGGTCGACGTACAGCAGGCCGGTGGCGATCTCGCCGGCCGCGGCGCGCAGCTGCATCGCAGCCATGGCGCCGAGGCGGTCGGTGGGGTCGTAGCTGGCGTCGGTCCGGCGCAGACGCAACGTCGTGCCGTCGGCCTGCGGCACGTCGATGAGCTCGGGCGTGTCGGCCACGACCTGTTCGTCGGCCAGCGCGATGAAGTCGATGCGGTTCAGCGCCTCGTTGTGGGCGCGCACATGGTCATAACTGCGCGTCGAACCGGCATGGTTGTTGAACGCCACGCAGGGGCTGACCACATCGATGAAGGCCGCGCCGCCGTGGCGCATGGCGGCCTCGATGAGCGGCACCAGCTGGGCCTTGTCGCCCGAGAAGCTGCGCGCGACGAAGGTGGCACCCAGCTGCAGCGCCAGTGCGGCGAGATCGATGGCCGTGTCGTTGTTGGCGGCGCCCTTCTTGGCCACCGAGCCCTTGTCGGCCGTCGCGCTGAACTGGCCCTTGGTCAGGCCGTAGACGCCGTTGTTCTCGACGATGTAGACCATGCGCACGCCGCGCCGCATGGCGTGCGCGAACTGGCCGAGGCCGATGGAGGCCGAGTCGCCGTCGCCCGAGACGCCCAGGTACAGCAGCTCGCGGTTGGCGAGGTTGGCGCCGGTCAGCACGCTGGGCATGCGGCCGTGCACGGTGTTGAAGCCGTGGCTGGCGCCGAGGAAGTAGTCGGGCGTCTTGCTGGAGCAGCCGATGCCGCTGAGCTTGGCGACGCGGTGGGGCGCGATGTCCAGCTGCCAGCAGGCCTGCACGATGGCGCTGGAAATGGAGTCGTGGCCGCAGCCGGCGCACAGCGTGGAGACCTTGCCTTCGTAGTCGCGGCGCGTGTAGCCGACGGCGTTCTTCGTGAGACTCGGGTGATGCAGCTTGGGTTTGGCGAGGTAGGTCATGCCGCGCTCCTGGGTGCGGTGGCGAGCGCATGCACGTGGCGCGTGATCGCGTCGGTGATGAAGCGCGCCGTGATGGGCGTGCCGTCGTAGTGCAGCACCTTGGTCAGCTGCGCGGGCGCCACCTCCAGCTCGTTGATGAGCAGGCGGCGCATCTGCGCGTCGCGGTTCTGCTCGACGACGAACACGGCGTCGTGCGCCGCGATGAATTCGGCCACAGCCGGCGGGAAGGGGTAGGCGCGCAGCCGCATCGCGTCGATGTGGATGCCGGCGTCGGCCAGCACGGCCAGCGCCTCGTCCATGGCTGGCGCGGTGGAGCCGAAGTAGAGGACGGCGAGGCGCGTCTTCTGCGCCGCGGCACGCACCAGCGGCTGCGGCGCCAGCAGCGCGGCGGTGGCGAACTTGGCGCGCAGGCGCTCGACGTTGCGGACGTAGTCGTCACCGCGCTCCGAGTAGATGGCCTGCTCGTTGCGCGTGGTGCCGCGCGTGAAGTAGGCGCCTAGTCGAGCATGCGTGCCGGGCAGCGTGCGCCACGGGATGCCATCGCCATCCACGTCCTTGTAGCGCGCGAACTCACGGCCGGCGTCCAGCATCTCGGCCGTCATGAGCTTGCCGCGGTCGTAGCGGCGCTCGTCGTTCCATTCGAGCGGCGCGCACAGCCGCTGGTTCATGCCGATGTCCAGGTCGCTCATCAGGAACACCGGCGTCTGCAGCCGCTCGGCCAGGTCCAGCGCGTCGGCGGCGAACTCGAAGCACTCGCGCGGGTCCTCAGGCAGCAGCAGCACGTGCTGCGTGTCGCCGTGCGACGCGTAGGCGCTGCTCAGCAGGTCGGCCTGCTGCGTGCGCGTCGGCATGCCGGTGCTGGGGCCGCCGCGCTGCACGTCGATGACGACGAAGGGGATCTCGGCGAAGTAGGCCAGCCCGAGGAACTCGGTCATCAGCGACACGCCCGGTCCCGACGTGCACGTGAACGCGCGCGCGCCGTTCCAGCCGGCGCCGGTGATGATGCCGATGGAGGCGATTTCGTCCTCGGCCTGCACGATGGCATAGCGCTTCTCGCCGGTGGCCGGGTCGGTGCGGAACTTCAGCGCGTACTTCTCGAAGGCCTCGGCGACTGACGACGACGGCGTGATCGGGTACCAGGCACAGACCGTGGCGCCGCCGTAGATGCAGCCCAGCGCCGTGGCCGCATTGCCTTCCAGGAAGACCTTGTCGCCCACCGCATCGGCGGACTGCACCTTCAGGCCGAAGGGCTGCACGGACAGGTGGTCGCGCGCGAACTCAGCTCCGGCGTGCAGCGCGCGCACGTTGGAGTCCAGCAGCCGTTCCTTGCCCTTGTATTGCTCGGCGAACAGCCCCTCGATGACGGCCGCCGCAATGCCCATCAGCTCGCTCAGCGCGCCCAGCACGAGGATGTTCTTGAACAGCGTGCGCTCGCGCGGCACGTCGTAGGTGGCGTTGCAGATGGCCGTGGCCGGCATGCCGATGACGTGGATGTCGTCGCGGAAGGCGCTGGCCGGAAGCGGCTTGGTGGAGTCGTAGAACAGGTAGCCGCCGGGCTGGATCTCGGCGACGTCCTGGTCCCAGGTCTGTGGGTTCATCGCCACCATCAGGTCCACGCCGCCGCGCCGGCCCAGCCAGCCGGCCTCGCACACGCGCACCTCGTACCAGGTCGGCAGGCCCTGGATGTTGCTCGGGAAGATGTTGCGCGGGCTCACCGGCACACCCATGCGCAGGATGGCGCGCGCGAACAGCTCGTTGGCCGACGCCGAGCCCGAGCCGTTGACATTGGCGAACTTGACGACGAAGTCGTTGACGGCCTCGATGCGGCTCATGCGGCGACCTCCTTGCGCGTCGCGTGGTCGCGGCAGGCGGCGCCGGCCTTGGCCGTGACGAGCAGGAACTTCTGCATGTCCCACGCCCCGGTCGGACAGCGCTCGGCGCACAGCCCGCAGTGCAGGCAGACGTCCTCGTCCTTGGCCATCACGCGGCCGGTCTTGAGCCCGCCTTCGACGTAGATGGCTTGGTCCTCGTTCAACGCCGGCGCGTTCAGCCGCTCGCGCAGATCGGGGCCGTCCGCCGTGAAGGTGATGCAGTCCATCGGGCAGATGTCCACGCAGGCGTCGCACTCGATGCACAGCTTGGGCGCGAACACGGTCTGCACGTCGCAGTTCAGGCAGCGCCCGGCTTCCTTCAGCGCGCTGGCCGCGTCGAAGCCCAGCTCCACCTCGACCTTGATGCTGGCCAGCGCCTTCTCGGCGGCGGCCCAGGGCACCTTGCTGCGCAGGTCCAGCGTGATGGCGTTGTCGTAGCTCCACTCGTGGATGCCCATCTTCTGCGACACGAGGTTCACGTGCGGCGGCGGGCGCTGCGTGACCGGCTCGCCGTGCAGCAGGCGGTCGATGCTCACCGCCGCTTCGTGGCCGTGGGCGACGGCCGTGATGATGTTCTTGGGCCCGAACGCCGCATCGCCGCCGAAGAACACCTGCGGCAACGAAGACTGGAAGCTCTTCGCATCCAGCACCGGCAAGCCGTCGTCGCCGAAGGCGATGCCCGCGTCGCGCTCTATCCACGGGAAGCTGTTCTCCTGGCCCACGGCGATCAGCACCTCGTCGCAGGGGATGACGACTTCCTCGCCGCTCTGCGCCTTCTTGAACCGCATGCCCGTGAGCCTGCCGTCGACATGCTCGAAGGCCAGCGGCACATGAAAGTCGAGGATGGGGATGCCCTCGTGCTCGGCGTCTTCCTTCTCCCACGGGCTCGCCTTCATCTGCGCATAGCCGCTGCGCACGGCGACCGTGACCGACGACGCGCCCAGCCGCCGCGCCGAGCGGCAGCAGTCCATTGCCGTGTTGCCGCCGCCCAGCACGATGACGCGCGGCGCCACGGCCGTCACATGGCCGAAGGACACGCTGCTCAACCAATCGATGCCGATGTGCACCTGGGCCCGTGTCTCGTCCCGCCCGGGCAGCGCCAGGTCGCGCCCGCGTGGCGCACCGCAGCCGACGAAGACGGCGTCCCAGCCTTCGGCCAGCAGCGCCTTCATCGAATCCACGCGTTGGCCGGCGCGCCATTCGACGCCCAGCCCGAGGATGTAGCCGCACTCCTCGTCGATGACCCGCTCCGGCAGCCGGAAGCGCGGGATCTGCGTGCGGATGAAGCCGCCGGGCTTGCTCTCGCCGTCGAACACGGTGACGGCATAGCCCTCCAGGGCCAGGTCTCGCGCCACCGCCAGCGACGCCGGCCCGGCGCCCACGCAGGCCACGCGCTTGCCGTTCCTCGCCGCAGGCTTGGGCAGCATCGCGCGGAACTCGTCGGTCTTGTTGTCCGCCGCCACGCGCTTGAGCCGGCAGATGGCCACGGGCTCCGGCTTGGCCGCCTGCTTCTCCTCCACGCGGCCGCGCCGGCAGGCGGGCTCGCAGGGCCGGTCGCAGGTGCGCCCCAGCACGCCGGGGAACACATTGCTGACCCAGTTCACCCAGTAGGCCTCGTCATGCCGCCCCTGCGCGATGAGGCGGATGTACTCGGGCACCGGCGTGTGTGCCGGGCATGCCCACTGGCAATCGACGACCTTGTGGAAATAGGCCGGATTCGAGGTATCGGTCCACTGCACGGTGTCTCCTCCGTGGTGCGATCGGGCCAGTCTAGGACTGCGCTTGCGCGGCCGTCTCTGTGGAAACCCGTGGGGCCTTGCCTTGTCTACACTGCCCGCATGAGTTCCCCCGTTTTCGATGCTCCGCGCGCCATTCGCATGGGGCAGGACGCCCTGGCCGTCGAGGCCCGCGCGCTGACCGAACTGGGCCCGCGCCTGGGCGAGGCCTTCGCCCGCGCCGTGCAGGCCGTGCTGGCCTGCCAGGGCCGCGTGGCCGTCATGGGCATGGGCAAGAGCGGCCATGTGGGCCGCAAGATCGCCGCCACGCTGGCCTCCACCGGCACGCCCGCGCTGTTCGTCCATCCCGCCGAGGCGGCCCATGGCGACCTGGGCATGGTCACGCCCGGCGACATCGTGCTGGCGCTGTCCAACTCCGGCGAGAGCGACGAGCTGAACGCCATCCTGCCGGTGCTCAAGCGCCTGGGCGTGCCCGTCATCGCGATGACCGGCCGTGCCGAATCCAGCCTGGCCGCGCATGCCGACGTCGTGCTGGACAGCGCCGTGCCCGAGGAAGCCTGCCCGCTGCAGCTGGCCCCCACCGCCAGCACCACCGCGCAGATGGCACTGGGCGATGCGCTGGCCGTGGCACTGCTGGATGCGCGCGGCTTCAAGGCCGAGGACTTCGCCCGCTCCCACCCCGGCGGCGCGCTGGGCCGCAAGCTGCTGACGCATGTGCGCGACCTGATGCGCAGCGGCGACGCGCTGCCGCGCGTGGCCGGCGCGACCAGCTTCACCGACCTGATGCGCGAGATGAGCGCGAAGGCGCTGGGCATGGCGGTCATCGTCGATGCCGATGACCGCGTTGCCGGCATCTTCACCGACGGCGACCTGCGCCGCCTCATCGAGCAGGGCCGCGACCTGCGCGCGCTGACCGCCGCCGAGGTGGCGCACCCGAAGCCGCGCACCGTCGGCGCCGACGCGCTGGCCGTGGACGCGGCCGACCTGATGGAAGCGGCGCGCATCACGGTGGTCCTCGTCGTCGATGCCGAGAAGCGCCTGCTGGGGGCGATCAGCATCAACGACCTCATGCGCGCGAAGGTGATTTGATGGCCGCGCTGAGCTTCCCCCCCGAACTGCTCGTCAAGGCACAGGGCACGGGCCTGGGCGTCAAGCTGGCGCTGTTCGACGTGGACGGCGTGCTCACCGACGGCCGCATCTACATCGGCGCCAACGGCGAAGACCAGAAGGCCTTCTCGACGCTGGACGGCCACGGCCTGAAGCTGCTGCAGCAGGCCGGCATCACGCCCGTAATCATCACCGGCCGTGACAGCCCCGGCGTGCGCCGCCGCGTGGCCGACCTGGGCCTCACGCACGCCATGCACGGCGTGAAGGACAAGCTGGCCGCCGCGACGCCGCTGCTGGCGCAGTTCGGCGCCACGTGGGGCGAGGTGGCCGCCATCGGCGACGACTGGCCCGACCTGCCGCTGCTGGCCCGCGCCGGCTTCGCCGCCGCGCCACCCGGCGCGCACGCCGAGGCCAAGGGCGTGGCGCATTACGTCACGCAGGCCGCAGCCGGCTACGGCGCCGCGCGCGAGTTCTGCGACCTGCTGCTGATGGCGGCCGGCCACTACGAGCGGCTGCTGCACGCGCACCACGACACCTTGGACGGAGGCCGCGCTTGAGCAGTGTGTTGCCAGCCCCGCTGCCCAGCCGCCGCCAGCGCGCCCAGCCCTGGCTGTGGCGGCTGCAGAGCCTGCTGTCCAACTACCTGCCGCTGCTGCTGATGGCGCTGCTGGCCAGCGGCACCTGGTGGCTGGTGAAGAACACGCCGCTGCTGGGCGACCCCGGCGAGCCCGCGCCGCCACGCCACGTGCCCGACTACCGCATGGCCAACTTCGAGATCCAGCGCATCGGCGCGGACGGCCGCCTCAACGTGCAGATCGCCGGCGCCGAGCTGCGCCACTACCCCGACACCGACACCGTCGAGATCGACCAGGTGCGCGTGCGCGCGGTCGCGCCGGACGGCAGCCTCGCCATCGCCGAGGCCAGGCGCGCGCTCAGCAACGCCGACGGCAGCGACCTGCAGCTGCTGGGCGACGTGCGCCTGCGCCGCCTGCCGCCCGGCTCCGGCGAGAACGCGGTGGCGCTGATGGAGGTGCGCGGCGAATTCCTGCAGGCCTTGTCCAACAGCGAGGTGCTGCGCTCCCACCTGCCGGTCACCATCCGCCAGGGCAGCACCACGCTGAACACCAGCAACTTCGAGTACCGCCACCTGACCGGCCGGCTCAGCTTCACCGGCAAGGCGCAGGGGCAGATCACCCCCCGGGTCCAGCGATGAGCGAGCTGGTGTTCATCACCGGTGCCTCCAGCGGCATCGGCCAGGCGCTGGCGCTGCGCTACTACCGCGACGGCGCCCGCCTCGCGCTGGTGGCGCGCCGCACCGCCGAGGTGGACCGCTGGGCCGCGGAGCAGCAGCTCGATACCGCGCGCTTCAAGGTCTACGGCGCCGACGTCGCCGACTGCGAATCCATCACCCGTGCGGGCCGCGACTGCATCGCCACCCAAGGCCTGCCCGATGTCGTCATCGCCAACGCCGGCATCAGCATCGGCATGGACACCACGCAGTTCGACGACCTGGACGTGATGCGCCGCGTGTTCGCGACCAACAACGTCGGCCTGGCCGCCACCTTCCATCCCTTCGTCGAGGCCATGAACGCGCGTGGCTCGGGCACGCTGGTGGGCGTGGCCAGCGTGGCCGCCATCCGCGGCCTGCCGGGGCACGGGGCCTACAGCGCCAGCAAGTCCGCCGTCGTCGCTTACTGCGAAAGCCTGCGCGGCGAATGCCGGCCGTTCGGCGTCAAGGTCGTCACGCTGCTGCCGGGCTACATCGACACGCCGCTGACACGCGGCAACCGCTACGGCATGCCCTTCCTGATGCCGGTGGACGACTTCGCCGACCAGGCCGTGCGCGCCATCCGCGCCCAGGTCAGCTACCGCGTCATCCCGTGGCAGATGGGTGTGCTGGCCAAGATCCTGCGGCTGCTGCCCAACTGGCTGTACGACCGCGCGCTGGCCGGTCGCCCGCGCAAGAAGCGCGCGGGCGAGTAACGCGGCACGGCAAGGCCTGGCTACACTGCGCGCCTCGCACCGATTGCCGCGCGACCGAAGCGGCCGAGGAGGGCACCATGTTGAAGGTTCTTCACCCCTGCTGACGACCGCGCGCTGACGCTCATTCCAGCGCGCGACCTCGCCGCCCGCCACCGGGCCCCTTGCATTGCGCCGCACCCTACCCGGGCCGCGGCGCCATCGGTTCGTTCACACCATGACATTCCGCCTTCTTGGCCTGGGCCTGCTCGCCCTGGCCGCACTGCCCGTCTGGGCCCACGAGCATCCCCGCGCGCTGCGGCTGGCCGCCAGCGAGGCGCCGCCGGTCATCGACGGCCGCCTCGACGACACCGCCTGGCAGCGCGCCCCCGTGCACGAGCGCTTCGTGCAGTTCCTGCCCGCCGACAAGCAGCCCGCGGCGACGCACACCCGCGTGCAAGTGCTCGTCACCGCCGACGCGCTGGTGTTCGGCATCCGCGCCTGGGACGCCGACCCGGGCCGCATCCGCGCACCGCTGGCCCGGCGTGACCAGGTCAAGGCCGACCAGGACTTCGTGTCCGTCTTCATCGACCCCGTGGGCCACCGCCGCACCGCGCAGTACGTGCGAGTCAGCGCGGCCGGCGCCGTGGAGGACGGCCTGTACGCCGCCGAGGAGGCCAGCGAGGACGCCGCGCCCGACTTCGACGTGCAGGCCGCCGTGCAGCGCCTGCCCGACGGCTACAGCGTGGAGCTGCGCTGGCCGCTGGCGGCGCTGCGCTATCCGCATGCGGACGGCGCGCCCTGGCGCGTCATGGTCGCACGCAACATCCCGCGCGAGGAGCGCACGCTCAACCTCAGCGCACCGCTGACCAAGGATGCGCTGCACTTCATCGCCGAGCTGCAGCCGCTGGACGGCCTGGGCGACCTGGTGGAGCAGGTGCGCGAGCGCAGCTTCCTCGCGCTGCGCCCCGAGCTGACGCTGCGGTCCACGCGCGACACCGACACCAACGGCACGCAGCGTTCGCGCAAGGCGTCGGCAGGCGCCGAGTTCAAGTGGCGGCCGCGCGCCGACTGGGTCATCGACGCGACGCTGAACCCCGACTTCTCGCAGGTGGAACTGGACGAGCCGCAGCTCGCCGGCAACACGCGCTTCGCCCTCAGCGTGCCGGAGAAGCGGCCGTTCTTCCTCGAGAGCGCCGACGTGGTGGGCCCCACGCAGCCCGACGAATCCGGCGAGAACCGCAGCCTCGCGGCCTTCTACACGCGCGCCGTCACCGACCCCGACTGGGGCCTGCGCGCCACCTGGCGCGGCGCCGGCGCCGAGGCCACGGCGCTGCACCTGCGCGATGCCGGCGGCGGCCCGGTGCTGCGCGCCGGCGCCTTCGCCACGCGCGTGGGCACGCAGCCGCGCGACTCCGAAGCCAGCTTCGCGCGTGGCCGCCGGCAACTGGGCAGCCTGGGTCTGGCCGGCCTGGTGTCGCGCCGCGACTTCGGCCACGGTCTGGGCACGCAGGTGGTCGGCAGCGACGGCGTCTGGCGTGCCGGCGACAGCGATCAGTGGCGCGGCCATCTGCTGCTGTCCAGCACCACGCTGGGCGTGGACGACGCCAGCGAGGTGCAGCGCGTCGACCGCCAGCGCGGCCACCGCGCGTGGCTGGGCTGGCGCCATCTCGACGCGGACTGGTTCGCCAATGTCAACGTGGAGGAGATCAGCCCGCGCTTTGCCAACGACAACGGCTTCGTCAATCAGAGCGGCATCCGCCGCGCGTCGGCCTTCGGCTACCTGCGCACCGGCGAGCGCGAGCTGGCCGGCATCGAGATGCACGAGACCGAGATCCAGCTGAAGCTGCAGGAGACCCGCACGCTGGCCGACCCGCGCTTCAGCGTCGCCGCCGGCCAGGTCGTGGACCGGCTGGTGCAGCCCGGCTTCTGGTTCGCCGCCGCGCGCAACACCGGTGTCTGGGGCCATGTGGGACTGGACAGCCACCGCGCCAAGAGCGGCGGCCGGCTGCACGGCACGCGCACGCTGCTGCTGGGCTTCGAATCCAACCCGGGCGAGCGCTTCAGCCTTCTGTTCGCCGAGGTCGAATGGGGCCGGCGCCTGGACGTGGATGCCGACCGCGTCGGCACCGGCCTGCAGGCCGAGATGGAGGCCAAGCTGCGCGCGCCGCTGCCGGCGGGGCTGTGGCTGGAGTTCGAACAGCACCTGGGCCTGGGCTGGGTGAACGCCCCGGACGGCCGCCGCGCCTTCACCGACCGCAGCGCCCGCAGCCTGGTGGTGCTGCACCTGAGCGCACGCGATTCGCTGCGCCTCATCCACCAGCAAAGCCGCTTCACGCGCCGCGAGGACGCCAGCGCGGGCCTGGCCACCGAGGACGGCCGCAGTCGCCAGCTGGCGCTGATGTTCCAGCACCGCATCGGCCTGTCGCGCATCTTCAGCCTGGGGCTGAACCGCACCAGCGGGCTCCCCGGCGCGGCCCGCCATCGCGAGCTGTTTGCCAAGCTCACCCTGGGCTACTGAAGCCCCAGGGGGCTGCGCAGCCGCACCCATGAAAAAAGGCGCCCGATGGGCGCCTTTTCTTCAATCGCTGGGCCGATCAGTAGCCGCCGCCACCGTAGCCGCCGCCACCGCCGGAGCGGCCACCGCCGCCGTAGCCGCCGCCGCCGGAACGGCCGCCACCACCGTAGCCGCCACCGCCGCCGCCGTAGCCGCCGCCACCGGAACGGCCACCGCCGCCACCGTAGCCGCCGCCACCACCGAAGCCGCCGCCGCCCGAACGGCCACCGCCGCCGAAGCCGCCCGGACGCTCTTCACGAGGACGAGCCTCGTTCACGACGATGGCGCGGCCTTCCAGGGCCTGGCCGTTCATGCCGTTGATGGCGGCCTGCGCCTCTGCGTCGGAACCCATCTCGACGAAACCGAAGCCCTTGGAGCGGCCCGTTTCACGATCCATCATGACCTTTGCGGAGGTCACCGTGCCGAACTGACCGAACGCCTCTTGCAGCGATTCGTCACGCACGCTGTAGGCCAGATTGCCCACATACAGCTTGTTTCCCATGGGGAAGCCCTTCTCTAACTCAAAACCAAAAAAACCATGTGGAGCTTCAACCCATCGTGAACCATTCAAGCGAAGGTGCGGCGTCCAGACACAGGCAATTGATTATGGTGGCCGGGTTCACAAATCCGGGATCGGGCCTTTGGCAAGTGTTGTTTTTCAGAGCTAGCACAAACCCTGGAAAACCACAGTCACATCGTCGCGTCATCGATACGATCGCCGCCCCATGACAGTGCCCCTGCTTCCAGCCCTGGCCCGCGTGCTCCAAAGCGTGGATGCGTTGCGCAATCTGCGCGCCCTCTACGGCCTGCTGATGGGCTTTTGCGTGGCCGGGCTGCTGCTGGCCTCGGCACGCTCCGCCCTGGGGCGCGACGAGGCCTGGATGGGCGCGCTGTGGCTGGGCCTGGCGCTGGCTGTCGCTTTTTTCAGCGTCAATGCCACGGGCCTGATGCTGATGGACCAGGCCCGCGGCCGCCCGGTGCGGGACCCGCAGGACGCCTGGGGCGACGCGCTGCGCCGGGGCCACCGCGTGCTGGTGGCGCTGCTGGCCTGCCTGGCGATGGCCGGTGCCGCCGTGCTGGTGCTGGCCGGCCTGCTGGGCGCCACGCACTGGCCCTGGGTCGGTGCGCCGCTGCTGGCCCTGGTGCTGCCGCTGGGCGTGCTGGTGCTGGGCAGCCTCGCCTTCGTGCTGGTGATCCTGGTCGGCCCCTTGTCCGGCCCCGCGGTGTGGGCCGGCGGGCACAGCCGCGACGTGCTGGTCTTCCTGCGCGGACGGCTGCGCCACGGCCTGCCCGAGACGGCGCTGCTGATGGCCGCCGTCTACCTGATGGTGGCGCTGGCGACGGCGGCGGTCAGCTTCGTGGTCGTGACCGGCAGCCAGTTGCTGGCCGGCCTGGCCATCCTGGGGGCCGGCATCGAGCTGCCGGCGCGCCAACTGCTGGCCGGCGTCATGGGCCTGGGGCCGCGCGGCCTGGGCGCCAGCGGCGTGCCCTTGCAGGGCGGCAACCTGGGTCTGGCGGCGCTGATCGGCGGCGGCATGGTGTTCGCGCTGGCGCTGGTGCTGCCCACGCTGGTATGGCTGCGCGGCTGCTGCGCGGTCTATCTGGCGCTGACCGAAGAGGAATGACCTCGCCCCGTATCGCCAGCCTGGTGCCCAGCGCCACCGAAACGCTGGTGGCGCTGGGCCTGGCGCCCTGGCTGGTGGCGCGCACGGGCTTCTGCATCCATCCGGCCGACGCGGTGCGCGACACCCCCAAGGTGGGGGGGACCAAGGACGTGAACCTGGACAAGCTGCGGCGGCTGGCGCCCACGCACGTGGTCGTGAACATTGACGAGAACCGCCGCGACACGGCCGAGGCGCTGCGGGCCTTCGTGCCGAACGTCATCGTGACCCACCCGCGCCGGCCGGAAGACAACCCCGCGCTGTTCGAGCAGCTGCGCGCGGCCTTCGCCGACCTGCCCGGCGTCAACGAGCGCGCGACGCTGCTGTCGGCCGAATTCGACGCCGCGCTGGCGCGCTGCCGCGCGGAGGTCCGCCCGCCAGAGAAGGTGCTCTACCTGATCTGGCGCAGCCCCTGGATGACCGTGGCTCGCGACACCTACATCTCGACGCTGCTGGCCGAAGCCGGCTGGCAGACCTGGCCCGACGTGGCCGGCGGCGAGCGGGGCGCCGGCCGCTACCCCGCGCTCGCGGGCGACGAGCCCTGGCTGGCCGACGTCAACCGCGTGCTGCTCAGCTCCGAGCCCTATCGCTTCACGGCCCAGCACATCGCCGAGGCCCAGGCGCTGTGCCCACGGGCGCGCGTGCGGCTGGTGGATGGCGAGCTGCTGAGCTGGTGGGGTGCCCGCGGCGCCGCGGGGCTGGACTACCTGCGCGCGCTCAGCGCGCCCAGTCCACGCGATCGAGCAGGCGCCTGAGTTTTTCGGCCCTGGCAGGATTGAGCCGGGCCGCCCAGGCCACGCGGCCCTGCAGGTGGCCGCGCCAGTCCGCATGGCCGTCGCGGTTCTGGCCGGCCGGTCCGTCGACGACGCAGCGGTGCAGGATGGCCTTGAGGCGGTCGAACTCGGTGCGCGCCAGGTTGGGCCGCTGGTTGACGACGATGCCGCACACCGACTGCCGCTGCGCGACACCCTGGCTGCGCGTCTTGCGCGCGTTCACGACGAAGCCCTCGTCCGCCGCAATCGCCTCGACCCAGGCCGTGATGGCCCGCACCGGCAGCGCCGCCGGCCCGGAGAACACCAGGTCGTCCGCGTAGCGGCTGTAGCGGGCGCCGAAGGCCTGGGCCAGCCCAGCGAGCCGGGCGTCCAGCGCAAAGGCGCACAGGTTGGCCAGCGCCGGCGACGTGGGCGCCCCCTGCGGCAGGTGGGCGTCGCGCAGGCGCTGGCGCTGCGGCCAGCCCAGGCGCGGCTCGGTGCGCAACCAGGCCTCGGGCACGGCCGTCGTGCACAGGGCGGTCAGCGCACGCGCCACGGCCGTCGAATAGCCCAGGGTCTTGAAGAGCGCGTGCACGCGCGCGGCCCGCACCGTTGAGAAGAAGTCGCTCAGGTCCAGCCGCAGGACCCGGCCCTGGCCGGCGTGCAGCGCCGCGTGCTGCACCACATCGCGCCCGGGCGTAAAGCCCCAGGCCGCGGCATGCGGCGGCAGGCCGTTCAGCAGCTGGTCCAGCAGCCGGCGCTGCACGGCGCGCAGGTGGGGCTCGGGCACTTCCAGCAGACGCCAGCCGGCGTCTTGCGCACGCTTGGGCACCAGCGCCTGGCGGTAGTGCTGCTGCGCCAGCGGCCGGCGGCGCTGCCAGTCGGTGGGCAGCGTCAGCCGCCACAGGCCGGCGGGCGTCAGGCCCAGGCCGCGGGCCAGCGCGCCGACGGTGGCCCAGTGCGGCCGCTGCAGGCCGCCGGGGGCGGCGGGCAGGTCGTCGGGTGGGCGCAGCAGCCAGCGGCGGGCCTCGGGACGCAGCGGGCCGGCCCAGGCCTCGGCAAAGCCTTCGTGGGCCTCGACGCGTCGGGCCAGATCCACCACATCCAGCCGCCGCCAGACCTCGCCCGGCACACGCGCCATGGCCTGTGCCAGAGCCGCCAGCCAGGGCGGGCGGGCCTCCAGGCAGGCGGCCATGCGCGCCGCCAGCGCGTCCTCGCGATGAGCGCCGGCCAGCATCGCGCGGGCCAGCGCCCGCGCCGTCATCCTGCGGGCGTGGTCCACCCGTTGTCCCCTTGGCTGAGAAAAGTTGCGGCCACCGACCGAGCGACGGGTGATGCGTGAGGTGTCGGGCGCAAGGCGCCCCGCGCCTCGTGCCCTGCAGGGCGGCAGACTTCCAACCCCCGGGGTTGCCCCGGAGTGCTTGCCGGTGAAGGCAGGCGAAGACCTCGGTGGGCAGCCGCGCGGCGATGGTAGCCTCGCCCGCCATGGACATCTACAAGCCCCTCGTCGCGCTGCTGGCCATCGTGAACCCCGTGGGCGTGGTGCCCTTCTTCATCCACTTCACCAGCGGCCTGACGCGCGAACAGCGGCGCCGGACCATCCTGGTCAGCGCCAGCACGGCCGGCATCGTCATTGCGCTGTCGGCGCTGTTCGGGCTGAAGATCATCGAGTTTTTCGGCATCTCGCTGGCCAGCTTCCAGGTCGGCGGCGGCTGCCTGCTCTTGATCAGCTCGCTGCAGATGCTGAACGCCAAGCCGGCCGAGGCCAGGCCGCAGGACGTCAGCGACGGCGACAGCAAGGTGGACGCGGGCGCCAGCATCGCCGTCGTGCCGCTGGCCATCCCGCTGCTGACCGGGCCGGCCACCATCTCGACCATGGTCATCTACGCCGACAAGACGCGCGTCTGGTGGGAACTGGCCATCCTGTGCGGCTACGGCGTGGTCGTAACCGCAGTGACCTTCATCACCTTCTCCGCAAGCAGCAAGATCGCCAAGGTGCTGGGCCAGACCGGCATCAACATCATGACCCGGCTGATGGGCCTCATCCTCGCCGCGCTGGCCGTGGAGCTGCTGGCCGACGGTCTGATCAAGCTGTTCCCGGTGTTGGCTGGAGCCCGCTGATGAGCCTGTTCAACCTTCCACCCATCTGGATGGCCCCCATGGCCGGCGAGGCCGCCAGCGCCGCACTGGTGGCCGCCGTATCCGCGGGCGGCGGCTTCGGGCAACTGGGGGCGGCCTATCTGGCGCCGACACGCATCACCGAGATCGCGGCCGACATCCGGGCGCGCACCGACAAGCCCTTCGGCATCAACCTGTTCTGTCCCCAGCCCTGGCGGCGTGACGAAGCCGGGCTCGACACCTACCTCGCGCGCCTGGCGGGCTGGCATGCCGAGCTGGGCCTGCCGGCGCCGGTACGGCCCACGCAGTTCGAGGAAGACTTCGAAGCCCAGCTCGCCGCCACCATCGCAGCCCGGCCGGCCGCCATCAGCTTCGTCATGGGCGACCCGGGCGCGGCGCGCGTGGCGGCGCTGCAGGCCAGCGGCTTCACCGTGCTGGGCACGGCCACGCAGGTGTCCGAGGGCCTGGCGCTGCAGGCCAGCGGCGTGGATGCCGTCGTCGCGCAGGGCTTTGAGGCCGGCGGCCACCGTGGCGGCTTTCTGGGCACACCGGAAGGTGCGCTGATCGGCACGATGGCGCTGGTGCCGCAACTGGTCGACGCGCTGGACATCCCGGTCATCGCGGCCGGCGGCATCGCCGACGCGCGTGGCGTCGCGGCTGCGCAGGCGCTGGGCGCGAGTGCGGTGACGGTGGGTACGGCCTTCCTGCTGGTGGACGAATGCCCGCTGTCGCCGGCCTACCGCGGCGCGCTGCTGACGGCGCGCGATGCCGACTCGACGCTGACCCGCGCCTTCTCCGGCCGGCTGGCGCGCGGCGTGGCCAACCGCGTCACGCGCGAGCTGGACGGCATGGCGCTGCCGGACTTCCCGCAGCCCAATGCCGCCAGCCGCCCGCTGCGCCAGGCCGCGGCCAAGGCGGGCCGGGCCGACTTCATCAGCCTGTGGGCGGGCCAGGCGCTGCCGCTGAACCGCAGCCCCGGCAGCGCCGCGGCGCTGGTGGCCGCACTGACCCGGGGCTGGCGCGCGTGACCGCCAGCATCCTGCTGCTGGAGGACGACCCCGCCATCGCGGACACGGTCGCGTTCGCGCTGCGCCGCGAGGGCTTCGAGGTCGAGCATCGCGGCTGGCTGGCCGAGGCCCGCGAGCGGCTGCGCCGCGGCCCGGCGCCGGAGCTGCTGATCCTGGACATCGGCCTGCCGGACGGCCACGGCCTGGACCTGTGCCGCGAGCTGCGCGCCGGGCCGCTGAAGGCCCTGCCCGTCATCGTGCTGAGCGCGCGCAGCGACGAGATGGACCGCGTGCTGGGCCTGGAGCTGGGCGCCGACGACTACCTGGCCAAGCCCTTCAGCCCGC
>CAMLKW010000008.1 GCA_946480605.1 uncultured Roseateles sp. | reverse complement strand
GAGGAGCAGAAGGAGCGCCACGAAGGTGGCAACCGCTGGATAGGCACGGGCGGCACCAGCCCCTTCGGCAACTCGGGCTACAACCCGCAGGGCGTGCGCATCGGCGGCCAGGGCGGCAACAAGAGCGCCGTCAAGGTCTGGGAGCAGCGCGCCTACCGCGACTACGACGACACGCTGGAACTGGGCACGCGCAACATCAAGGTCGCGCTGCGCCGGCTGCGCCGCTTCGCCCGCGAGGGCTCGGCGCTGGAACTGGACCTGGACGGCACCATCCACGGCACGGCCGCCAACGCCGGCATGCTGGACATCCGCATGCAGCCGGAGCGCCACAACAAGGTCAAGGTGCTGCTGCTGATGGACGTGGGCGGCACGATGGACGAACACGTGCACCGCGTCGAGGAGCTGTTCTCCGCCGCCAAGAGCGAGTTCAAGCACCTGGAGTTCTATTACTTCCACAACTGCGTCTACGACTTCGTCTGGAAGAACAACCGCCGCCGCTTCAGCGAGAAGCTCGCCACCTTCGACCTGATCCGCAAGTACAACCGCGACTACAAGCTCATCTTCGTCGGCGACGCGACCATGAGCCCCTACGAGATCCTGCAGGTGGGCGGCAGCGTCGAGTACAACAACGACGAGGCCGGCGCCGAATGGCTGCAGCGCCTCACGCACGCCTTCCCCAAGTACGCATGGATCAACCCCGAGCCGCAAGGCGTCTGGCAGTACCGGCAGAGCATCGCGCTGATCCAGCAGCTGATGCAGCAGCGCATGTTCCCGCTGAGCCTCTCCGGCCTGGAAGGCGCGATGCGGCTGCTGAGTAAATGACGCGACCGCTACTCGTCGGCCTGCTCGTGGCGGTACTGAGCGGCTGTGCGACGCAGGCCCCAGCGCCCTCGCCCGCCCCGGCCCCCGACATCCCGGCCGACGCGCCAGCCGTGTACGAGCTGGACATCCGCGTCGACGGCGAAGGCGCCGGCCGCCTGACTCAGCTGCTGCGCGAACACCTGGACATCGCCCGCTACCGCGCCAGCCAGGCCGCGCTGAGCCGCGTGGAACTGGCCCGCCTGGCCGCCGCCGCGCCGGCCCAGGCGCAGTCGCTGCTGGAGACCGAGGGCCACTTCAACGCGACGGCCCAGGTCGAGCGCGACCCCGACGACGCCACGCGGCAGCGCCTGCTGGTGCAGCCCGGGCCGGTGGCGCGCGTCGCCGCACTGGCGCTGGAGTTCCAGGAAGGCATGGCGGCCGACGACGCCCAGACGCTGCGCGACGCACTGCGCCGTGCCTGGCCGCTGCAAGAGGGCGCCGCCTTCACGCAGGCGCAGTGGGCCGCCGGCAAGAACGAGCTGCTGGTGCGCGCCCGCAGCGGCGGCTTTCCGCTGGCCCGCTGGGGCGAGACGAATGCCCGCGTGGACGCCGAAACTCAGGCCGTCGAGCTGCACCTGGTGCTGGCCAGCGGCAACCGCGCGCGACTGGGCGAGTTGCGCATCGAGGGCCTGCAGCGCCAGGCGCGTGCGTCCGTTGAGCGCCTGACCGGCTTCGACCACGGCGAGGCCTACACCGAGCAGAAGCTGGCCGAGTTCCAGGAGCGTCTGGCCAAGACCCAGCTGTTCGACGCCGTGCGCGTGCAGCTGCTGACCGAGGTGGTGGACGCCGACGGCAGCAGCCCCGTGCTGGTCACGCTGACCGAGGCCTCGCTGCAACAGGCCACCGTCGCCGTGGGCTATCACGCCAACACCGGCCAGAGCATCAGCGTGGAGCACCTGCACCGCCGGCCCTTCGGCCAGTCGCTGCGCACCCGCTCCAAGCTGCAGCTCAGCCGCGAGCTCAGCGGCGTCGAGCTGGAACTCAGCTCCCACCCCCAGCCCGACCTGAAGCGCAACCTCGCGTCGCTGCAGTTCGAGCAGGACCGCACCGGCGACACCATCGCGCAAAACCTGGGCCTGCGCCTGGGCCGCATCTACGAGTCGCCGCAGGACGACAAGCTGAGCTACATCGAGCTGCTGCGCGCACGCGAGACCACCGGCACGCAGGTCAACACCAACCTCGCCGTGTCGCTGAACCAGCAGTACGTGCGCCGCCGTCTGGACAGCGCGCTGCTTCCCACCGAGGGCTACCAGGCCCTGCTGCTGGTCGGCGCCGGCCACGTGCGCGGCGGCGGCACGGACGACAGCGGCCCCTTCGGCCGCGCGCAGTTCAAGCTGGGCTACTACAAGCCGCTGGGCGGCTGGTTCGGCAGCGCCCGCGCGGAGTTCGCGCAGGTCGTCGCGCGCGAGCAGGTCGGCGTGCCCGAGAAGCTGCGCTTCCTGGCCGGCGGCGACGAGTCCGTGCGCGGCTACGCCTACCGCAGCCTGGGCCCGACGGAGAACGGCCTCACCGTGGGCGGCCGCGTGCTGGCCACCGCCAGCCTGGAAGTGGCCCGCCCCTTCACGCTCAGCCTGCCCAGCGTGCTGGGCGCCGTGTTCGTCGACGCCGGCAACGCCGCCTCGCGCTGGAACGACTTCAAGCCCGTCGTCGGCTACGGCGCCGGCGTGCGCTGGCGCAGCCCGGTGGGCCCGCTGCGCATTGACCTCGCCCGCGCGCACGAGACCGGCAAGTGGCGCTTGCACTTTTCAGTCGGAGTCACGCTGTGAGTCAGCGCCTGCGCATGCTGCGCAACGGCCTGATCGGGCTGGCGGCACTCGTCGTCGTGGCCACGGCCTTCATCGCCTGGCTGCTGCAGCGCCCGTCGGGCGGCGCCTGGCTGCTGGCCCACCTGCCGGGCGTGCAGGTCGAGGCGCCCGAGGGCTCGCTGATGGGTGACTTCCGCGCCCGGCGCCTGCTGCTCAGCTGGGCCGGCGGCAGCGCCGAGCTGCGCGGGCTGCGCTGGTCGGGCCTGGGCCTGAACGCCGGTCAGCGCCAACTGCTGGCGTCGGAGGTGGCGGTGGAGGACATCGTCATCCGCACCCAGCCCAGCGACACACCACCCGTGGCGCCACCTGAGCTGTCGCTGCCGCTGGGCGTGAACATCGCCAAGCTCTACGTCGGCAGCCTCAGCTGGGCGCCCGACCAGCCGCCGGTGCAAGGCCTGGCCGCCGAGATCGACCTGCCACGCCGCGGCACCCACCACATCAAGCTGACCGGCGCCCGCTGGCGGCAGCTGCTGCTGGCCGGCGAGGCCCGCGTGGCCAGCGCCGCGCCCCTGCAGACCGAGGCCACGCTGACGCTGCAGCCCGAGGACAAGACCGAGCTGCACTGGCTGGCCGTGGCTGCCGTGCGCGGCCCGCTGGCCCAGCTGAGTGCAAAGGCCGAGGTCGAGGCCGCGCAGCAGAGGCTGCAGGCCGAGGGCCAGATCCGCCCGTTCTCGGCCTGGCCCGTCAACGCGCTGCAGCTGCGAGCCGACAAGTTCGACCTGGCCGCGCTGTCGGCGCTGGCGCCCGGCCTGCCGCACACCGCGCTCAGCGGCAGCGCGCGCCTGAACGCCCCCGCCCGCGACGCCGAGGCCACGCTGCAGGCCGACCTCGCCAACACCGCCGCCGGCCGCTGGGACCAGGGCGCCCTGCCCGTGCGCCGCCTGGTGCTGGCGCTGGCCGGCCGTCCCGACCAGCCGACCAGCCTGCGCCTGTCCGCGCTGGATGCCGAGCTGGCCGGCGGTGGCCGCGTGCAGGGCCAGGGCAAGCGCGAGGCCAACGGCGGCTGGCAGTTGGACGCCCGCCTGCAAGGCCTGCGCCCCGAGGCGCTGGATGGGCGTGCGACGCCGGCGCGGCTGGACGGGCCGCTGGCGCTGTCGGGCGGCGCGGACCGGCCGCTGCAGGCGCGGCTGGACCTGCGCGGCACGCTGCAGCAGCGCCCGCTGCGCCTGCAGGCCAAGGTGCAGGGCCGGCTGCACGAGCGCGGCAGCAGCTGGCAGATCACCGATGCCCAGCTCGCCAGCGGCGAGGCCCGGCTGCAGGCCAGCGGCAGCGTCGACACGACCGACGCACCCAAGGGCGCGCCGCTGCTGGCGGCGAAGCTGAAGACCCAGCTGCGGCAGTTCGACCCGCACCTGCTGTGGCGTGGCGAACCCGGCTCCGCCTGGGCCCGCCTGCCCGGCGCCACGCGGCTGAACGCCGACGTCGCACTGGACCTGCGCGGCAACAGCCCGGACAACGCCACCGGCACGGCCGAGGCCGCCGTGCTGCCCAGCCAGTTCGGCGGACTGCCGCTGGAGGGCCGCATGACGCTGGCCCGTGCCCGCGCGGCCGACCCGGCCGCCTTCGACATCCACGCACGCCTGGGACAGAACCGCCTGCAGGCCACGGGCGACGCCCGGCCGGACCTGGTGGCGTCCAGGCTCAAGCTGCAGGCCGTCAGACTCGCCGAGCTGAACCCGCTGCTGGCGCTGTTCGACCAGGGCCCCATCACCGGCAGCGTCGAGGGCGACGGCGACCTGAGCCTGCAGCGCGTGAAGCCCGCCTCGCTCGGCAAGGCCTCGTCCAAGACCCTGCCGGCCTCGGTCTGGCAACTGGGCGGCAGCGGCAACGCGACGCTGAAGGCCCTCGGCGCCCACGGCATCTCGGTGGAGAGCGCCAAGGCCCGCTGGGCGCTGCCGCTGCCCGGCGAAGGCGGCGACGCGCCGCTGGCGCTGCAGCTGGAGGCCGGCGGCATTCGCCAGCCGCAGACGCAGTTCAAGCTCGTCAAGCTGGAGCTGCAGGGCCGGCGCAGCGCCCACGAGCTGAAGCTGCAGGTGGCCGGCCGCATGCCACGCAATGGCCAGGACCTGAACCTGGGCGCAACGCTGCAGGCCCAGGGCGGCTGGGACGGCCGCGCCTGGAACGGCCGCATCGCCCGGCTGGACATGGCGCCGCTGCGCCCCAACACACCGGCCGCGCTGGCCGCGAGCAACGTCGCGCTGCGCCTGGGTCTGGACGACACCGGCGTGCAGCTGACGGTCCAGCCCGGCCGCGCCGAGGTGGGCGGCGCCTTCGTGCGCTGGCAGGCGCTGGACTGGCGCGGCGGCGACCGCTCCGAGCTGCGCGCCGAGCTGCAGCTGGAAGACCTGGCCGTAGCCCCGCTGCTGGCGCGCTGGCAGCCCGACTTCGGCTGGAGCGGCGACCTGCGCGTGACCGGCCATGCGTCGCTGCTGCTGAACGATCGGCTGACGACCGAGTTGCTGATCGAGCGCCAGGGCGGCGACCTGCGCGTCACCGACGAGTTCGGCCCGCGCGCGCTGGGCCTGACCGACCTGCGGCTGGCGCTGAACGTGCGCGACGGCGTCTGGCAGTTCGCGCAGGGCCTGGCCGGCCAGGACCTGGGCGGCCTGGGCGGCGCGCTGACGCTGCGGCCCGCGGGGCTGTGGCCCGAGGCGCAGACGCCGGTGCAAGGCGTGCTGCAGGCCAACGTGGCGCAACTGGCCAGTTGGGGCAGTTGGGTGCCGGCGGGCTGGCGGCTGGCCGGCCGCGCCGCAGCGACGATGCGGGTCGAAGGCCGGCTGGGCGCCCCCGAGCTGCACGGCCGCATCGAGGGCGACGGCCTGGCGCTGCGCCACCTGCTGTACGGCGTGGACTTCACCGACGGCCGCTTCGCGCTGGACCTGAAGGGCCAGCAGGCCGAGCTGACGCAGCTGGAAGCCAAGGGCGGCGACGGCTGGGTGCGTGCCAGCGGCCGTGCCGAGCTGGGCGCCAAGCCGGCCGCCCACGTCGAGTTCAAGGCCGACAAGCTGCGCGTGCTGTCGCGCGTGGACCGCCGCATCGTCGCCAGCGGCGACGCCACGCTGGACCTGGACGACCAGGGCTTGAACCTGGCCGGCAAGCTGCGCGCCGACGAGGGCCTGATCGATTTCACGCGCGGCGACGCGCCCGCGCTGGCCGACGACGTGACGGTGGTGCGCGGCGCGCGCGACCCCGTCCCGGTCGCCCCCCCGGCCCCCAAGGCCGCGCGCAATTCCACGGTCAACGTCGCGCTGGACTTCGGCCGCGACTTCAAGGTGCGCGGCCGCGGCCTGGCGACCACGCTGCGCGGCCAGCTCGCCATCACGCAGAAGGACGGCAACGCACTGCGCGTGACCGGCAAGCTCGATGCCGACGGCGGCCAGTACGCCGCCTACGGCCAGAAGCTGGACATCGAGCGCGGCGACATCTCGTTCACCGGCTCGCTGGACAACCCTGCGCTGGACCTGCTGGCCGTGCGGCCCAACCTGGACGTGCGTGTGGGCGTCTACGTGGGCGGCACGGCGCAGTCGCCGCGCGTGAACCTGTACTCCGAGCCCGAGATGAGCGACACCGACAAGCTGTCCTGGCTGCTGCTCGGCCGCGCGCCGGACGGCCTGGGCCGCACCGATACCGCGCTGCTGCAGCGTGCCGCCGTGGCGCTGCTCAGCGGCGAGGGCGAAGGCGCCACCGGCCGCGCACTGCGCCAGCTGGGACTGGACGAGCTGTCGCTGTCGCAGACCGACGGCGACACGCGGGCCACCATCGTGCGCCTGGGCAAGCAGATCTCGCGGCGCTGGTACGTGGGCTATGAACGCAGCCTGAACGCGACCACCGGCAGTTGGCAGCTGATCTACCGCATCGCCCAGCGCTTCACGCTGCGCGCGCAGAGCGGCGACGACAACGCGCTGGACCTGATCTGGACCTGGAAATGGAACTGACTACTTCGCGCGGCCGTCGTAGCGGTGCACCGGCACGGCCGCAAGGTCGATGCCCTCGATGCAGCGGATGTTGACCGCCGCCACCGCGTCGCCGTTGGGCGCCTGGCCCTCGCCGTAGGGGTGGATGCCGCAGGCCGGGCAGAAGCGGTGCTGGATGACGTGCTTGTTGAAGGTGTAGCTGGCCAGGTCGCTCTCGGGCGTCAGCAGGCGCAGCCTGGTGCGCGGCACGAACCACAGCAGCGAGCCCTTGCGCTCGCAGATGGAGCAGTTGCAGGCCAGGCCTGAGTCGATGACGCCGTCAACCTCGAACTTGACGCGGCCGCAGTGGCAGCTGCCTTGATGGGTGGTGGTCATGGGAGGCCTTGGCCGGGTCGGGGAGACGGCATTCTGGCCCGCCTCCCCTGAGCTCGGGCCGAGCGCCGGGCCGCCCCAAGCCGGCCCGTCAGGCGATGTGCTTGCGGCTCGATGCCGCAAGCATCGCCGTCCCCTCGGGGGCTGAGACCGGACACAGGGCGTCCAGTGGACGGCCTGTGCCTGCCGAAGCTCTGCGGCCACTGGCCGCAGAGCGGTCCCGGCTGGACTCGCCCGCGTTCAGCGGGGCGAGACCAGACGAGGGGTTACAGATCGAACCGGTCGTTGTTCATGACCTTGGCCCAGGCCGCGACGAAGTCACCGACGAACTTCGCCTGGCCGTCGCTGGCGCCATAGACCTCGGCCAGCGCGCGCAGCTGCGCATTGGAGCCGAACACCAGGTCCACCACCGTGGCGGTCCACTTCGGCGCGCCGGTCTTGCGGTCCACGCCTTCCAGCACGCCCTCCGTCGCGCCCTTGCGCCAGACGGTGCCCATGTCCAGCAGGTTGACGAAGAAGTCGTTGCTGAGCACGCCCGGGCGCTTGGTGAACACGCCGTGCGGCGTGTGGCCGGTGTTGGCGCCCAGCACGCGCAGGCCGCCCAGCAGCGCCGTCATCTCGGGCGCGCTGAGGTTGAGCAGTTGGGCCTTGTCGATGAGGCGCTCGGCCGCCTGGGCGCCGAAGCCGGGTGCCGCGTAGTTGCGGAAGCCGTCGGCCGCCGGCTCCAGCACGGCGAAGGAAGCCACGTCGGTCTGCGCCTGCGAAGCGTCCGTGCGGCCCGGGGCGAACGGCACGCTCACGCTGACACCGGCGGCCTTCGCCGCAGCCTCGACCGCAGCACCGCCGGCCAGCACGATGAGGTCGGCCAGCGACACCTGGCGGCCGCCCTTGGCGTTGAAGTCCTGGCGCACACGCTCCAGCGTCGCCAGCACCTCGGCCAGCTCGGCGGGCTGGTTCACGGCCCAGTCCTTCTGCGGCGCCAGGCGGATGCGCGCGCCGTTGGCGCCGCCGCGCTTGTCGCTGCCACGGTAGCTGGCGGTCGAGGCCCAGGCGGTCTGCACCAGCTGCGCGGTGCTCAGGCCCGAGGCCAGCACGGCCGCCTTCAGCGCGGCCTGGTCGGCGGCGTTGATGGGCTCGCCGCTCGCGGCGGGCACCGGGTCCTGCCAGATCAGCTCTTCCTTGGGTACCAGCGGGCCCAGGTAGCGGGCCACGGGGCCCATGTCACGGTGCGTCAGCTTGAACCAGGCACGCGCGAACGCGTCGGCAAAGGCCGCCGGGTCGTTCAGGAAGCGGCGCGAGATCTTCTCGTAGGCCGGGTCCATGCGCATCGCCATGTCGGCGGTGGTCATCATGGGCGCGTGGAACTTGTTGGGGTTGTGCGCGTCGACGACGGTGTCGCTGCCCGCGCCGCCCTTGGGCCGCCACTGGTGGGCGCCGGCGGGGCTCTTGGTCAGCTCCCAGTCGTACTTGAACAGCGTCTCGAAATAGCCGTTGTCCCAGGTGGTGGGGTTGGGCTTCCAGGCGCCCTCGATGCCGCTGGTGATGGCGTGCGGCCCGACGCCGCTCTGGAAGCTGCTGCGCCAGCCCAGGCCCTGCTCCAGGATGTCGGCGCCCTCGGGTTCGGGGGCCAGCAGCTTGGCGTCGCCGGCGCCATGGGCCTTGCCGAAGGTGTGGCCGCCGGCCACCAGCGCGACGGTCTCTTCGTCGTCCATGGCCATGCGGCCGAAGGTCACGCGGATGTCACGCGCCGAGGCCAGCGGGTCGGGGTTGCCGTCCGGGCCCTCGGGGTTCACGTAGATCAGGCCCATCTGCACGGCGGCCAGCGGATTGGCCAGCTCGCGGTCGCCGCTGTAACGGCTGTTGGGCTTGTCGCTGGTGGCCAGCCACTCGGTCTCGGCGCCCCAGTCGATGTCCTCGGGTTCCCAGATGTCCACGCGGCCGCCACCGAAGCCGAAGGTCTTGAAGCCCATGGACTCCAGCGCGACGTTGCCGGCCAGCACCAGCAGGTCGGCCCAGGACAGCTTGTTGCCGTATTTCTGCTTGATGGGCCACAGCAGCCGGCGGGCCTTGTCGAGGTTGCCGTTGTCGGGCCAGCTGTTCAGCGGTGCAAAGCGCTGCGCGCCGGTGCCGGCGCCGCCACGGCCGTCGGAGATGCGGTAGGTGCCGGCCGCATGCCAGGTCATGCGGATGAAGAAGGGGCCGTAGTGGCCGTAGTCGGCCGGCCACCAGTCCTGCGAGTCGGTCATCAGCGCGTGCAGGTCCCGGATGACGGCGTTCAGGTCCAGCTTCTTGAATTCGGCGGCGTAGTCGAAGGACTCGCCCATCGGGTTGCCGCGGGCCGGCTGCTGGTGCAGCGTGCCGACATTGAGCTGCTGGGGCCACCAGTTGCGGTTGCCGCGCGCACCGGCGGTCGCATGGTTGGCATGGGCGCTGGCGAAGGGGCACTTGGCTTCGGTCGTGGACATCGGGGGTCTCCTGGTTTGGGGGCCTGGAAAGTCTAGGAGCGGGCCGCAAGGGGATCAAAACAATCCTGCCAATGGTGGCGATAGCGACAAATGTGCCGCTGGGTGATGCAGTTCACCGAGCACGGCATCAGCCGCGCCATCCCCGGCGTTGTCGGCCAAACCGGCCGGGCCGCCGCGGCCAAGAATTTCCTCACGTTCACAGGAGATCCAGCCATGCAGATCAAGCCCACCTCGCACCACGCCGCCAAGCCCGTTGCCGCGCCGCCGCCGGCCAAGCCCGCCGCCGGCGACAAGCCCGGCGATTTCGCACAGTTGCTGAAGGCCTCGCAGGCCGAGGCTGCCACGGCCACGCCGGCCCCGGCGCGGAGCTGAGGCCATGGCCTCGGTGACGCTGCGCTGCAGCAGCCAGACGGACGACGCGCGCACGCGCCGCAAGGCGCAGAACGCCTCTCAGACCGCCCCCGCCCAGCGGCGGCCGGGTACCTGCACCGCCCAGGCCAAGATCGGCAGCGGCGGCAACAGCATCGGCGTCACGGTCAACTTCAGCGCCCGTTCGCTGGCGACGGTCGCCGGGCTGGCCCATTCGGCCGTCAAGCTGGGCAGCGAAGGCGTGGAGCTGGTGGGAGACGCCGCCAAGGCCACGGCCGACATCGCCGGCGAGGTGCTGGAGAAGGGCGTCATGGCCGGCGTGGTCGGCGCCGCGCTGGTCGGCGTGCTGGCCTAAGGAGCGCCGATGCAAGCCCTGCTCAAGCCCGTCCTGCTCGCCGCCCTGGGCGGCCTGGCCGGCTGCTCCACGCTGCTGCCCATGGCCACCTGGGAGCTGGCGAAGGCCGGCGGCCTGGCGGCGCTCACGGCGGCGCAGTCGCCCCGGCCGGTCAACACCGTGCACCACGGCGACGCGCCGGTGAAGGCCGTCTGCGTCGAATACAACCGCGAGATGCCGCTGGACGAACTGGTGCCGGCGCTGCAGGCCGAGCTGAAGACCCAGGGCGTCGACAGCCGCGTCTACGACGCCGGCACCGCGCCGCGCGCCTGCAGCTACTGGCTGCGTTATGCCGGCAGCATCGCCTGGGGCATTCCGCCGCTGGGGCAGGAGCACCGCAGCTACCTCAGCGCCGCCGCACTCAGCCTACACCGCGCCGACGGCCGGCTGATGGCCAGCAGCGCCTACGTCGGCGACTCGACGGCCACCCGCTGGGCCAGCACCCGCAAAAAGATCGCACCGGTCGTCAAGGCGCTGATCACCGGCTTCGAGACCTGAGCCGCCACCACCACCCCATTCGGACATCGACATGCCCGCATCGACACCCCGCATCGCCGTGGCCGCGATCTGCGCCGCGCTGGCCGCCTGCGCCTCCACGCCGCCCAGCCTCGTCACCGTGCCCCTGGTGGCCGCGCCCACCCCCGCGCCCATGTTCCTGGAGCAGCCCAGCAACGGCGCCATCTTCCAGGCCCACATGGGCAACACGACGCTGTTCTCCGGCGAACGCCGCCCGCGCGCCATCGGCGACACGATGAAGATCGACATCGCCGAGAACATCCAGGCCGCACAGAAGCAGACGGGCGAGACCAGCCGCGAGAGCAAGGTCTCCACCAAGGGCCCCGGTGGCGCCCGCACCGGCACCGCGCTGGCCCCGCTCATCAACATCGACGCGACCGCCTCGGGCAGCAATTCGTTCAAGGGCTCGGGCAACACCGAGACGACCCACAGCTTCAACGCCCAGCTCGCCGTGAGCGTCATCAACGTGCTGCCCAACGGCCACCTGCTCGTGGCGGGCGAACGCAGCATGGGGCTGAACGGCAGCGTCAGCACGCTGCGCTTCTCGGGCGTCGTCGACCCGCGCGACATCGGCCCGGGCAACGTCGTGGCGTCGCGCAACGTCGTCAACGCCCACCTGGAAAACGTCGCCCGCGGCGATGTCTCCGATGCCAACTCGCGCACCTGGCTGCAGCGCGTGCTGTCGCGCAGCCTGTCGATCTGGTGAGCGTCAAGCCCTTTAGGGCGCCGGCAACCGCGCTACTCGGGCGATCGACCTCGGGCGATCGGACCTAAAAACCTGACCCTCCGCGGCCCGGCCGTCCGAGGGCGGACACGACCAGAGACTCGTTGATGAAAAACAGACGCAACCCAGCGCCGCCACCTCCCACCGAACCGTGGCTGGCGCACGGCAAGCTCAAGACCTACCGCCGCGGACAACGCATCATCGAAGCCGGCAGCCCGCAGGACGAATGGGTCGCCATCAGCCGCGGCGCGGCCTACCTCGTGTCGCAGGTGGCGCCGGGCACGCGCGTGGCGGTGGCGGCGCTGTGGCTGGGCGACGTGATCGGCGGCGAGTCGCCGCTGGGCAAGCTCGCGGCGCGCTACGACGTGACGGCACTGGTGGACGTGACCACCATCAACATCCCGCTGGCCCAGCTGCAGCCCGACGCGCCACCGGCGCCGCATGCCGAAGCCCACGGCCAGCTCTACACGGCCACCGCCAGCCGGCTGCACGGCCAGATCTCCATGCGCCTGGCCGGCAACGGGCTGCAGCGCCTCGTCAGCGTCATGGCCACGCTGGCCACGGCGCTGGCGCCCGACACCGGCGCCCGCCGCGCCGACCGGCTGGCGCTGCCGATCTCGCAGTCCTGCATCGGCCAGCTGTCCGGGCTGTCGCGGCGCCAGACCTGGATCTACCTGGGCCAGCTCGGCCGGCAGGGCTGGGCCACCACGTCGCGCAGCAAGGTCACGCTGGAAGGCCTGGGCGCGTGGCTGACGCTGATGGCCGAGGTCGAGGACGCGGGCATCGAATGCATCGCGACGCTGGCGCAGTGCGACGCCACGCTGCAGCGGCTGACGGCCCGGGCGCTGCGCTGACGCCATGCGAGAATCCGCGCCGCTCGCCCGGCACCTGCCGGACGAGCGGCGCTCTCCGTAGTTCAATGGATAGAACGGCCGCCTCCTAAGCGGCAGATACAGGTTCGATTCCTGTCGGAGGGACCAGGCCCGTTGACGGGTCTTCAGGCGTGGACGCTCAGCAGCCGGCCCGCACCGGCATCGCCGTGCTGCGTCGAGCGCCCCAGCGCCGCATAGGACGCCATGCCCGAGGACTCGGACCCCACGATGGCGGCGACGCGGAACGGGCTGGTGCGCAGCTCCACCGGCGGTGGCTGCGGCTCCAGATGGCGCTGCTGAAGGCGCTCGCGGTACTGCCTCAAGGGGTCGCCCAGGATCAGCGGTGGCGGAGTAAGGACGGCGCGCATGGTCGGGTGTTGGCCTCTGACGGAGGCAAGGCGACGCGCGCGCCGGGAGACTTAAGCAGACAGCGCGAAGTCCGGCTTCAGCAGCTGGCGCACGCGCTGCCGGCCGAGGCCCTGGACGGCGGGCAGCAGCTCGGTGGCCGCCTCGCGCCCGAAGCCGTCGGCAAAGGCCTGCAGCTGCGCGCCCTCCCCCGCATCGCCCAGCGCCGGCAGGGCCACGGCGTCCAGCGCGGCGTCGACCTGCTGGCGGCCGCGTTGCAGCTGGCCGTGGGCGTGGCGCAGCTGCTCCATCAGCTGCTGCCGCCCGGTGGCGCTGTCGGTGCGCCATTGCGCCGGCCGCAAGGCGTCACCCTGGGCTTCGAGCGGCGCGCGCACCAGCTGGCCGCTGGGGTAGCGCCGGCCCTCGCCCATCAGGCTCATGCCCTGGCGCAGCGCCGGCCAGCGCGATTCGCTGACGCTCATCAAGAGCTTGTCGCCCTGCTTGGCCACCTCGATGCCGGCGGGCGCCAGCGCGCGCTGCAGCGTCTGCAGATTGGCGGCCGAGCCGGCGGCGGGGTCCAGCGTGACCTGCACGCGGCGTTGCGCGCCGGGCAAGGCCAGCGTCAGCGTCTCGCGGCCGTTGCCGGCGTCTTCCAGCGCCGCGGCATCCAGGCCGCGCAGCAGGAACTGCTGGCGCGTATCGCCCTGCATCCGCACGCGCAGTTGGCCGTCCACCAGGCCACCGGCATCGCCGCGCTGGGCCCAGCTGGACTGCAGTTGCGCGAGCTTGGCCGTCACGGCGGTGTCGTCGGCGCCTCCGGCCAGCGCGGCGGCCAGCGCGCGCAGGTCGCCGTCGAGCTTCTGCAGCCAGGCCTGGCCCTGCTGAAGGCGGCCCAGGCGCTGCTGGGCACCGGGCTCGCGTGCAGCCGAGCCGGAATGGCTGGCCGACAACGGCGCTGGCTCGCGCGCGCCCTCCGCCGCGAGCTGGGACGCGGACTGCGCCGCGCGCGTGGCCGCGACGGGCGCGACCGCCTCGGCGCGCAGCGACGTGGTCGGCGCGCCGACCTGGGTGGAGATCGTCAGCGAGCTCACAGCGCGTTGAACAGGCTCAGCTGGCTGACCTGGGCGTAGGACTTCTGCGTGGCCTGCACGGCCTGGGTGTAGCTGTTCATGCGCACGGCGGCCTCGCCGTAGTCCAGCTGGGCCAGCGTCAGCGCGGCCTGCTTGTTGGACAGGCTGACGGCGCCGTGGTTGTCTTCCAGCGTCTGCAGCATGTTCTGGCGTCCACCCAGGCGGCTGATGCGGTCGCCGACCGCGCCCATGGCGTCGTCCACGCCGGCCAGCGTCAGGTCCACGGTGCCGCGCACGTTGGCCGCCGTCACGGTGGGGGCCTTCAGCGCCGTGACCAGCTGGTCCAGCTGGGTCAGGAAGCCGCCCATGCCTTCCAGCGTGACGTTGGCGTCCACGGTGATCTTGTCGCCCACCGAGACCTGCTGCATGTCGAGGTTGCCGCCCCAGCCGTAGACGTCGGGCGGGCCGGGCACCAGCGTGACGGTGGGCTGGTTGGTGGCGGTGCCGGAGAACAGGTAATGGCCTTCGGCGTCGCGCGCGTTGGCGGTGTAGTACAGGCTGTTGCGCAGCGCCTCCAGCGAGCCGGCCATGGCCTGCAGGTCCTCGGGCGTGTTGCCGCCGTCAGCGGCCCAGACCAGCAGGTCGCGCGCGACCTGCAAGTCCTGCTGCAGGCTGTCCAGCGTGACCTCGCTGGTCTGCAGCCGGCTGCGCAGCGCGCCGATGTTGGTGCGGTACTGGTCCAGCGCCGCCTCTTCGCGCGACAGGCGGGCCAGGCGCACGGTGGCGATGGTGTCGTCCGAGGGCTTGAGGATGCGCTTGCCCGAGGCCATCTGCTGCATGACTTCGGACAGCTTGGTGTTGGCCGTCTGCAGCGCGGTGTTCATCGTGCTGCTGTACTGACTGCTGGCGATTCGCATGGTGTTGGTCTTCCTCAGCTCAACATCGCCAGCGTGCTGTCGAACAACTCGTTCGCCACCGCGATGACCTTCATGTTGGACTCGTACATCTGCTTGTATTGCATGAGGGCGATGGCCTCTTCGTCGGTGTTGACGCCGCTGGTCGACTTCCAGCTCTCGTCGGCCTGGTCGCGCACGGTCTGCGCGGTGGTCTGCGAGGCCTGGTTCTGCTGGCTGTGCACGCCCAGCTTGCCGACCAATTGGGTGTAGACGTCGCCCAGCGACACGTCGATGGTGCTGCCGGTGGGCTGGCCGTTGGCGTCGAAGGTGCTCAGCGCCACCGTGGCAGTCTGGCGCAGATTGACCAGCTTCTGCAGGTTGGCGCTGTCGCCCAGCGCGGTGGCCGACGACGAGAAGGCCAGGTCGGCGCCGCTCAGCGGGTTCAGCGTCAGCTTGCCGTCGCCGGCATAGGTGAACAGGTCCTGGTTGGTCACGCCGGACTGCGAGTAGCCGAGCCGGTGCTGGGCGTTGAAGCTGTCGGCAAAGCCCTTGGCCAGTTCGTCCAGCGAGGTCTTCAGCGTGCCCAGCGTCTGGTCCTCGTAGTCCTGCAGGCCGCCCAGCTGGCCGCCCAGGCCGCGGTTCAGCACCTTGAAGCTACCGGCCCCGAAGCTCAGGTCCAGCATGCCGGGCGGGCCCTCGCTGATCCGGCCGGCGTCGGCGCCGACCACCAGCGGCTGGCCGCTGCGCAGCGACACGTTCAGCGTGCCGTCGGGCTGGGCCACGGTCTGCAGGCCCACCAGCGAGGCCAGTGCATCGACCTTGCGGTCGCGCGCGTCCAGCAGCGCCGAGTCGTTCAGGCCGGCGGCGCGCGCCGCAGCCACTTCGCGGTTGAGCTGGGCGATGTCGGCCGTGTAGCCGTTGATCTGGTTCAGCGCCGCGCCGCGCTGCGTGCGCATCGCCAGGCTCTGGTTGTCCAGCAGGCTGCGCATGCTGTCGAAGCGGCGCGCCAGGCCGTCGGCGGCGGTGATGACCTGGTCGCGCAGCGGGCCGGAGTCGGGTTGGGTGCTGGCCGCGTTCAGCGCGGCGAAGAAGGCGTCGAAGCCCTGGTTGATGTTGGACGCGTCGTCCGACATCACCTGCTCCAGCTGGGTCAGGTAGGGCTGGGCGGCGCTGTACTGGCCCAGGCTGGATGCAGACTGCCACATCTGCAGCGACTTGTAGCCGTCGCTGAAGCGCAGCAGCGCGCTGACCTGCACGCCACCGGCCGCGTTGGCGCCGCGGCCCTGCGACTGCGTGGACAGCAGCACGCCCTGGCGCACATAGCCGGGCGTCATCGCGTTGGCGATGTTCTGGCTGTTGGTGTTCAACGCCGTCTGCGCGGCCAGCGCGCCGGACAGGCCGTTGTAGATCATGCTCATGGGCGCTCCGAAACCGCTTTGTCCTGGGGGGAAGGCGACGCTGCTGCCGTTGCGCTTAAGCCGGGCAGGATCTGTTTCAGCATCAGGTCGGCGATGCCGAAGGCGTGGCGCCCCGCCAGCGCATCGGCCACCAGGCCGTCGGCCAGGTCCTGCATCTCCTGGCCGGTCTTGTCGCGGAACAGGCCGTCCTCGCCGGACAGCGTGCGGCCGTTCTCGCGCATCTGGTTCAGCATCTTCTTGACGAAGAAGGCCTCGAACTTCTCGGCCGCCTGCGTGGCCTTGGCCACCAGTGGATCGGCCGCGGCGGCGGCACCGGGGGTCTGCGTGTTGATCTTCATGTCAGTGCTCCGTTTGCGGGCCGAGCGCCGGGCCGCTCCCAAGCCGGCCCGCGCTGGCGATGTGACTGCGGCTCGAAGCCGCGGGCATCGCCGTCCCCTCGGGGGACCGACCGGACTTGCGAGCGTCCAGCGATGCAAGGATGGGCGAGGGGCTCATATCACCTGGAGTTCACCTTCGATGGCACCGGCCTGGTCCAGCGCCTGCAGGATGGCCATGACGTCGTCGGGGCTGGCGCCGATGCTGTTGATGGTGTCGACGATGGTCTGCAGCTTGGCGCCGCCCGGCCACGTGAACATGCGGCCGCCGCCGCCCTGCTCCACGGCCACGCGCGACTGAGGCACGACCTCGGTCGTGCCGCGGGAGAAGGCATTCGGCTGGCTGACCTGCGGCGTCTCGCTGATGACCACCTTCAGCGCGCCATGCGACACCGCCGCCGGCCGCACACGCACGCCATCGGCGATGACGACGGTGCCGGTGCGCGAATTGAAGACCACCAGCGGCCGGGCCTTGCCGGCCTCGATGTCCAGCTCTTCCAGCTGGGCCATGAAGGCGATGCGGCGGTTGGCCGCCTCGGGCGCCTGCACCTCCACGGTGGTGGCGTCCAGCGGGCTGGCGGTGTCGGCGCCGAAGCGGGCGTTGATGGCCTCGACGATGCGCGTGGCGGTCTGGAAGCTGGGGCGCTTCAGGCTCAGCATGACGCTGGGCCGGCTGCCGAAGTCGCTGGCGATCTCGCGCTCGATGGTGGCGCCGTTGGGAATGCGACCACCCGTGGGCGTGTTGACGGTCACGCTGGAGCCGCTCTGGCCCTGCGCCGACACGCCGCCCACCACCAGGCTGCCCTGAGCCAGCGCATAGACCTCGCCGTCGGCGCCCTGCAGCGGGCTCAGCAGCAGCACGCCGCCGCGCAGGCTCTTGGCGTCGCCCAGCGAGGCCACGGTCACGTCCACCGTCTGCCCGCGGCGGTAGCCGGCCGGGAAGCTGGCGCTGACCATCACGGTCGCGACGTTGCGCGACTTGGCATCGACCTTCTCGGGCAGCTTGACGCCGAACTGCTTCAGCAGATTGCCCACCGACTGGCCGGCGGCCTTGACCTGGCTGCTGTCGCCGCTGCCGTTCAGGCCCACGACCAGGCCGTAGCCGATCAGCTGGTTGTCGCGCAGGCCTTCCACGCTGACGAGCTGGCGCAGCGGCTGCGGCGAGGCGGCGGCGTGCAGCGCGGCCAGGGCCAGCGCGCAGGAGACGAGGATTCGCTTCATCGCAGGGTTTCCTTAGAACGGCGCCAGCGGGCTGTTGAACAGCCGCGTCAGCCAGCCCGGGGTGTTGGTGTCGGCCAGGTGGCCCTGGCCGCTGTAGACGATGCGGGCGTTGGCGATGCGCTGCGAGGACACGCGGTTGTCCGCGTCCACATCGGTAGCACGCACATAGCCGCCCAGGCGGATCAGCTCCTCGCCCTGGTTCAGCGTCAGGCTCTTCTCGCCCTGCACGCGCAGCAGGCCGTTGCCCATGACCTCGTGGACCACCACCGTGATGGCGCCCTGCAGCTGGTTCTGCTGGCTGCTGGTCGCGCTGCCCGAGAAGTCGCGCTGCGCGCCCAGGCTCAGGTCGGTCTTCTTGGACCCGGTGCTGGCCTGCAGGCCCGCGCCGCTCTGCTTGCCCATCTGCGTGTCGGCGCGCTTGCTGGCCTGGGTGACCTCCTGCAGCATCACCGTCAGCACGTCGCCGGCGCGGAACTGGCGCGTGTCCGACACCAGCGCCGACGCGCGATCCGGCGCCCAAACGCCGCCGCCGCGCGGCCTGGCAGGCTGCGGGTTGGACTGCACGGCCAGGGGCAGCGGTGCGGCCTCCGGCAGTTGGGGCGGCTTGACGACGGCACAGCCGGTCAGCAGCGCCGCGGCGATGAGCAGGGCAAGGGCCTTCATGGTCAGCGCGCCGCCTGGGCCAGCGTCTGCAGCATGTTGTCGGCCGCGGAGAGCACCTTGGTGTTCATCTCGTAGGTGCGCTGGGCGGCGATCATGTCGACCATCTCCTCGACGACCTGCACGTTCGAGCCCTCCAGCGCGCCCTGCTTGAGCTTGCCGATGCCGTTCTCGCCCGGCACGCCTTCGGTGGGCGTGCCGCTGGCGCCGGTCTCCTGGTAGAGGTTGTCGCCCAGCGCCAGCAGGCCGGCCGGGTTGACGAACTGCGCCAGGCGCAGCTGGCCCAGCTCGGTGGGCGTGGTGGCCCCGCCGACCAGTGCCGTCACCGTGCCGTTCTCGGCGATGGTGACGCTGGTCGCGTTGGCGGGGATGGTGATCTCGGGCAGCAGCGGCAGGCCCTGCGCGTTGACGAGGCGGCCCTCGACGTTCACCTGCAGCTGGCCTGCGCGGGTGTAGGCCGTCTGGTCGTTGGGGCCCTGCACCTGCAGGAAGCCGCTGCCCACGATGGCCACGTCCAGGCTCTGGCCGGTGGTCTGCAGGCTGCCGGTGGTGAACACCTTCTGCGTGCCAACGACGCGCGTGCCGTTGCCCAGCTGCACGCCGGCCGGCGAGCTGCTGCCGTCGTCGCGCTGCGCGCCGGGCTGGCGCTCGATCTGATAGAACAAGTCCTCGAACAGCACGCGGTCGCGCTTGAAGCCGACCGTGTTCACGTTGGCGAGGTTGTTGGCGATGGCCTGCAGCTTGGCATCCTGGGCCTGCACGCCGGTCTTGCTGATCCACATGGCGGGGTTCATGACTCGCTACTCCAGTAATTCAGTTGTTCGTTGCGTTCTTGCGGGCCGAGCGCCGGGCCGCTCCCAAGCCGGCCCGTCTGGCGATGTGGCTGCGGCTCGAAGCCGCAGGCATCGCCGTCCCCTCGGGGGACCGGCCAAGGCTTGCCTTGGACGAGGGCTCGTTATTCCCTGACTAGTCGGTTGCCTGCCTCGGCCATGCCGTCGGCGGCCTTGAACAAGCGCATCTGCACCTCGAAGTCGCGGCTCAGCGTCATCGTGTGCACCATTTCCTCGACGGCAGCGACGTTGCTGCCTTCCAGCCGGCCGGCCTGCACCTTGACCTGCTCGTCAGCCGCCAGCGCCTGGCCATCGCGCGCCACCAGCAGGCCGGCCTCGTTCTTGGTCAGTGCGGCGGCGGGCGCGTTGACGCGCTTGAGCCGGTCCACCGGCTGCAGCTCGGTCTGGCCCGGCGCCAGGATGGAGATCAGGCCGTCGCCGGTGATCTCCAGCTTGCTGTGCGGCGGCAGCACGATGGGGCCACCTTCGCCCAACACCGGCAGCTTGCCCAGCAGCAGCGCGCCCTCGGCGTCCAGCGAGAAGTTGCCGGCGCGCGTGTAGGCCTCGCCCTCGCCGTACTGCACGGCGAACAGGCCGGGGCCGGCTATGGCCACGTCCAGCTCGCGGCCGGTGTCGCGCTGGCTGCCTTCGCGGCCGCTCACGGCGTCGGCCTCCAGCCGGTTCTGGTGGCGGGCGTCGTAGCCGTAGCCCTTCACCTGGGCATCGCCCGAGACCGCGAAGTTGGCGCGGAAGCCCGGCGTGTCCAGGTTGGCCAGGTTGTTGGCGTGCACCTGCTGAGCGCGCTGCACGCGCTCGGCGCCGCTCATGACGGTGTAGATCAGCGCGTCCATCTGGCTTAGATGGCCTGCATCAGGCTCTGCATCATCTCGCTCTCGGCGGCGATGACCTTGGTGTTGGCCTGGTAGTTGCGCTGCGTGGACATCAGGTTGACCAGCTCGCCGGTCAGGTCCACGTTGCTGTCCTCCAGCGCGCCCACGGCCAGCGGCGACGCGGTGGCCGAGCCCGGCGTGGAGTACAGCGGCGTGCCGCTGTCCACGCTGGAGACCCAGCTGGTGTTGGTGCCCGAGCGCAGGCCGCTGGGGTTGGCGAAGGTGGCGATGGCCAGCGTGCCCACCACATGGCTCTGGCCGTTGGTGTAGGTCGCGATGATGCTGCCGTCGGCCGTGATGCTGGTGCCGTTGAGCATGCCGGAGGCGTTGCCGTTGGCGTGGTTGACCAGCGTGGAGCTGTCGCCCGAGAAGTGCGTGATGCCGGCGTAGTCCAGCTCCAGCTGCACGGTGTCGGCACCGCCGCCCGGCGCGAAGGTGTAGGCGTTCTTGCTGTCGATGGGATCGACCGGCAGCGGCGCCGGCACGGCGGCGGTGGCGCCGACGTAGGCCAGCAGGCCCTTGCTGTCGAAGTTCAGGTAGGTGTCGGGGTCGTAGACGCCGGGCACGGCCGGCGTGGGCGGAATGGCCAGCGGGTTGGCCGGGACGGGCGCCGTCACCTCGTTCTTGGGCAGCGCGCCGTCCACGCTGTTGAAGACCGCGACCTGGTCGTCGCTGAGCTTCACGAAGTACTGCGTCACCGTGTGCTTGACGCCCTTGGAGTCGAAGGCCGTGGAGGTGACCGAGCTGTTGAACGTCGTCGGGTCGTCCATGTTGAAGCCGGCGGCGGTCAGCAGCTTCCAGTCGGCCGACAGGTTGCCGTTGTAGGCCAGCTTGTTGCTGGCCACGGCGCCGATCTGGCCGGTCTCGATCTGCAGGTCGCCCAGCTGGCCCAGGGCGGCGCCGCTGATGAGCTGGCCCGAGGCGTCGCGGAAGGCGGCATAGCCCTGCACCTTGCGGCCGTTGGCATCGATGACGAAGCCGTCCTTGTCGATGTTGAACATGCCCACGCGCGTGAACTGCACCTGGCCGGACGAATCGCGCACGGCGAAGAAGCCGCGGTCGGTGATCATGGCGTCCATGCTGCCGCCGGTGTTGCGCACGCCGCCGACCTTGGTGATGCTTTCCGTGATGGAGGAGATCTGCGTGCCGTTGGCCACGTTGCCGGCGTACATCGCCGAGAAGTTGGCGCGCTGCGACTTGTAGCCGTAGCTGTTGGCATTGGCGATGTTGTTGCTGATCACGTCCAGCGCACTGCCGACCGAGTTGATCGCCATGCGTGCAATTTCGAAGCTCATTGGGTTTTCTCCGGTTCAGGGGTTCAGGACTGGATCGGCGCCTTGCCGAGGAAATGGGTGATGCTGCCGGGGTAGAACTCGCCCAGCCCGCCCAGCTGCAGCACGGCCTCGCCGCCGCTGCCCAGGCGCACGCCGGTCACCTCGGCCACGACGCCCACCGGCAGCGTGATGCCGGTGCCGGTCTCCAGCCGCAGCTCGTAGTGGCCGTCGGCCAGGCCCAGCTTGGCGGGGTCGAGGCGGTAGGCGCCCGCAGCGGCCGAGCTGGCGTCCACGGTGATGCGCTGCTCGCGGCCGTCGGCGCCGGTCAGCACCAGGCTGGACACGCCGCTGCCGGTGGGCAGCGAAAAGCGGGTCTCGACCGCCTCGCCGGCCAGCTGGATCTGGTCGGTCTGCACCTGCACGCGCGAGCCGACCTGGCCGCCCAGCGCCAGCGTCTGCAGGCTGGACAGCAGGCTGGCGTTGGTCGTGCCCTGCTTGGACAGGCCCTGCAACGCCTCCATCTGGCTGAGCTGGGTCAGCTGGTTGATCATCTGGGTCGGATCGCTGGGCGACAGCGGGTCCTGGTTCTTGATCTGCGCCACCAGCAGCGTCGTGAACATGCTGGACACGTCGCCGTTGCCGAGCACGGAGCTGGCCGCGCCGCCGGCCGCGCCGGTCTGGGTGTTGTTGTTGACCGTGCTCATGGCCTCACTCCCCCAGGCGCAGCAGCGACTGCTGCATGCTCTTCACGCGGCCCAGCACCTCCACGTTGGTCTCGAAGGCACGCGACGCCGACAGCATGTCGGTCATCTCGGCCACCGGGTTCACGTTGGGATAGAACACCTCGCCCTGCGCATTGGCCAGCGGATGGTCGGGCTCGTAGGCCTTGCGCAGCGGCTCCTGGCTCTCGACGACGTCCAGCACCTGCACGCGGCTGCCCGGCAGGTCGCCGCCGCTGGCGGTGGCGGCCAGCGCCGCGAACACCGGCTTGCGGGCGTGGTAGGTGGTGGCCTCGCTGCCGCCGGCGGACTGCGCGTTGGCCAGGTTGCTGGCGATGGTGTTGAGCCGCACCGTCTGGGCCGACATGGCCGAGCCGGCGATCTGGCTGATCTGCTTGAACGACATGCGTCCTCCTTATTGCCCCGCGATGGCCTTGGACAGGCCGCGCAGCTTCATGTTGAGAAAGGTCAGGCTGGCCTGGAAGTCCTGCGCGTTCTGCGCAAAGGCGGCCTGCTCCACGCCCAGCTCCACCGTGTTGCCGTCCTGTGAGGGGTGGTGCGGCACGCGGTACTGCAGGCCGTCGGCGCCGCTGTCCAGCGCCAGGCCGTCGGCGTTGTCGCCCTGCCCCAGCAGCGCGGCAAAATCGATGTCGCGCGCCTGGTAGCCGGGCGTGTTCTCGTTCGCGATGTTGGAGGCCAGCACCTTGGTGCGCTCGGCCCGCAGCCGCAGCGCATCGGCGCTCTGGCCCATCGCCTTGCCGAAATCAATGCTCATGCGTCTCTCCTGCCTTGCGGCAATCGTGTTGATGGGGCTGGTCGGCCCGCTGCGGGCCGCCGTCCCGCTGGAAGCCCAGGTGGCCGAGTTCGCGCGCGCCGCGCTGGCCGAGCAGGCCGCGCGTGCCGGCTGGCTGGCGCCAGAGATCCAGCTGAATGCAGCCCAGGCCGGGGACCGCCGTGCGCTGCAGCCCTGCCCCGGCGGCTGGCAGCTGCAGGCGCTGGACCTGCGCAGCGCCAACCGGCTGCGCATCGCGGCGCGCTGCCCGGGGCAGGCCGGCAAAGAGTTCCTGCTGCGCGCCCGGCTCAGTGCCGAGGTGCTGGTGGCGCGCCGCGCCCTGCCCGCCGGCCAGGCGCTGACCGCGGCCGACCTGGCCCGCGAGCGCCGCGACCTGGCCGCGCTGCCCGACGCCATCGGCCTGGAAGCCCAGGCCATCGGCCAGGCCCCGCGCAGCAGCCTGCGCGCCGGCCAGGTCTTGCGCCAGCGGCTGCTGGTGCCGGCGCTGGTCGTGCAGCGCGGCGAACAGGTCGCCATCGTGGCCGGCAGCGGCGGCATCCAGGTGCAGGCCGGTGGCGAGGCGCTGGAGGCCGGTGCCGTGGGCGCGGTCATCAAGGTGCGCAACAGCGCCAGCGGTCGTGTCATCGCGGCGCGCGTGGTGGAGGCGGGCCGGGTCGAGCCGGTGCAGAACTAGCGCGTTCATTGGTGCACCCCTCGGCCTGCGGCCTGCCCCGCCAGGCGGGGGCGAGCTTGCTTGGGGCGGCCTGGCGCGGCGCTCATTGGCCACCCGCCTTGATCTGCGCCGCCACGCGGGCCAGCTTGGCCGCATAGGCCGGGTCGGTGGCGTAGCCGCCCTGCTGCAAGGCCTGGCCGTAGGCGGCCGCGTCGGCGCCGGTGCCCAAAGCGGCGCGGTAGCGCGGGCTGGTCAGCAACAGCCGGGCCAGGTCGTCGAAGGACTGGGCCGGGCCGGCATAGGCGCGGAAGCTCTCCGTGCGGCTCTGCGCCTCGCCCTGTTCGTACTCGGTGGTGGCGCTGCGCACCACGTCGCCGCGCCAGCCGCCCGTGGCCTTGATGCCGAACAGGTTGTGGCTGTCGCTGCCGTCGGCGCCGCGCAGCGGCTGGCGGCCCCAGCCGGACTCCAGCGCGGCCTGGGCCGACAGCACCTCGGGCGCCACGCCCAGCCGGGCAGCGGCGTCCTGTGCCAGCGGCGCGATGCGCTGCAGGAAGGCCTGGCGGTCCTCGTCCAGCGGCGCCGCGTCGGCGGCCGGCGCTTGCCGCGGGCGCGGTGCGGATACCGCCGCGGGACCGCCCTGCTCGATGAAGCGGCGCACCTCGCCGTCCAGCTGGCGGTACAGCGCGCCGAAGTCGGCGCCGCCGCCGTTGGCACGCGGCGCGGGCGCGGCGAAGCCGTCGCCGAAGTCCGGCAGGCGCAGCTCAGCGGTCCGCATAGACGCCTCCGTCCTCGCCCAGCAGGCGCTGCATCAGCTCCTGCTGGTCCATGATGAGTCGGCAGTTGCGCTGGTTCAGCTCCTTGCAGACGTGCAGCAGCTGCTCGACCTCGGCCCAAAGACCGGCCAGCGTCTGCGCGGCGGCACCGGGCAAGGCCTCGATGAGCCGCTTCATGCTCGGCCGCGGATGGTCCTTCAGCAGGCCGCTGACCAGCTCCATGCGCTTGGCGCGGCGCTGCTCCATCTGGCCGCACAGGGTCTCGATCTCGCCGCCCACGCGCAGCAGCACCTCGGCCTGGTGCTTGAGCGCGCCCTGGAACTGCTGCTCCAGCAGGTCGCGCAGCAGCTTGTAGCCGAAGCTGTCCGCGTGCAGGTCGCGCAGCAGCTGGACCACGGCGTCGGAAGCCTTCACGAACGCCCCCCGTGGAAGCGCTGGATCAGCGAGGCCAGCCGGTCGGCGTCGAAGCTGATCTCGCCGTTGGCCAGCGCCTCGCGCAGCCGCGCCACCTTGGCGGCGTCGATCTCGGGCAGTTCGGCCAGGTCCTGCTGGGCCGGGCGCAGCGTGGCCGAGGCCAGCGCCTCGGCCGGCGCGGCCGGCGTGGCCGGGGCGGTCGGCTCGGACGTGGCACCGCCCAGCGGGCCGACGCCAGCGGCGGGGTTGCTTCCTTGGATCCTCATTCGATCACCTCTTGCCTTGGTTCGCATGGCCGGCCTCACGGGGCGGCCGGGTCGCGCTGCAGTTCGCGCGGTGCCTGGGGCTGGTCCATGCGCACGCCGTCGGTCAGCGGCCAGCTCTGGCGCGGTGCGCCGTACATGGCCGCGACGGCGCGCGACTGGGCGCTGGTCAGCACGACCAGCTCGATGCGGCGATTCACCGCCGCGACGGGATGGGCCGGGTCCAGCGGCGCGCTGTCGGCCATGCCGCTGACCTGCAGCACGCTGGCCTCGGGCATGCCGCCCTCCATCAGATGAAAGCGCGCGGCCATCGCCCGGTGGCTGGACAGGGCCCAGTTGGAAAAGGCCGCCGGTCCCTTGTCGCTGTACTGCGACGCGTCCGTGTGACCCACCACCAGCAGCTGGTTCTCGATGCGGGCGAACACCGGCCCCAGCTTGTTCAGCAGCTTGCGCAGGCGCAGGCTGGGCACCGAGCTGCCGCGCTCGAACATGCCGCGCGAGTCGGTGTCGTGCAGCATCAGGCGCAGGCCCTGCGGCGTGATGGCGCTGCTGACGTTGCCGCCCAGCCCCTCCTCGGCGCCCATGCGCTCGATGAGGCGGGCCAGCTCGCGCATGTCGGACGCGCTCTCATAGCGCGCCTTCGGGTGCGGGCCTTCGTTGGCCGGGTCGTTGCTGGTGTAGCGCGACGGGCCCTGGGTCTGCACCTCGCCGTGGGCCGGCACCGGGTTGCGCTCGATCATGCTGCCGCGCGAGCCCGAGGCCAGCGAGTTGGTCAGGCCGTTGCCCTCTTCCAGCAGGTTGGCACCGGCCGCGCGCAGCACTTCCTGCATGCGCTCGGAGTTGCGCGAGGCCAGCAGCCACATCACCAGGAACAGGCACAGCAGCGCCAGGCAGAAGTCGGCGAACGCGACCTTCCAGGCGCCGCCGTGCTCATGCTCCTCGTGCCGGCGCGAGGCGCGCTTGACGACGGTCTCGTGCCCCCCGCTCTTGCCATTAGGCTGCACGGCGCTCTCCCGGTTCGCGGTCGGTGGCGCGGCGGCGCGGCGTGGCGTCGGCGTCGCCGGGGTTCTGCATCTTCTCGATCCAGCCCTCCAGCCGCGCGAAGCTGGGCTTGATGTTGAGCTGCACCAGGCGGCGGCCGGCGTCGATGGCCAGCAGCGGCGGCTTGCCGGCCACGTGCGTGACCAGCACGACCTTGACCGACTCCAGCGCCGCCATCTCCTCGTTGACCACCTGCTTCATCATGTTGGCCAGCGGGTCGAACAGGCCGTAGCAGAAGAAGATGCCGATGAAGGTGCCGACCATGGCGGCGGCGACCATCATCGCGATCTCGCCGGTGCCGGCGCCCTCGGCGACCGAGCTCATCGCCATCACGATGCCCAGCACCGCGGCCAGGATGCCGAAGCCGGGCATGGCCTCGGCGATCTTGCCCAGCGACTTGGCGGGCTGCGCCAGCTCCTCGTGGATGGTCTCCAGCTCCTGCTCCAGCACGCCCTCCAACTCGTGGGCGTTGATCTTGCCCATGGCCATCAGGCGGAAGTTGTCGACGATGAAGTGCAGCAGCTTGGGCTCGTCCAGGATCAGCGGATAGCGCTTGAACAGCACGCTCTCGTGCGGCGCCTCGACGTGGGCGTCCAGCGCCTTCAGGCCGCCGGCGGCGGTCTGCAGCAGTTCGTACATCAGCAGCAGCAGCTGGCGCTGGAACTCCTCGCCGGGCGCCTTGCGGCCGACCACCTTCTTCAGCTGCAGCAGCATCTCGGACAGCACGTGCTTGGGGTTGCCCAGCACGATGGCGCCCAGGCCCGCGCCCAGGATGATCAGCAGCTCGACCGGCTGCCAGATGACCTTGAAGCTGCCGCCGTGCAGCATGAAGCCGCCGAAGACGCAACCGAGCACGATGAGGATTCCGATAAAGGGCTGCATGGCAGTTCTTTCTTGCTTGCTTGACTCAGGCGGACTGCAGGAAGGTTTTCATCTTCTGCAGCGCCCCCTTGTTGATCTGCGAGATCCGCGCCTCGGTGAGGTCGAGCACCGCGGCGATTTCCTTCAGGCTGGCCTCGTACTCGTAGTACAGCTGCACGACCTTCTGCTCGCGCTCGTTCAGGCTGGCCAGCGCCTGGGCGATGCTGCGCTTTTGCACCAGCAGGGCCTCGGGCGTCTGGCGCTCGCACGGCAGCTTGCTCATCTCCTGCAGCAGCTCGTCGAAGCTGGCCAGCTCCTCGGCCACCTCGGCCTGCAGATAGGCCTGGTATTCCTTCGCGCTGAGGCCCAGCTGCTGCAGGATCTCGGCCTCGGCCGGCTCGCGGCCCAGCTTGCGCGTCAGCGCGCGCAGCGCGTCGCGGATCTTGTGGCTGTCCTGGCGCACGCCGCGCGGGCGCCAGTCCTGGCGGCGCAGCTCGTCGAGGATGGCGCCGCGCACGCGCAGCGACGCGAACGAACCGAAGGCCGCATCGGGCTCGCCGTAGCGGCGCAGCGCCTCCAGCAGGCCCATCAGCCCGATCTGCTCCATGTCCTCGCGGTCCATGACGGCGCTGGCCTGCGAGTTCAGCTGGCGCACGATGCGCTTGACCAGCGGCGCGTACTGGCGCAGCTGGCGCTGCTCCCAGTCCGGGCCTCGGGCCGGCGCCGCAGCGGCCTGGTATTCACCATGGCCGGGCTGCGGGTGGACGCTGGCGCTGGAGGTCTGTGCGTACATCGCGGCGGCCTGCGTCACTCGATGATGAGCTTGCCGATCAGCGCCTCGGCGAACGGCGGCTCGCGGTGCTCGGCGCCGTAGCTGGCGGTGTAGGCCTTGTTCAGCTCGGCGGCGAACTGCTCCACCGTCATACCGGATGCGCTCTCCACCGTGTAGCTGGACAGCGCCTTCACGGCCACCGTGCGCAGCAGCGGCAGGTGTTCCTTGGCGCGCTTCTCCTGGTCGGGCAGCGACTTGAAGACGATGTCCACCGCCATGTAGTGCGACACGGCCTCGCCGCCGCGGCCGCGCAGCATGACGATGACCTTGTCCAGCGTCACGTACTTGTAGTCGGGCGCGGGCTTGGGCGGCTCGGCCGCGGCGGTGGCGGGCGCGGTCTGGCGCGACCGCCACCAGCCGCCGCCGGCGGCGGTGCCGGCCAGCAGCACGGCGGCCAGGGCGAGGAGGAGCTTGGTCTTCTTGGTCATGGTGCGTTCCTGTCAGCGCGGCGTGGCGAAGCCACCGGCCTCGCCCTCCTCGGCCAGGCCGCGGCCGGGGCGGCGTTCCTGGTGCTGCTGTTGTTGTTGCTGCTGCTGTTGCTGGGTCGATGCGCCGCGGCCGCCGGCCTGGGCGTCGCTGCCGCCACGCGGGCCTTCGGCCGGCGCGCTGACCTGTACCGACACCTCGCCGCTGTGGCGCTGCAGCAGGTCCTGGCGCAGCGGCTCGGTCAGCTGCTGCAGCTGGCGGCCCACCTCGGCATGGCTGGCCACCATGCGCACCTGCAGCTCGCCGCCCTCGTGGCGGATGGCGATGTCGATGCGGCCCAGCAGCGGCGGCTCCAGCCGGATGACGGCCTGCTCGCTGCGCGCGGCGATCTGCAGCTGCAGCCGGTCGCCCAGCGCCACCAGCAGCGGCTGGCGCCAGGCCTTGCCGGGTTCGGCGGCGGCCTGCGGCTCCGGCAGGCGCAGCGCGGTCTGCAACGGCGCGGCCGGCGCGGGCTCGGCCTCGCCGGTCTGCGCGGCCAGCCAGCCGGCGAAGTCGGTCGACACCGGGGCCGAGGCAGCGCCGGACTCGTCGAGCGACGTGACCGCCGCCATTTGCCGGCTGGCCGGCGGTGTCGGCAGGGCATCGGGCCGCGGCGCGGCCGGCAGCGCGGCGTTGGCGTTGGCGTTGGCGTTGGCGCGGGCCGGGGCGGCGGGTGCGGCGCCGGTGGCGGCCGGCTGCGCGGGCAGCGGCATCCAGGCCGCCACCGGCATGGCGCTGACGGTCTCGGCGTCCTGCGGCAGCGCGGCGCGCTCCGCCACATCGGCGGACGGCGCCACGGGCAGCGGCATCGTCAGCGGCGCGGCGGCCACGAGCGGCGCGACCTTGTCTGCCAGTTCGACATCGTCGGGCTCGGCGGCCACCGGCGCCAGCGCGGGCGACGCGAGCCAGGCCAGGCCCTCCGGCGGCAAGGCCGGCAGTTCGGGGGAGGCTGCAGTGCCGTCGTCCAGCGGCAGGGTCGCAGGCAGGCCGGCCGGCGGCGGCACGGCGGACTGCGAGCGTGCCCACGTGGCGCCAAAGGCCGGCAACGTGGGCAGCGCCTGGCCCACGGTGGGCAAGGCCACCGGCAGCACGGCGTCGGCGGCCGGCAGCTTGAGCAGGTCCACCAGGTTCATGCCAGGCCTCCGGGCAGGTCGGCCCAGTGCGCGCTCTCGGCATAGGCATGCCAGCGGTCGCGCTGGGTCAGCATCTGGCGCAGCACGTCGGAGACGCGTTGCAGCTCCTCGTCGCACAGGCTGGTGGCACGCGCATGCGCGGCGCGCAGCGTCTGCAGCCCCTGGCGCTCGCCCGGGCTCAGCTCGACGGCGCTCCAGCCGCGCAGCGTGGCCGCCAGCTCGCGGTCGGTGCTCGCCACCGCGTCCCAGTCCCGGGCCTTGGAGGCCTCGTCCAGGCGCAGCGCCAGCACGCTGATCAGGGCCCGCTTATCCATGGCGGGCCTGCACCGCCTGCCAGCCGGCACGCAGCGAATCGAGCAGCCGGGACACCTCGTCCACCAGGGCCGCGTTCAGCTCCACACCGGCGCGGTACAGCCGCTCGGCGCAGAAGTCGTAGAGCCGCGCCAGGTTGGCCACCACCTCGCCGCCGGTCTCCGTGTCGAGCGCGCTGGACAGGCCGTTCAGGATGGCCACGCAGCGCTCCAGGCTGGCCGCCTTCAGCTCGTAGCGGCGCGCCTCGATGTGGGCGCGGGCGCGGGCCAGTTCATCCAGCAGCCCGTCCATCAGCACCAGCACGAGCTGGACCGGCGAGGCCTGGGCGGTCTGCGAGTTGAGGTGGACGGCTTGGTAGCTCTGGTAGGCGTTGTGGCTCATCGTGGGGGCTTGCTGAGCTAGGTGCTCAGGCTGGAGAGCAGGCTGGTGGTGTCACCCAGGCGGGACTGCAGCTGCTGCAGTTGCGTGAACTGCTTCAGGTAGCGGTCGAAGGCCTGGCTGTACTGGCGGTCCAGACGGGTCTGGCGATCGGTGAGGGATTGCTGCTGGCGCTGGACGGAGTCCTGGCGCTGCTTGATCTGGCCGGAGGTGATGTCGGTCCACAGCAGCATCGTGCTGCTCAGCGAACCCATCACCCCCTTGCTGTTGCCGCTCGCGGCGCTGCCCAGCACCTGCTCCAGCAGGGCCGGCTGGGCCGTCAGCGCGGTGGTGAGCTTGGTGTTGTCAACGCTCAGCTGGCCGCTGCGGTCCACGCTGATGCCCAGCGTGCGCAGCGTGGCGCCGCCGAACTCCTGGCGCAGCGCGGCGCTCATGCGGCTGCGCAGCGAACGCACGCCGGCATCCGACGCAAAGGCCGCGGCCGAGGTGGCGCTTGTGGCGCTGCCCGGCGCGGTCAGGTCGTCCAGCGTCTTTTCGAGCTGGTTGTAGGCGTCGATGAACGCCTTCACGTTGGCGGCGGCGCCGCCGCTGTCCTGGGCCACGGTCAACACCGCCGGGGCATCGCCGGGGTTCATGGCGGCCTTCAGCGTCAGCTTGACGCCGGCTATGGCCGTGAAGAGGTTGCTGTCCTGCTGGATGCGCACGCCCGTGCCCTGGGCGCCCATCCAGACGACGGCGTCCTCGCCCAGCACCACCTGGCGGCGCTTGGCGGGGTCTTCCAACGTGCTGCGCAGCGCATTGGCGGGCAGCGCGCTGGTGTCCAGGCTGATGCGCCCGGCCTCGCCGCTCTTGCCGGAGCTCAGCATCAGCTGGGTCTGGCCGCCGCTGGTCATGACCATGGCCGTCACCAGCCCGCCGTTGCCGGCGGCCCCGTTGATGGCACGCGCGATCTCGCTCTGCGACAGCGTGTTGTCGCCGTCGGTGTCGGCGCCGTCCAGGTTGACGGTGAAGTTGCTGCCACCGCCCAGCGAGACCTTCAGCTGGCCGCCGGGCACGGCCGGTACGGCCGGCAGGTCCTCGAAGGCGATCTGGTCCGTCGTGGCCAGGCGCTCGATGAACAGCGGGTAGCTGCCCGGCTGGGCCGTGGCGCTGGTCTGGGCCGTGCCGTACTTGGTGTCGGCGAAGGCGGCGCTGTAGGGCAGCAGGCCGGTGGTCTTGCCCGACAGGCCCTTCATCGCGGTGTCGAAGGCGGACATCGCGCTCTTCAGCTTGGTCAGCGCGGTGGACGTGGCGGTGGCCTGCTTGTTGCGCGCGTCCAGCAGCGTCTGCGTGGGCGTGATGTAGGCGGTCGCCAGTTGGGAGGCGAGGTCGGTGGGGTTCAGGTCAGCCATGGCGTACTCCTGCGGCAAGGAAGGGATGTCCTTGCTTCAGGGCGACCTTGGAGGCCCGCGGCTTAAGAAAAGCGCGCTTCATGTCGCCTGTCTCCTGAACCAGACCGCCGCGGCCATCTCGTCCTGGCGCTTCTGCTCGGCCTTGTCGCCCTGGCGGCGCAGCTCGGCACGCAGCCGCTCAACGAGGCGGTTGTTGGCCTCCTGCTTGCGCGCCACGTCCAGCAGACCCTGCTGGGCGGTGGCCAGCTCGGCCTCGCGCAGCGCCAGCTCCTGGCGGTGCTGGGCGATGTTGCCCTGCAGCGCCAGCTTGTAGCTCGCGGCATTGCTCGCCATCTCGGGGCGGAAGTCCACGGTGCTGCCCAGTTGCGCATGCAAGGCCTCCAGGCGATTCACGGCCCCCAGGAAGCGGTCGCGCAGCTGCTGCTTGCCGGCCACGTCGCTGCGGCGGCGCTCCAGCTCCTGCTCGCGCAGCTCGATCAGCTTGGTCAGTTGCTTCTGCAGGCTCATGCCAGCACCTCTTCCAGCTGCTTCAGCGTCTGCGCCAGCGACGCGCCTTCGTTGACGCCCTGGTGGAGGAAGGCCTCGATGCGCGGCATCAGCGCCACGGCACGGTCGGTGGCCGGGTCGGCGCCGGGCACGTAGGCGCCCAGCGGCAGCAGCTCGCGCACCTGCTCGTGGCGGGCGGCCAGCGCCTTCAGCTGGCGGGCCAGCTCGAAATGCGGCTTGCCGGCCACCAGGCCCATGCAGCGGCTGATGGACTGCGGCACGTCGATGGCCGGGTAGTGGCCGCGCTCGGCCAGCGCGCGCGACAGCACGATGTGGCCGTCCAGGATGGCGCGCGCGGTGTCCACCACCGGGTCCTGCTGATCGTCGCCCTCGGCCAGCACGGTGTAGATGGCGCTCATGCTGCCTGCGGTGGATTCGCCGTTGCCGGCGCTCTCGACCAGCTCGGGCAGCAGCGTGAAGACGGACGGCGGATAGCCGCGCGTGGCCGGCGGCTCGCCCAGCGCCAGCGCCACCTCGCGCTTGGCCATCGCGTAGCGGGTCAGCGAGTCGACCAGCAGCAGCACGTGCTGGCCCTGGTCGCGGTAATGGGCGGCGATGCTGTGGCACAGCTCGGTGGCGCGCATGCGCATCAGCGGCGACTCGTCGGCCGGCGCCACGACGACGACCGCGCGCTTGCGGCCGGCCTCGCCCAGCGACAGGTCCAGGAACTCGCGCACCTCGCGGCCGCGCTCGCCGATCAGGCCCACCACCACCACGTCGGCGACGGTCTGGCGCGTGATCAGCCCCAGCAGCACGCTCTTGCCCACGCCGGAGCCGGCCATCAGGCCGACGCGCTGGCCGCGGCCCAGCGTCAGCAGGCCGTTGATGGCGCGCACGCCGACGTCCAGCGGCTGGTGCACGGGCGCCTTCTTCAGCGGATGGACCTTGGGCGGCTGCGCCGGCAGCGGATGCTCGCCCGTCAGCCGGCCCAGGCCGTCGATGGGTTCGCCCAGGCCGTTGATGACGCGGCCCAGCCAGGCCGGGCCGATCATGGGCAGGCGGCTCTCGGGCGCCGGCAGCACGCGGGCGCCGGTGGCCAGGCCTTCGGGCTTGCGGAACGGCATCAGGTAGGACACCTGCTCGCGGAAGCCCACCACCTGGGCCGGGACCCAGTCACCGCCCGCGCCTTCGACCATGCAGCGCTGGCCGATGCGCAGGCTGCTGCCCACGCTCTCCAGCAGCAGGCCCGACGCGCCCACAACGCGCCCGGTGGGCGTGGACAGCGGCACGGGCTCCAGTTCAACGCGGCGCAGCGCGGCGGCGATCATGCGTCGCCCCCTTTATCGTCTTGGGCCAGTTGCTCGCGCACCTGGTCCATGCAGGCCGCGAGGCGCTGGCCGCAGCCGGCATCGGCCTCCAGCCCGCCGGCCACGACGCGGCATTCGCCGCTGGCCAGCTGCGGGTCGGCGCGCAGCTTCCAGGCCTGGGCGCGCTCGGCGGAGAACTCGCGCAGGCGCTCCAGGTCCTCGGGATTCAGGAACACCTCGGGCGGCGCATCGGCCGTGGGCATGGTGGCCAGCGTCTCGTCCACCAGCGCCAGCAACTGGGCCGGCTGCAACGTCAGCTCGCAGCGGATGACCTGGCGTGCCACGCGCTCCACCAGCTCCACCACCTCGCGGCGCATCGCGGCCTGGGTGTCGTCTACCAACTGCTGCCACTGCGCGCGCAGCGCCTCCACCGGCGCGGTCAGCGCGTCGAAGCGTTCGGCCAGCTCGCGCCGGCCCTGGGCCTGGCCCTCGCTGCGGCCCTGCGCGCGGGCCTCGTCGGCGCCAGCTTGCAGGCCGCTGGCATGACCTTCCTCGTAACCCTTGGCCAGGCCTTCCTGGAAGCCGCGGGCCAGGCTGGCCTGCAGGTCGACGGCCGGCACGGCGGCGGCGTCGCCCAGCTGGGCCAGCGGCGGGAAGCGGTGGAGGCGGGGCGACTTCAGCATGAGCTCACTCGACGGTCGCCTCGGCGAACAGCTGGACCTGGATCTCGCCGGCATCCACAAGCGCCTTCACGCGGGCCATGACCTCGGCGCGCGCGGCCTCGGCGCGCGACAGTGCCACCGGGCCGCTGCGGCGGATCAGGTCCTCGAAGCTCTGCGCCTGGCGGCGCGGCATGGCGGCCAGGATGGCGTCGCGCACCGAGCCCTCGGCGCCCTTCAGCGCCAGCGCCCACTGCTCCAGCGGCACTTCCTCGATGACACGGGTCAGCACCGTCTCGCTCTGGCGCGACAGGATGAAGAAGTCGTACATGCTGACCTCGATCTCGCTGACGACCGTGGGGTCGTGCGCACGCAGCTTCTCCACCATCTGGGCGCGCTCGCCCGGCAGGCGGTTCAGGATCTCGGCGACCTGGCGCACGCCTTCCACGCTGGCGCTCTGCTGGCCCAGGCCGGCCAGGCATTGCTCGACCAGGTCTTCCAGCTCCAGCAGCAGGTCGCGGTCCACCTCGGTCAGGCGGGCCACGTTCAGCAGCACCATGTCGCGGTTGTCGGCCGGCAGCGCGGCGATGACCTCGCTGGCCAGAGCGGCCGGCAGGAAGGCCAGGAACACGGCCTGCATGCGCACATGCTCGTGCGCGATGCGCTCGGCCAGCCAGCGCGGCGAGGCCCATTGCAGGCGCTGCATCTTGGGACGGATGGCGTCGCCGTAGATGTTGTTCAGCACGCTGTTGGCGATGTCGCCGCCCAGCGCCAGGTCCAGCGAGCGCTTCAGGTAGCTGCGCGACGCGCCGTGCACGCCGCTCTGCTCGCGGTAGTCGTCGAAGAAGCCCTGCAGCGCGGTCTTGACGGACTCGACCTTGATGCCGCTCATGCGCGACATCACCTGCGTGACGCTCAGCAGCTCCTCGCGCGACAGGCAGCGCAGCACTGCCGCGGCGGGCTCCTCGCCCATGCTCAGCAGCACGATGGCGGCCTGCTCGACGGGGCTCAGGGCCGCGTCGGCGCCTAACGTCAGATCATTCGCTTCGGGCATTTTTCTTCTGCACCCACTGCTTGACGACCTCCGCCACGCGCTCCGGCTCCTTGGCCGCGAGCACCTTCAGGTGGTCCACCAACACATCCACCGGCGAACCGGAGGGCGGCAATTCATAGTTCTCCAGCAGCGGCACCACCGGCATGGCCGGGGCCGGCAGCGCGGCGGCAGCGGCACCGGCATGGCCGAGCGCAGCAGCCGGCTCGGCGGCGGCGCCGTCCAGCGGCACCAGCGGCGTCAACTCGGCGGCGGCAGGCTGCGGCGGGGCCAGGCGCTGCTGGGCCAGCTTGATCAGCGGGCGCGCCAGCAGCAGGTAGGCGGCCAGCGCGGCGATCAGCGCCGCCACCCAGCTGACTATCTCGACGAGGTTGTCGCGCTGCTCGAACCAGGGCACGGGCGCCGGCGCCACCGGGAAGGCCAGCGGCGACACCGTCAGCCGGTCGCCGCGCTCGGCATTGATGCCCAGGCCGCTGGACAGCAGCTTCTCGATCTTCTCCAGCTCGGCCGGGCCCCAGCCCTTGCCGCCGGGCGCGGCGACGTCGTTCAGGGCCACGGCCACGTTGAGCCGCGCCAGGCGGCCGCGGCTGCGCTTGATCTGCGTGATGTTGCGGTCGTAGGCGTACTGGCGCGTGGACGCATTGCGGCGCGTGCTGGACGCATCGGCATCGGCGCCGCTGGCGGCGGCGGCCGGCGCGTTGACCGGACGGTTGCTCAGCGAACCCGGCACACCCAGCGCGATGCGCTCGCGGTCGGACTCCTCGCGCATGGCCTCGTTGGTCAGGCGCGGCGCGTCGCCGTACTGCTCGCGGGTCTCCTGCACGCGGTCGTTGTCCACGTCGGCCGTGACGCTGAGCTTGTAGTTGGACTCGCCCAGCACCGGTGCCAGCAGGTCGCGCACGTTGCGGCGCACCTCGTCCTGGTAGTGGCGCGCGGCGTCGTTGCCCTGGCCGCCTTCATAGCCCTCGCTGAGGTCCACGCGCGACGACAGCAGGTTGCCGGCCTGGTCCACCAGGCTGACGCGCTGCGGCTCCAGGCCCGCGACGCTGCCGGCCACCAGGTTGATGGCGGCGGCGATCTGCTCGTTGGACAGCTGGCGGCCGGGCTTCAGCGTCAGCACCACCGAGGCGGTGCTCTTCTGGCCGTCGTTCAGCACGAAAGACGAGGACTTGACGACGGACAGGTGCACGCGCGCGCCATCGACCGCGTCCAGCGCGAGCATGCTCTGCGCCAGCTCGCCCTCCAGGCCGCGGCGGAAGCGCACGTCCTGCACGAACTGGCTCACGCCCAGCGGGTCGTTGCGGTCCATCAGCTCCAGGCCCGCGGGCAGCTTGGCGACCACGCCCTTGGCGGCCAGCAGCATGCGCACGCGGCCCAGCTCGCCTTCGGGCACCAGCACCTGGCCGGTGTCGGGGTGCAGGCGGTAGGCGATGTGCTCGGCGTCCAGCACGGCCAGCATGTCGGCGGCGGCCACGCGCTCGCGTTGGCCGAACACCGGCTTGTAGCCGGCCTGGTCGCGCCACATCAGCATCAGCGCCAGCGCCGTGCCGGCGATGGCCAGCGCCAGCACCGGGGCCAGACCCTTCATCAGGCCGGCCGGCAGCGCCGGGCGCGCGGACCAGAAGGAGCCCAGGCGGGCCTGCAGGTTCTTGAGCATCGCGCGTGTCGCCTTACAGCTGCAGCTTGATCAGCTCGTCGACGGCGCCGACGACCTTGTTGCGCACCTGCATGAGCATGGAGAACGACAGGCTCGCGTCCTGGCTGGCCAGCATCGCGCCCACCAGGTCGTCGCTCTCGCCGCGTTCGACGGCTGAGACCTTGGCCGCAGCGGCCTGGTCCTTCGCATCGACGCCGCGCAGCGCCTGCTCCAGGCTGTGGCCGAAGTTGACCGCCTGCGGCTCGCCGCCGGCTAGGCGCAGCGCCGTCTGCTCGATGCGCCCCAGTTCCTGCTGGATGCCGAGCAAGCCCGTGGGCATTGCCGTGCTAATCATCTGCAAGCCTTTCGATGAAACCCGCACAGCGGGCGGAACAAACCCTTGCCTCCGTCAGGACGGAAGCAAAATGAGAATATTGATAAAAGCGCCAGCGAGGCCCGCTCGCGCCATTACGGATCTAGCGCGAATCCGATTTCAGAAAATCATTCATTCAAAACTCCTTGAATTCAAAAAGAATCCCTTGAACGAAATCAAATCAACCAACCAGGGGGCGTAGTATTTTTAATACCACCCAGCCGGCAGATACCACGGAGCAAAGCTCCGCCAAACCCGGAACAGGATCCGGGAAAACCAAATATCAGGAGACTTGGGGGCGCATCGGCGCCACGTCAGGACCTCGGCGTGGCCGAGCAGCAGCCGGCGCACCGGATCGCGGCGCGGGCATGCAGGAAAAGCTTTTGATGATGCATAGGCTTCGTCCTCCGGACCCCAAGGGGTCACAAGTCGACGGCAAGCCCTGGCGAGCGCCAAAAAGGTCACAACAGACCGCGGGGAGCGGCCCGGCAGGCAAGAGTACCCACAGACCCGCGCAGCACGCGGATCGGCAGACTCAGGTCTGGCAACCCCGCTATCGTGACCCGGTGGCACCCTCCAAGGAGTGCCGGCCGGGTTGTAGACCGGAGGCTTTGCGACCCCGGCTTTCGCTCGGGTGTGCCCTGATAAGGGTTGCACTCTAGCGGCAGTAACAAGACCTCACAAGCCGCCGGCCAAAAATAGTCCGACCTTAAATCGCCGAGCGTGAACAAGTTCACATCCAGGCCTGCCGGCGCACCAAACAAAGGCAACAAACCCGTCCGCAAACAACCTTGGACGCAATCTCCTGACCGGTGCCGGCGCGCTGTCATCTGCGCGTCACAAACCCCGACCTCAGGCGCCGTCGTGAATTATTTCCGCCTCCCTGAACAGGTAATTAACCCCGACCACACAAAACCCCATCCACTTTCTAGAATTCGCGCCCAACAGATATTCAGGGTGCCGCCGCGCGCACCATCCAAACAAAGGATCCACCGATGCCGCGCCCATCCCACGGGACCGCCGAGTCCACCCCGCCGCCCTGCCAACCCTGGCTGGACCCGCGTGCCCTGGGCCGCCCCGTGCACCTGCTGCCGCGCTTTGCCGAAACGCTGCGCGAGCGCCTGGACGAGACCCTTCGCCTGCAGCTGAACCGGCGCTGGCGCAGCCAGTACGCGGTCGGCGAACTGGTCTTCCAGCCGCTGGATGGTGTGGTGGGTGCGGGCCGCTGGCTGGCCGGCAAGGGCTCGCATGGCCTGCTCGCCTGCCGCATGGAGCGCCCGCTGCTGCTTTCCGTCATGTCAAGGCGTTATGGTGACAACGCCTCCGGCAGCCAGCCCGAGACCAGCAGCGAGGAACGCGTGCAGCAACAGCTGACACGGCTGCTGCTGGACACCACGCTGGCCTCGCTGCTGGAGGCCGACACGCCCACGCCCGAGCTGCGCCCGACCATGGCGCCCGGCCTGCCCGAAGGCAGCTGGCTGCTGAAGCTGACGCTGCGCGAAGCCGAGCAAGGCCTGGCCAGCCGCGTGGTCATCGCGCTGGCGCCCGACTATCTGGCGCCGCTGCTGGCCCGCCTTGCGCCCAGCCGGACGCGCCCGCCGCTGGTGGCCCCGCAAGACCTGCCCCGCCTGCTGAACCTGAAGCTGCAGGCCCGCCTGCTGCAGCACGAGCTGTCGCTGGGCGAGTTGCTGGCGCTGCGCCCCGGCAGCCTGCTGCCCATACGCCTGCGCGACAGCGACGTGCTCGTGGACGGCAAGCGCCTGTTCACCGCCACCGTGGCCGAGCACCAGGGCAAGTTGTGCCTGACCTCTTTCCAAGACGCCGAGTGAGAACCCCATGATCGACGACAACACCCACACGCTGGACCAGCTGCTGACCGGCCTGGACGACGCCTCGCCCGAGCTGCTGGGCCTGCCCGGCGGCGCGGCCGCCCCCGCGGCGCCCAAGCGCGACCTGGGTGCGCTGATGCGCAAGATCCCCGTCACGCTGACGCTGGAGGTGGGCGAGGCGCGCATGTCGCTGCAGGAGCTGAGCACACTGGGCGCCGACAGCGTGGTGGAGCTGGACACGCTGGCCGGCGAGCCGCTGACGCTGAAGGTCAACGGCACGCCAATAGGCCGCGCCGAGGTGGTCGTTTCGGGCGACAACTACGGGCTGCGCATCCTCGAAGTGGCTGGCCTGGACCTGGAGAGCCTGCAGCCATGAAGCGTCTACGGCCGCCCGCCGCGGCCCTGCTCGTCCTGCTGCTGGCCGCCGCGCCCGCCTGGGCGGACAACGCCATCAAGATCGCCGGCGGCCCCGGCGGCGACTTCACGGTGAAGAGCCAGGTGCTCATCATCATGACGCTGCTCGGGCTGCTGCCCGTGCTGGTGCTGATGATGACCAGCTTCACGCGCTTCGTCATCGTGCTGTCGCTGCTGCGCCAGGCGCTGGGCCTGCAGCAGGGCCTGCCCAACCGGCTGGTGACCGGCGTGGCGCTCATCCTCACGCTGCTGGTGATGCGGCCTGTGGGCGAGAAGATCTGGAACGACGCCGTCATCCCCTACGACAGCGACAAGATCACGCTGACGCAGGCGCTTCAGATCGCCGAGGCGCCCATCTCGCGATTCATGCTGGCGCAGACCAGCAAGACCGCGCTGGCCCAGGTGGCCAAGCTGGCCGGCGCCGACAACGTCGCCAAGCCCGAGGACCACGCCTTCACCGTCAAGCTGGCGGCCTTCACGCTGTCCGAGCTGAAGACGGCCTTCCAGATCGGCTGCATGCTGTTCATCCCCTTCCTGGTCATCGACCTGGTCGTGTCGTCCGTGCTGATGGCGATGGGCATGATGATGCTGTCGCCGCTGGTCATCTCGCTGCCGCTGAAGCTGCTGCTGTTCGTGCTGGTGGACGGCTGGACGCTGACCGTCAACACCCTGGTCACCAGCGTGAGGGCCTTCTGATGCTGACGCCCGAAGTCGCGGTGGACCTGGTGAGCGAGAGCCTGCACCTGGTCATGCTGTTGGTGAGCCTGCTGGTGCTGCCCGGCCTGGCCGTGGGCCTGCTGGTCGCGCTGTTCCAGGCGGCCACGCAGATCAACGAACAGACCTTGTCCTTCCTGCCCAAGCTGCTGGTCACGCTGCTGGTGGTGGGCCTGGCGGGCCGCTGGATGGTGGGCACGCTGATGGACTTCTGCGTGTCCATCTTCGAGCGCGCCGCAACGCTGGTCGGCTAGCCGCGCATGGAATTTCTCTACGCCCAGCTGCCCACGCTGCTGACCGGCCTGTGGTGGCCGTTCTGCCGCGTGATGGCCATGCTGTCGGCGTCGCCCATGATCGGAGAGGCCACGGTGCCGGTCAGCGTCCGCGCGCTGCTGTCGCTGGTGCTGGCGGTGGTGCTGATGCCCATCTCGCAGAGCACGGCGCTGCCCGTGTCGCCCTGGTCGCTGCAGGGCATCGCGGTGGCGGGCGAGCAGGCGCTGCTGGGCTTTCTGCTGGGCCTGGCCTTCCACATGGCCATGGCCGTCATCACGCTGCTGGGCTTTCTGCTGTCCTCGCAGATCGGCCTGTCCATGGCCATCATGAACGACCCGATGAACGGCGCCTCGTCCGACGTGGTCAGCGCGCTGTTGACCGTGCTGTGCATGCTGACCTTCTTTGCGGTGGACGGCCACCTGCTGCTGGTCAGCGTGCTGGGCGGCAGCTTCCGCGCCTGGCCGGTGGGCTCGGGCCTGCTGTCGCTGTCGATGGAGACCGTGGTCTACAACCTGGCCTGGGTGTTCTCGGCCGCGCTGCTGCTGGCGCTGCCGGTGGTGTTCGCCACGCTGATGGTGCAGATCGGCATGGGCCTGCTGAACCGCATCGCACCCAGCCTGAACCTGTTCTCGCTGGGCTTCGCCGTCGTCACGCTGTTCGGCCTGTTCATGCTGACGCAGATGCTGTCGCAGGTGCCCGCGCACTACCTGGAGATGACGCGGCGCTGGCTGGACCTGCTGGAGCACGGCCTGAAGGCGGGGGGTGGCCATGGCTGAGTCCGGCAGCGGCGACAAGACCGAGAAGCCGTCGCAGCAGAAGCTGCGCAAGACCCGCGAGCAGGGCCAGGCGGCGCGCTCGCGCGATCTGGGCATGGCCGTGGGCGTGCTGCTGAGCTTCAAGCTGCTGGTGCTGCTGACGCCGCAGTACATGGACGACTTCGGCCGTCTGTTCCGCCTGGCGCTGGCGCCGACCGATCTGGACGCCGAGGCCGGCCATGCGCTGTTCATCGGCACGCTGTGGCTGACGGGCAAGCTGGTGCTGCCGCTGCTGGTGCTGCCGCTGGCGGCACTGCTCACCGGCGTGGTGCCGGGCGGCCTGCTGTTCGCGCCGGGCAACTGGATGCCCAAGATGCAGCGCCTGAGCCCCGCGGCCAACCTGGGCCGACTGGTATCGGGCAAGCACTGGGGCGATTTCGCGATGACGGTCGCCAAGGCCGCCTGCGTGCTGATGCTGCTGGTGCACCTGAGCCGCAGCCTGGCGCCGGAGTTCGTGCGGCTGCAGTCGTTGAGCCTGGACGCCGCGCTGGCGCTGGGCGCGGGCCTGACCATCGACGCGCTGCTGGCGCTGGCCGCGCTGCTGCTGATCTTCGCCTTCATCGACGCGCCGTTGCAGCAGTTCCTGTTCCTGCAAGGCCAGCGCATGACCAAGCAGGAGGTCAAGGAAGAGTACAAGACCAACGAGGGCCGGCCCGAGGTGCGCCAGCGCATCCGCGCACTGCAGCGCCAACTGGCCCGGCGCAGCGCCCGCGCCGCCGTGCCCGAGGCCGATGTCGTCGTCGTCAACCCCGAGCACTACGCCGTCGCGCTGCGCTACGACACCCACCAGGCCGAGGCGCCCTTCGTCGTTGCCAAGGGCGTGGATGAGATGGCCCTCTACATCCGCGAGCTCGCCGTCGAGCACGGCGTGCAGGTGCTGGGCCTGCCGCCGCTGGCCCGCGCGCTCTACAACAGCAGCCAGGTACAGCAGCAGATCCCCGCGTCGCTCTACCAGGCCGTGGCCCAGGTGCTGGGCTATGTGATGCAGCTCAAGGCCTTCCGTGCCGGCCAGCGCCGGCACGAGCCCGACTGGCCCGACCGGCTGGACGTGCCCGCCCATCTTTCGGACCCCACGCCATGACACCGCAACCCTTTGCCGCGCGCCTGCGCGACCTGCGCGTCGCCGCGCCGCTGTTCCTGATGGCCATCCTGGCCATGGTCATCCTGCCGCTGCCGCCACTGGTGCTGGACGTGCTGTTCACGTTCAACATCGTGCTGGCGCTGGTGGTCATCCTGGTCAGCGTCAACGCCAAGCGGCCACTGGACTTCTCGGTCTTCCCCAGCATCATCCTGGCGACCACGCTGATGCGGCTGTCCATGAACGTCGCCTCCACGCGCGTGGTGCTGCTGCACGGCCATGAGGGCACGCATGCGGCCGGCTCGGTCATCGAGTCCTTCGGCAACGTGGTCATCGGCGGCAACTTCGTCGTGGGCCTGGTGGTGTTCGTCATCCTGATGGTGGTGAACTTCATCGTCGTCACCAAGGGCGCCGAGCGCATCTCGGAGGTGTCGGCGCGCTTCACGCTGGACGCCCTGCCCGGCAAGCAGATGGCCATCGACGCCGACCTGAACGCCGGCCTCATCAACCAGGAAAAGGCTCAAGCGCGCCGCAAGGAAGTGGGCGCCGAGGCCGACTTCTACGGTGCGATGGACGGCGCCAGCAAGTTCGTGCGCGGCGACGCCATCGCGTCCATCCTGATCCTGGTCATCAACATGGTGGGCGGCGTCGCGATCGGCGCCTTCATGCACGACCTCAGCCTGGCCGACGCCTTCCGCCAGTACGCGCTGCTGACCATCGGCGACGGCCTGGTGTCGCAGATCCCGGCGCTGCTGCTGTCGGCCGCGTCGGCCATCATCGTCACGCGCGTCAGCGACGCCGGCCAGATGGAGACGCAGATCGGCGAACAGCTGCTGGCCTCGCCGCAGGTGCTGTACAGCGCCGCCGGCGTGATGCTGACGCTGGCGCTGATCCCCGGCATGCCCACGGTGCCCTTCGTGGGCTTCGCGGTCGCGCTGTGCTGGGCCGCCTGGCGCATGGCGCAGCGGCGCGATGGCCGCGTCAAGCCGGCCGCCGTGGAGGACGCCGTGCTGCTGGCGCCGCCGCCCGAGCTGGACTGGCGCTCCCTGCCCATGGTGGAGAGCATGTCACTGAGCCTGGGCTACAAGCTCGTGCACCTGATCGACCCGGCCCAGGGGGCGCCGCTGCGCCAGCGCGTCAAGGGCATGCGCCAGAACATCAGCGAGCAGCTGGGCCTGCTGCTGCCCGAGCTGAACGTGCGCGACGACCTGTCGCTGAAGGCCAGCGAGTACGCCATCCTGCTGCGCGGCCAGGTGCTGGTGCAGGCCGAGGTGCACCCCGACCGGCTGATGGCCATCGCGTCCGGCCAGGTCTGGGGCGAGCTGGACGGCATCCCCGGCCTGGACCCGGCCTACCAGCTGCCCGTCACCTGGATAGAGCCGCAGCACAAGGCCCATGCGCTGGGCCTGGGCTATCAAGTGGTGGACGTGTCCAGCACCATCGCCACCCACCTGTCCAAGGCCGTGCGCGAGCAGCTGCCCGAGCTGCTGAACTTCGACGACGTCGCCGCGCTGCTGGAGCGGCTCACCGCCCAGGCGCCCAAGCTGGCCGCCGCGCTGGACAAGGCCTACACCCACCAGCAACTGCTGAAGGTGCTGCGCCTGCTGCTGGCCGAGAACGTGGCCATCAAGGACATCGTGCCCATCGCCACCACGCTGGTCGACAACGCCGAGTCCACCAAGGACCCCATCCTGCTGGCCGCCGAGATCCGCTGCACGCTGAAGCGCCAGATCGTCGCGCAGCTGGGTGGCCCTTCGGGTCTGCTGCAGGTGTTCAACCTCGCCAGCGAGCTGGAGAACCTGCTGCTGGGCGCGCTGAACCAGGCCCGCCAGGGCGGCGCCAAGGTGCAGCTGGACAGCTATCCCGTCGACCCGCAGTTGCTGGGCCAGCTGCAGCAGCACCTGCCCGCCGCGCGCGAGCAGCTCAAGAGCCAGGGTGCCGCGCCGGTGCTGCTGGTCATGCCGCAGATCCGCCCGCTGCTGGCCCGCTATGCGCGCGTGTTCGCGCCGGGGCTGGCCGTGCTGTCCTACAACGAGATTCCCGAGCAGCGCGAGGTGCGCGTGCTCGGCACGCTGGGTTAAGGAGATTTCCATGGGCAAACACAGCCCCTTCGCGTCCGCGCCCCGCTACATGGAGCAGTTCCGCTGTGCCGGCGCGTCCTGCCCGGAGAACTGCTGCACCGGCTGGACCGTGGCCATCGACAAGCCCAGCTACCAGAACTACCGCGCGGTGCGCGGCGAGCCGCTGGCCAGCCTGATGCGCGACAGCCTGGAGCGACTGCCGGACGGCAGCAGCCACGCCTATGCGCGCATCCGCATGCGCGAGGACGGCAGCTGCCCCTTGCTGGATGAAAGCCGGCTGTGCCAGATCCACGGCCAGCTGGGCGAGCGCGCGCTGTCCACCACCTGCAGCCAGTACCCGCGCGCCTACGGCCTGGATGGCGACAACCACCAGATGTACGCCTCGCTGAGCTGTCCCGAGTCGGCACGGCTGGCGCTGACCGACCCGGCGGCGCTGGACCCCGTCACGCTGCAGCTGCCCTTCGCCAACGCCCAGCTGGTGCCGCTGAGCCTGCGTCGCGACGATAGCGCCGCCGGTGAGGCCGACCCCGTGCGCAAACATGCGCGCCTGCTGGCCCAGGCCGTGCAGGGCCTGGTGCGCCTGCCCACGCTGACCGCCGCACAGTCGCTGGTGCAGGCCGGCCTGATGCTGCGCCGCATCGCCCGCATCGAGGTGCGTGGCGCGGACGGCGAGCAGGCGCTGGCCCAGGCCCTGGAGCACTACCTGGCCCCCGCCAACCTGGCCCAGGTGCCGATGCTGCTGGACCGCCTCACCGTGCCGCGCGAGGCCCAGCTGAGCATGCTGTTCGACACCACGCGCCGCTACCTGGACGCGCACCGCGGCAGGCCTTCCTTCCGCGCGCTGATCCAGGACGTGCAGGACGGCCTGCAGCTGGACCAGCCGGGCGCGCCCGAGCGCCTGGAGGCCGCCGCGCGCGAGCGCTGGGCGCCACTGGAGGCGGCACACCCGCAGCTGCTGAAGAACTACCTGCTGAACGACCTCGCCAAGTCGCTGTTCCCGCGCCGCGGCATCGCCGATCTGGAGCGCGAGTTCATGGACCTGGCCGTGCGCTTCGCGCTGATCAAGTTCCTCGTGCTGGGCCTGGCGGCCAAGCGCGGCGCGGACTTCGGCGTGGACGACGTGGTGCGCGTGGTCTACGTGGTCGTGCGCAACATCGAGCACAACACCGCCTTCATGAAGACCGTGATGGACGACCTGGAGGCGCGCAATGCGCTGCGCCTGGACGTGCTGACCACCTTGGTGCTCTGAGAACGAAAAAGCCAGGCGCAAGGCCTGGCTTCCTGGTTGCGGCCCCTCGGGGCCGCAAGGCGGTGCTTACTGCAGCAGCGACATGACCAGGCCGGACATGCTGTTGCTCTGCTTCAGCATCGACGACGAGGCCTGCATCAGCATCTGCTTGGTCGTCATGTTGGACGTCTCGGTCGCGTAGTCCACGTCCGTGATGCGGCCCTTGGCCTGCGACACGTTGGTGTTCATGTTCTGCAGGTTGTTGTAGACGTGGTCCAGGCGGTTGGCGCCGGCGCCCAGCTTGGAGCGCGCCGCGCCGACCGACTTCAGCACCGTGTTGGCCAGGTCGATGGCAGCGTTGGCGTCGGTGCTGCTGCCGAAGGCGTTGCCCTTCAGCGCGGTGATGTCGGTGGACACCTGCTTGACTTCGGTGTCGGCCTTGAAGTCGTACTTCTCGGCCTTGTCCGAACCGATCTGGAAGGTCACCGTGCCGGCGCCCAGCTTGCCGGTCGCGCCCAGCAGCGCCTGGCCGCCGAACTTGGTGTTGGTGGTGATGTTCTCCAGCTCCAGCGCCAGGTCGTCGAACTCGGCCTTCATGGCGGTCAGGTCGTCGGCCGTGGCCGTGCCGTTGGCGCCTTCGGTGGCCAGGTCCTTCATGCGCAGCACGATGTTGCTGACTTCGTCCAGCGCGCCTTCGGCCGTCTGCAGCATCGAGATGCCGTTCTGCGTGTTGCGCTGGGCCACGGCCATGCCGCGGGTCTGCGCGTTCAGTCGCGTGGCGATCTGCAGGCCGGCGGCGTCGTCCATGGCGGAGTTGACGCGCAGACCCGTGCCCAGGCGGGTCATCGAGGTCGACAGGGCGGTTTGCGTGCGACCCAGGGAACCCTGGGTGGACAGCGCGGCGGCGTTGGTGTGCAGGCTCAACATGGTGGTATTCCTGAAAAGTGGGGGGCTTCGGGGATCTGCAGGGCGGGCAGTGTTCGCTGCCGTCAACTACACAAGGCGACCGCCACGAGCAGGCACTTAAATGCGCCGCTGAAAGACAAAAAAGCCAGGCATGGCCTGGCTTTGCATGAACGCCCCGGTCGACCCGGGCGTTGCGGTGCGCTTACTGCAGCAGCGACATGACCAGGCCGGACATGCTGTTGCTCTGCTTGAGCATCGACGACGAGGCCTGCATCAGCATCTGCTTGGTCGTCATGTTGGACGTCTCGGTCGCGTAGTCCACGTCCGTGATGCGGCCCTTGGCCTGCGACACGTTGGTGTTCATGTTCTGCAGGTTGTTGTAGACGTGGTCCAGGCGGTTGGCGCCGGCGCCCAGCTTGGAGCGCGCCGCGCCGACCGACTTCAGCACCGTGTTGGCCAGGTCGATGGCAGCGTTGGCGTCGGTGCTGCTGCCGAAGGCGTTGCCCTTCAGCGCGGTGATGTCGGTGGACACCTGCTTGACTTCGGTGTCGGCCTTGAAGTCGTACTTCTCGGCCTTGTCCGAACCGATCTGGAAGGTCACCGTGCCGGCGCCCAGCTTGCCGGTCGCGCCCAGCAGCGCCTGGCCGCCGAACTTGGTGTTGGTGGTGATGTTCTCCAGCTCCAGCGCCAGGTCGTCGAACTCGGCCTTCATGGCGGTCAGGTCGTCGGCCGTGGCCGTGCCGTTGGCGCCTTCGGTGGCCAGGTCCTTCATGCGCAGCACGATGTTGCTGACTTCGTCCAGCGCGCCTTCGGCCGTCTGCAGCATCGAGATGCCGTTCTGCGTGTTGCGCTGGGCCACGGCCATGCCGCGGGTCTGCGCGTTCAGTCGCGTGGCGATCTGCAGGCCGGCGGCGTCGTCCATGGCGGAGTTGACGCGCAGACCCGTGCCCAGGCGGGTCATCGAGGTCGACAGGGCGGTTTGCGTGCGGCCCAGGGAACCTTGGGTGGACAGGGCGGCGGCATTGGTGTGCAGGCTCAACATGGTCAGGACTCCTGATGGGTGGGGTGTTCAAGTCCGGACAGCCCGTGCTGCCCTCCCCAACACAAGGCGACCCCCATCCGCCGGAACTTAAATCCACGCGCCGCGCATAAGCATCGCCACTTTCCTTCGTTCCGCGCACAAGCCCCGCTCCCTATCGTGCGAAGCCTGAACAGACGCAGCTCCCCCATGCACATCCTCAGCATCTCCGGAAGTCCCAGCGAACGCTCGCGCTCCGCGTGGCTGACCCAATTCGCCGTGACCCGTCTCGAAGGCATCACCTCGCGCAGCAGCCACATCGGCGTGCGCGAGCTGCCCGCCACGGCCCTCGTGGTGGCCGACACGCAGGACGCGGCCATCGCGCAGGCCGTCGCCGCCGTCGCCCAGGCCGACATGGTGGTCATAGGCACACCCATCTACAAGGCCGCCTACTCGGGCCTGCTGAAGCTGTTCCTGGACCTGCTGCCCCCCGACGCGCTGCGCGGCAAGACCGTGCTGCCGCTGGCCACCGGCGGCAGCCCCGCCCACCTGCTGGCGCTGGACTACGCGCTCAAGCCCGTGCTGTCGGCGCTGGGCGCCCGCCACGTGCTGGACGCCGTGTTCGCCGCCGACGCCCAGCTGCCACGCCATGAAGCCGGCGGCTTCGTACCGGACGCCGACCTCGTCGCGCGGCTGGACCGCGCCGTCGCGCCGCTGGCGCCGCGCCGGCCCGCCACCACCGAGCCGCTGACCCGCTGTTGACGCTGGTCACAGCACCAACAGCCCTACCACCGTTTGTCTCCTCGCCACCCGTCCTGGGATCGGCGACTTTGTCCCGGCGCCGTGGCGCTGATCGGGTGCGACCGAGCGCCGGGACTCTTTTCGAAGGACCCCCACCATGAATTTCCGTTCCCTGCTGCGCTGGACCGCACCCCTCGTCATCGCCGCCTTCGGCGCCCACGCGTCGGCACAGACCACGCTCCGCATCGGTTTCCAAAAGTCGGCCAGCCTGCTGACCTACCAGAAGTCCAACGGCTCGCTGGAGAAAAAGCTCGCCTCGCTGGGCGCCAGCGTGAAGTGGGTCGAGTTCCCCGCCGGCCCGCA
>CAMLKW010000007.1 GCA_946480605.1 uncultured Roseateles sp. | reverse complement strand
GACGTGCACGACATCGGCAAGAACATCGTCACGGTGGTCCTGCAGTGCAACAACTACGAAGTCGTCAACATGGGCGTCATGGTGCCGGCGCGGGACATCCTGCAGAAGGCCAAGGACGAGGGCGCCGACATCATCGGCCTGTCGGGCCTCATCACGCCCAGCCTGGAGGAGATGCAGCACGTCGCCTCGGAGATGCAGCGCGACGAGTACTTCAGCAGCCGCCACATGCCGCTGTTGATCGGCGGCGCGACCACCAGCCGCGTGCACACCGCCGTCAAGATCTCGCCGCATTACGAGGGTCCGGTGGTCTACGTGCCCGACGCCTCGCGCGCCGTGGGCGTGTGCTCCGAGCTGCTCAGCGACGAACGCGCCGCGGCCTACATCGCCGAGCTGCGGGCCGACATCGAGAAGACCCGCCAGCTGCACGCCAGCAAGAAGCAGACGCCGCTGGTGACGCTGGCGCAGGCCCGCGCCAATGCCGCGCCGCTGGACCTGGCCCGCGTGCCGCCGGCGCCCAAGTTCACCGGCCGCCGTGTGCTTAAGAACCTGGATCTGGCCGAGCTGGCCAAGTACATCGATTGGGGCCCCTACTTCCAGACCTGGGACCTGGCCGGGCCGTATCCGGCCATCCTCGACGACGAGGTCGTGGGCACCGAGGCGCGCAAGGTCTTCGCCGATGCGCAGGCCATGCTGAAGAAGATCATCGACGGTCGCTGGCTGCAGGCGCACGCGGTGTTCGGTCTGTACCCGGCCGCGCGCGTCAACGACGACGACATCGCCATCCGCAGCGAGCCGCCCATGACCTGGCACGGTCTGCGCATGCAGTCGGAGCGGCCGGTGGTCGAAGGCGTGAAGCGTCCCAACCGCTGCCTGGCCGACTTCGTCGCCGAACAGGGCGACCACATCGGCCTGTTCGCCGTCACGGCGGGCCTGGGCGTGGACAAGAAGGAAGCGCAGTTCCTGGCCGAGCACGACGACTACTCCGCCATCCTGCTTAAGGCACTGGCCGATCGCCTGGCCGAGGCCGCCGCCGAATGGCTGCACGAACGCGTGCGCCGCGAGTTCTGGGGCTATGCCGCGGACGAGGCGCTGACGAACGAGCAACTGGTCGCCGAGGAATACAGCGGCATCCGCCCCGCGCCCGGTTACCCGGCCTGCCCGGACCACCTCGCCAAGCGCGACCTGTTCAAGGTGCTGGCGCCGGACGAGATCGGCATGGGCCTGACCGACAGCATGGCCATGACGCCGGCCGCCAGCGTCAGCGGCTTCTACCTGGCCCACCCCGACGCGGCCTACTTCAACGTGGGCCGCATCGGCGACGACCAGCTGACCGACTGGGCCGCGCGCTGCGGCCTGAGCGTGGAAGACGCGCGCCGCGCGCTGGCGCCGCTGCTGGGCTGAGACCCGGCCAGCGTCGGGCACGACGCTGGCACGCCGTCAGCCGCTTGTCCTACAAGCGGCGGGCCGGCCGGTGCGTGAACATGAGGTGTCCAACAACAACGACGGAGCCTTCCATGTCCACCTCTAGCGTCAAGTCCACCCAGATCGTTGCCGGCGTCGCGATCGTCGCCGCGTTGCTTGGCGGTGCCTACGCCGTGGGGCGCTCGCAGTCGGCCGACACCCTGCCGGACGAACCCCTGCCGGTGGCGCAGCAGACTGCGCCCGCCCGCGTGGCCCGCGCCGAAGCGCCGCGCGAGGCCCGCCCGGCACCCGTGGCCGAGCGCCAGGCGGCGCTGTGCAACAACTGCGCCCGCGTGACCGACGTGCACACCGAGAGCCGCCGTGGCCAGGCCAGTGGCGTGGGCGCCGTGGGCGGCGCCGTCGTGGGCGGCCTGCTGGGCAACATGGTCGGCGGCGGCAACGGCAAGAAGCTGGCCACCGTGGCCGGCGCCGTGGGCGGTGGCTACGCCGGCAACGAGATCGAGAAAAACCAGAAGAGCACCACCGTCTGGGTCGTGCAGGTGCAGGAGCGCGACGGCCGCACGCGCCGTTTCGAGCGCAGCGCCGATCCGGGCCTGCGCGTCGGCGACGAGGTGCGCCTGACCGAGGGCGGCTTCGTGCGTGTCTAAGCGGCGCCGGGCAGACCCCGGCGCAACTGGATGGCCTCGGCCACGTGGGTTGCCCCGATCAGTTCGGTGCTGCCCAGGTCCGCCACCGTGCGGGCCACGCGCAGCACGCGGTGGAAGCTGCGCGCCGACCAGCCCAGCTTCTCGGCCGAGCGCTCCAGCAGCGCCTTCGCGGCGGGTTCCAGCACGGCGTGCGAGCCCAGATCCTGGGCCTGCAGCTGTGCGTTCGCGCAGCCTTGCCGTGACATGGCGCGGGTGCGTGCCGCAATGACGCGTTCGGCGACGACGGCGCTGGGCTCGCCGGGGGCCAGGTCCTGCAGCTCGCGCGGCGGGATCACGGGCACCTCGATGAGCAGGTCCAGCCGGTCCAGAAAGGGGCCGCTGAGCCGGCCCTGGTAGCGCGCCACCTGGTCTGGCGAGCAGCGGCAGGCCTTCAGCGGATTGCCGAGATGGCCGCAGGGGCAGGGGTTCATCGCCGCCACCAGCTGGAAGCGCGCCGGGAACTCGGCCTGCCGCGCAGCGCGCGAGATCAGGATGCGGCCGGTCTCCAGCGGCTCGCGCAGCGCCTCCAGCGCCGCGCGCGGGAACTCCGGCAGCTCATCCAAAAACAAGACGCCATGCTGGGCGAGCGAGATCTCGCCCGGCCGCGGCGGCGAGCCACCGCCCACCAGCGCCACGCTGGACGCCGAGTGGTGCGGCGCGCGCACCGGCCGCTGTCCCCAGCGGGCGACGTCGAACTGGCCGGCCAGGCTCAGCACGGCCGCGGACTCCAGCGCGGCCTCGTCGTCCAGCGGCGGCAGCAGGCCGGCCAGGCGTTGCGCCAGCATGGACTTGCCGGTGCCGGGCGGCCCCACCATCAGCAGGCTGTGGCCGCCGGCCGCGGCGATCTCCAGCGCCCGCTTGGGCGCGGCCTGGCCCTTGATGTCGGCCAGATCGGGCAGGCCGAGCGCCCGTTCGCGCGGCAGCGCAGCGGCGCGCGGCAAGGCCTCGCCCTCGGGCTGCAAGGCGGCCACCACGTCCAGCAGATGCCGCGCCTGCCGCACCACCAAGCCATCGACCAGCGCGGCCTCGGCGGCGCTGGCCTCGGGCAGCAGCAGTTCCCGCTCCGCAGCGGCCTGGCGCAAGGCCAGCGCCATCGCCAGCGCGCCGCGCACGGGGCGCAGTTCGCCCGCCAGCGACAGCTCGCCGGCGCACTCGAAGCGCGCGAGCCGCGCCGCGTCGATCTGGCCGTTGGCGGCCAGCAGGCCCAGCGCCATGGGCAGGTCGAAGCGGCCGCCCTCCTTGGGCAGGTCGGCCGGCGCGAGGTTCACGGTAATTCTCTTGTTGGCCGGAAAACCCAGCCCGCTGTTGGCCAGCGCCGCGCGCACACGCTCGCGGGCCTCCTTGACCTCGGTGTCCGCCAGCCCCACGACCGTGAACGACGGCAGGCCGTTGGCCAGGTGCACCTCCACGGTGACCGGCGCGGCGGCGAGGCCGTCGAGGGCGCGGGATTGGACCGTGGCGAGGGACATGGGGGGGAGTCGGCAGCGCGGGTTGGGGCGCAGCATAGTGCGCCGGCGGACGTTGCCGGGCCAGCGTGCAGGCCCGCCCGCCGGCGGTGGGGCTTCGCCATCGGCCAAACACACCTTGTTGGTGCGCAAAATGGGTGCAGCGAACTCAATTGGTGCTTGCGCCTGTTCTTTGGGTGCGTGCGATCCAGATTCGTGCGGCCTGTCGCGCTGTGACAGTTGGCACGGAAGCTGCAATGAACCGCCGGACTACCTCCCCCCAACTTGAAACAGGAGCCCCGCCATGAAGTTTTCCCCTTCGCTGCTCGTTCTGGCGCTGACCACCGCGCTTCCGGCCTTCGCTGCTGATGAGCCGGATCCGCTGTCGTTCAACGTCAGCGCCGTCAGCGAATACCGCTACCGCGGTATCGGTCAGACGCGCCTGAAGCCGGCCCTGCAAGGCGGCATCGACTACGCGCTGCCGAACGGCTTCTACATCGGCACCTGGGCTTCCACGATCAAGTGGATCAAGGACGCGGGCGGCGACTCCAAGGTTGAAATCGACGCCTACGGCGGCTGGAAGGGCGAAGTCGCCTCCGGCCTGACGCTGGACGTGGGCCTGCTGCAGTACTACTACCCCAGCAACAAGCTCTCCACCAGCGCCAACACGCTGGAGATCTACGGCGCGCTGACCTACGGCCCTGTGACCGCCAAGTACTCGCACAGCACGACCAACCTGTTCGGCGTGCCCGACAGCAAGGGCAGCGGCTATTTCGACGTGTCGGCCAACTTCGACCTGGGCGACGGCATGACGCTGAGCCCGCACGTGGGCCACCAGACCGTCAAGCACAACGCCGCGGCGTCGTACACCGACTACTCGCTGACGCTGGCCAAGGACTTCTCCGGCCTGGTGCTGAGCGGCGCCGTCGTCGGCACGGACGCCGACAAGAGCTTCTACGCCAGCCCGGCCAACGGCAAGTTCCTGGGCAAGACAACCTTCGTCATCGGCCTGAAGAAGACCTTCTGAGAACCCACTGGAGCTGGACATGAAATTGATCACTGCCGTCATCAAGCCCTTCAAGCTCGACGAGGTGCGTGAGGCCCTGAGCGCCATCGGCGTGCAGGGGCTGACCGTCACCGAGGTGAAGGGCTTCGGCCGCCAGAAGGGCCACACCGAGCTGTACCGCGGTGCCGAGTACGTCGTGGACTTCCTGCCCAAGGTCAAGATCGAGGCGGCAGTGAACGACGACGTCGTCGAGCGCGTCATCGAGGCCATCGAGTCCTCTGCCCGCACCGGCAAGATCGGCGACGGCAAGATCTTCGTGTCGCCGCTGGATCAGGTCGTCCGCATCCGCACCGGCGAAACCGGCAACGACGCGCTCTGACGCGTCCATAACAACCTGTTGGAGAGCACTCAAATGAAGAAACTCCTCGCCGGCCTCGCGCTCGCCGCCGGCCTGCTCGCGCCCGCCGCCTGGGCACAGGAGGCGGCCTCGGCGCCTGCTGCCGTGGCCGCTTCTGCCGCTGTCGCGGTTGACGCCGCCTCGGCGCCCGCCGCTGCGGCCCCGGCCGAAGCACCCGCCGCTGCCGCTGCGCCCGCCCCGACGCCCAACAAGGGCGACACCGCGTGGATGATGCTGTCCACGCTGCTGGTCATCCTGATGACCATCCCCGGCCTCGCTCTGTTCTACGGCGGCCTGGTGCGCAGCAAGAACATGCTGTCGGTGCTGATGCAGGTGATGGTCGGCTTCTCGCTGATCGTCGTGCTGTGGTTCCTGTACGGCTACAGCTTCGCGTTCACCGAGGGCAACAAGTTCATCGGCGGCACGGACCGGCTGTTCATGAAGGGCATCTGGGACAACGTCGCCGGCACCTTCGCACTGGGCGCGACCTTCAGCAAGGCCACGCCGATGTACGAGATCGTGTTCGCGGCGTTCCAGGCGACCTTCGCCGGCATCACCGCCTGCCTGATCGTCGGCGCCTTCGCCGAGCGCATCAAGTTCTCGGCCGTGATGGCCTTCCTGGTGCTGTGGTTCACCTTCAGCTACCTGCCGATCGCCCACATGGTGTGGTTCTGGGCGGGCCCGGACGCCTACACGACGGCTGCCGTCGCTGACGAGATGACCTCCAAGGCCGGCCTGATCTGGCAATGGGGCGCGCTGGACTTCGCCGGTGGCACCGTGGTGCACATCAACGCCGCCGTCGCCGGTCTGGTGGGTGCCTACATGGTCGGCAAGCGCGTCGGCTACGGCAAGGAAGCCTTCACGCCGCACAGCCTGACGCTGACCATGGTCGGTGCCTCGCTGCTGTGGGTGGGCTGGTTCGGCTTCAACGCCGGCTCCGCGCTGGAAGCCAACGGCTTCGCCGCGCTGGCCTTCATCAACACCTTCGCCGCCACGGCCGCCGCCGTGCTGGCCTGGTGCGTGGGTGAAGCGCTGCTCAAGGGCAAGGCTTCCATGCTGGGTGCCGCCTCGGGTGCCGTCGCCGGCCTCGTGGCCATCACCCCGGCCGCCGGCAACGTCGGCGTCGGTGGCGCGCTGGTCATCGGCATCGTCGCCGGCTTCGCCTGCCTGTGGGGCGTGTCGGGCCTGAAGCGCCTGCTGGGTGCGGACGACTCGCTGGACGTGTTCGGCGTCCACGGCGTGGGTGGCATCGTCGGTGCCATCCTGACCGGCGTGTTCAACAGCCCCAACCTGGGCGGCCCCAGCGCCGTCGGCGACTGGGTCACCGTGGCCATGATCGCGCCGGACGCCTACAGCATCGCCGCCCAGGTCTGGACCCAGACCAAGGCCGTGCTGCTGACCATCGTCTGGTCGGGCGTGGTCTCCATCATCGCCTTCAAGCTGGTGGACCTGACCATCGGCCTGCGCGTGACGGAAGAGGAAGAGCGCGAAGGCCTGGACATCAGCTCGCACGGCGAAACCGCGTATCACAAGTGACCCTGAAGGGCCGGCGCCGCCGGTCCTTGTTCACGGCAAGCCGCCCTCCGGGGCGGCTTTTTCTTTGGGCGCTCAGGCCCGCCGTTATGCTGGCCCGCCATGGACGTCATCACGCTGCTCGTCGCGGTGCTGGTCAACGCACTGCTGATGAGCCTGGCCCTCGCCGTCGGTGTCGGCATCCGCGCACGCAGCGGGCTGCAGGCCTGGCAGTTCATGCTGTTGGGGCAGGCGGTGGGCTTCGGGCTGCTGATCGCGGCCAAGCAGGCGATGCCGGTGTTGTTGGCGACGCTGGGCGTCATGGTGCTCAGCGCGTCGGCGTCGGCCATGCTGTTGACGGTCTGCCGCTTCCTGGGCCAGCCCGTGCCGCGGCGCTGGCTGTGGGCCGTGCCGCTGGCGCTGGGCATCGCGCATTGGGCCGTGCTCCCCGACCAGCCGCTGGCGACGGCCGTCACCAACCTGACCATCAGCCTGCAGATCCTGTGGGCCAGCGGGCAGTTGCTGAACGGCGCGGGCACCGTGCGCTGGCGCTGGCTGTGCGGTGTGGCCGCCGCGGCCAATGCGCTGCTGATGCTGGGGCGTGCGGTACTGGCATTCGGCTGGCCCGAGGCCTACCCGCGCTTCACGGCGCCGCACCCGCTGAACCTGACGCACCTGATGCTGCTCAACGCCAGCCTGGTGCTGGGCACCATGGGTTTCCTGCTGGCGCACCGCGACGCTGCCGAGCAGGCGCTGGTGCGGCTGGCCTCGCTGGACCCGCTGACCGGCCTGCTGAACCGCCGCGAGTGGATGAACCGCGCCGGCCGGGCGCTGGGCCGGGCGGACGACGCCACCGTGCTGCTGATGCTGGACCTGGACCACTTCAAGCGCATCAACGACCAGCGCGGCCACCCGGTGGGCGACGAGGTGCTGAAGCTGGCCGGCGAGGTGCTGCGCGGCGAGCTGCGTGCCAGCGACCTGGTGGGCCGCTACGGCGGCGAGGAGTTCTGCCTGCTGCTGCGCCACGCCGACCCCGCCGCCTTCGGCCGGCTGGACTCGCGCCTGCACCAGACGCTGCGGCGCCGCTGCGAGGCCAGCCTGGGCTTCGAGGTGGATTTCAGTGCTGGCGCGGTGCGGGTGCAGCCGGGCGAATCGCTGGCGGCAGCCATCGCTCGCGCCGACGACCAGCTCTACCGCGCCAAGCACGCCGGGCGCGGGCGCACCTGCTGCGGCGACGGCGTCTTGTGATCCGCCCGGCCGCCCCCAAGTGGCCCGACCGCCCCATCTGACATCATTCGGCCATGGTTCCGCATCTCATCACCGCCCTGAACGGCCCCATCAACGAGCTGGAGGCCCGCATCCTGGAATCCATGCCGGCCACCGAGCGCTGGTTCCGGCTGGAGTGGATGGAGCACACGCCCACGTTCTACGCGTCGGTGGACCTGCGCAACGCCGGCTTCAAGCTGGCGCCGGTGGACACCAATCTGTTCCCCAGCGGCTTCAACCACCTGACCGACGCCATGCTGCCCCAGGCCGTGCAGGCGGCCATGGCGGCCATCGAGAAGATCTGCCCCGAGGCGCGCAACCTGCTGCTCATCCCCGAGCCGGGCGTGCGCTGCAGCTTCTACCTGGACCACCTCGCCACGCTGGTGCGCATCTTCACGCAGGCCGGCCTGAACGTGCGCCTGGGCGCGCTGGACCCGGCCCAGACCGAGCCCGAGGAGCTGCGCCTGGCCAATGGCGGCAACCTGCTCATCGAGCCGCTGGTGCGCAAGCGCGGGCGGCTGACGCTGAAGGGCTTCGACCCCTGCACCATCCTGCTCAACAGCGACCTCGCCACCGGCACGCCGCCGCAGCTGATGGGCCTGCACGAGCAATACCTGCTGCCGCCGCTGCACGCGGGCTGGAGCGTGCGGCGCAAGAGCCAGCACTTCCGCGCCTACGAGGAAGTGGCCAAGCGCTTCGGCAAGCTGCTGGGCATGGACCCCTGGCTGATCACGCCCATGTCCACCAGCGTGGACCTGCACGGCGCCAAGGGCCTGGAGGCGCTGCAGACCGCCGCCGACGCCCAGCTGACCAAGGTGCGCCGCAAGTACAAGGAATACGGCATCAACGAGAAGCCCTTCGTCATCGTCAAGAGCGACGTGGGCAGCTACGGCCGCGGCGTGATGACCGTGCGCGACGCCAAGGACATCGAGAAGCTGGCTTCCACGCTGCCCGAGAACCTGGGCCAGCAGGTCATCGTGCAGGAGGGCGTGCCCACGCACGAGCGCGTGCACGAGGCCGTCGCCGAGCCGGTGGTCTACATGATGGACCGCTACGTGGTGGGCGGTTACTACCGCGTGCACGCCAACCGCGGCATCGACGAGAACCTCAACGCCCCCGGCGCCAGCTATGTGCCGCTGGCCTTCGCCGAGTCGCTGCAGCTGCCGCGCCCGGGCGAGAAGCCGGGCGTCAGCGCGCCCAACCGCTTCTACATGTACGGCGTCATCGGCCGGCTGGCCATGCTGGCGGCCAGCTACGAGCTGGAAGCGACCGACCCGCAGTCCGAGGCCGAGGAAGCCGCCTGAGCCGGCACTACGCCTAGGTTCCAGGGGCGTCAAGCCTCTGTCTTGCGGGTTTGTTGCGCTGCACAAGAACCCAAAACCGGGCGCAGAATGCCCACTTTCGAACAAACGCCACCCCAAGCCGGTGGCCTCACCTTGTGAGTTCTTCTCAAGCGGCCCGCAGCCCCACGGCGATGGCGGGTCTGACCCTCGGCGCACTCGGCGTCGTCTACGGCGACATCGGCACCAGCCCGCTGTATGCGCTGAAAGAGGTCTTCCACGGTGGCCACGTCGCCACGACGCCGGACAACATCCTGGGCGTGCTGTCGCTGCTGTTCTGGACGATGACGGTGGTCGTCTCCATCAAGTACGTGCTGCTGATCCTGCGCGCCGACAACAACGGCGAGGGCGGCCTCATCGCCATGCTGGCGCTGGCCACCAACGCGGTGAACGACAAGCCCCGGCTGCGTCGCGGCCTGCTGTTGATCGGCCTGTTCGGCACGGCCATCTTCTTCGGCGACGCCGTCATCACGCCGGCCATGACCGTGCTGGGCGCGATGGAGGGCATCGAGGTCTATGCGCCGCAGTACCACGACGCCGTGCTGCCGCTGACGCTGCTGGTGCTGGCCGGCCTGTTCGCCGTGCAGCGCTTCGGCACTGGCGGCATCGGCAAGGCCTTCGGGCCGGTGATGCTGCTGTGGTTCCTCAGCCTCGCCGCGCTGGGCCTGCCCCATGTGCTGGACAACCCGCGCGTGCTGGCGGCCGTCAACCCGGTCTATGCGCTGAACTTCTGCCTGGAATACAAGTGGGTGGCCTTCGTCGCCCTGGGTGCCGTTGTGCTGGTGGTCACCGGCGGCGAGGCGCTGTACGCCGACCTGGGCCACTTCGGCAAGAAGCCCATCCGCATCGCCTGGTACGGCATCGTCATGCCGGCGCTGGTCATCAACTACTTCGGCCAGGGCGCCATGCTGCTGGATGACCCCACCGCCATCAAGAACCCGTTCTACCTGCTGGCGCCGGACTGGGCCGAGATCCCGCTGTTCCTGCTCGCCACCGCGGCCGCCACGGTCGCGTCGCAGGCGCTGATCACGGCCGCCTTCTCCGTCACCAAGCAGGCCATCCAGCTGGGCATCATGCCGCGGCTGCGCATCCTGCACACCAGCGTGCGCGACACCGGCCAGATCTACGTGCCCTTCATCAACTGGAGCCTGTTCGCGCTGGTGGTGCTGGCGGTGGCGTTCTTCGGCTCGTCCAGCAAGCTGGCCGGCGCCTACGGCGTGGCCGTCACCATCGACATGACCATCACCACGGTGATGACCTTCTTCGTCATCCGCCACGGCTGGAAGTACCCGCTGGCGCTGTGCGTCGCCGCCACCGGCATCTTCTTCGTCATCGACGTGACCTTCCTCGCGTCCAACCTGCTGAAGCTGCTGCACGGCGGCTGGTTCCCGCTGCTGATCGGCGTCTGCGTGTTCACGCTGATGCTGACCTGGAAGCAGGGCCGCCGGCTGCTGTCGGCCAAGCTGCGCGAGGACGCCATCGAGCTGACCGCCTTCCTGGAGGCCGTGTTCATCAACCCGCCCACGCGCGTGTCCGGCACGGCCGTGTTCCTGTCGGCCGAGAAGGGCTCCACGCCCAATGCGCTGCTGCACAACCTCAAGCACAACAAGGTGCTGCACGAGCAGAACATCTTCGTCACCGTGAAGCACCACGAGGTGCCCTTCGTCGACCCGAAGGCGCGCTGCGAGGTCGAGGCGCTGGGCAACAACTGCTGGCAGGTGGCGCTGCACTTCGGCTTCAAGAACGAGCCCGACGTGCCCGAGGCGCTGGGGCTGCTGAAGAAGCAGGGCGTGCAGCTGGAGGAGATGGAAACCAGCTACTTCCTGAGTCGCGACATCATCATCCCGACCATCGGTTCGGGCATGGCGCTGTGGCGCGAGAAGCTGTTCGCCAGCATGCACCGCAACGCGGCCGCGGCAGCGGACTTCCTGCACCTGCCGACCAACCGCATCGTGGAGTTGGGCTCCAAGGTAGAGATTTAGACCACCCCCTACCGGCTTCGCCGGCCCCCTCAAGGGGGCGCAGCCAGCGGCCCGGCCAAGCCGGTTCCGCGGCAGCCGCTTGAGGAAGCGTCTGTCAGCGCCGGCCGCAGTGGTGGGGCCTGGGGCCTGCTGCCGCAGTGTTAACAGGCCCTAGCATCGCGGGCCATGACAAACGCCACGCCCGAGCGGCGGCTGCTTTCCCGCCACGCCACCGCGCTGTGCGTGGGCATGGTCGTCGGTGCCGGCATCTTCAAGACCTCGCCCATGGTGGCGCAGTCGCTGCCCGAGGCCTGGCAGCTGTACCTGGCCTGGGCGCTGGGTGGTGTGCTGAGCCTGGTCGGCGCGCTGTGCTTTGCCGAGCTGGCCGCGGCCTTCCCCGATGCCGGCGGCGACTACCACTTCCTGCGCCGCGCCTACGGCCCGCGGCTGGGCTGGCTGTTCGCGTGGTCGCGCTTCGCCGTCATCCATACCGGCTCCATGGCGCTGCTGGGCTTCGTGTTCGGCGACTACCTGGCCCAGGTCGTGGACCTGGGCCCGCACGCCAGCGCCTGGCTGGCGGCGGGGCTCATCATCGTGCTGACGGTATTGAACCTGGCCGGCGTGCACGTGGGTCTGGGCACGCAGCTCGGGCTGATGGCGCTGGTCATCGCGGGCCTGCTGCTGCTGGGCGGTGGCGCCGCGGCGCAACAGGCGGCCGGCCTGCCGCCGGCCACGGTGGGCGCCGCCACGCCGGAGGCCGACTGGGGCACGGCCATGGTGTTCGTGTTCCTGGCCTACGGCGGCTGGAGCGACGCGGCCACGCTGTCCGCCGAGATGCGCGATGAGCGCCGTGGCATCCAGCGCGCGCTGTTGTTGGGACTGGCCCTCGTCATGGCCTTGTACCTGCTGGCCAACTGGGCCTATGTTCGCGTGCTGGGCCTGCCTGGCCTGGCGGCCAGCGACGCGCCGGCCGCGCAGCTGATGCGCGTCGTCTGGGGGCGCGGTGCCGAGCTGTTGATGGTGGGCGTGGTCACGCTGACCGCGCTGTCGGTGATGAACGCCATCCTCATCGCCGGCCCGCGCACCACCTACGCCGCGGCGCGCGACCTCGCCGCCGAGTGGCGGCTGGCGCGCTGGAACGCGCAGCGCGGCACGCCCAGCGCGGCCGTCGTCGCCACCTCGGCCGTGGCCTTGCTGCTGGTCGCCTTCGGCGCGCTGACGCGCGGCGGCTTCTCGACCATGGTGGACTACCTGTCGCCCGTCTACTGGGCCTTCCTGACGCTCAGCGGCGCCGCCGTCATCGTGCTGCGCCGGCGCGAGCCCGACGCGCCGCGGCCGTTCCGCGTGCCGCTGTACCCGTGGCTGCCGCTGTTGTTCAGCGCCTGCAGCGCCTGGCTGCTGTGGGCCAGCCTGGTCTACGTGAAGGCCGGCGCCGTCGTCGGCGTGGCCGTGCTGGCGGCAGGGGCGCTGCTGCTGGCCTGCGTGCGCCAGCGTGGATGAAAGACGCTCAAGCGCTCAGGGTCGTGGCGGGAAGGTGAAGCCCTTCTGGCCCTTGCACAGCGGCTGCTCGGGCAGCGTGTCCAGCGCCGGGCCGACATAGACAAAGCTCTCGGGCAGCTTCAGCAACTCGGCGGCCACGGCGCGATCGACCGGCTGGTAGCCCGGCACGTCCAGCCCCAGCTGCCGCAGGCCCTCGGCATCGGGCACCCACCACATGCAGCGGTGCTGCCCCGTCGCCACGGAGTACTTCGCCTCATCGTCGATGAAGGACAGCCGGTCCACGCGCCAGCCGCCCAGCAGGCGGTCGATGAAGCTCTGCGCCATGGGCGGCAAAGGCGCCTGCTGCGTCGTCAGGTCGCGCAAGGTCTGCGATCGCTGGATGGACTTGTCGAATGATTTCAGGAAGGCCTCGCGCGACTGGCGGCCGCGCTCGTCGTCATCGGTGAAGAACTTGCCGGCATCGATCTGGTCCTTGAGCGTCGCCAGCACGCCTGTCACGCCGCCGAAGGCGATCACCGTGCCCGGCTGGATGGTCTGCACCTGGCCGGCGAGCAGTAGGGAGCGGGCGCAACTGCCCACGCAACTGCCTTTCAGCGTGAGCGTCAGCGGCGGCTGGCGCTCACGCAGCCATAGCGCGATCCTGGCCACCTCGATGGGGTCGCTGAGCGGGTGGATGTCGATGGACAGAGGCGATCGCAGCGGCCCGGCCAGGTCGGCCTGGACCTCCTCCAGATCGCCGGGCGCCACGATGCCCAGGATGTGCGGGCGGGTGCCGAACAGGCCCGAGCCAATGGCGGCGGCCTGCGCAGCCGCACTCAGCAGAGCCAGGCACAGCCCGGCAACGGTTCGCGATGTCTTGCGCATGGTGCGTGGTCTCCCTGGGCAATCGGCCGCGCATTCTGGTCACGGCCATGTTGCTGCTTTGTGCAGCTTCTGGAGAGAACGGGGGCGGCCCTCGACGCTGGTGCCGGATCAGGGCAGCGGCGGGAGGTGGAAGCCCCCCTTCATGCCCTCGCACAGCGGCTGCTCGGGTAACGCGTCGAGCGCGGGGCCGATGTAGATGAAGCCTTCGGGGACCTTCAGCAGCTTGGCAGCCCTGGTGCGGTCGACGGGCTGATAACCCGGCACGTCCAGCCCCAACTGCCGCAGGCCTTGCGTGTCCGGCACCCACCACTGACAGGCATGCCTGACCGAGGCCAGCGAGAAAGTGGCCTGGTCGTCGATGAAGAACAGGCGCTCCACGCGCCATTGGGTCAATGTGTCGATGAAGCTGCGCACCGGCGCCGGCAGCGGCACCTGTTGGGCCAGCAGCTCGCGCAGTTCCAGCGATTGCCGGATCGGCGTCTCGAACGACTTCAGGAAGCTCGCGCGCGACCGGCGGCTGCGATCATCGTCATCGCTGAAAAACTCGCCGGCATCGATCTGATCCTTGATGCGGGCCGGCAGGGCCGTCGTGCCGCCGAACGCGATCACCGTGCCCGGCTTGATGCCCTGGAGCTTGCCGGCCAGCAGGATGGACAGGGCACAGCTGCCGACGCAACTGCCCTTGAGCATCAGCGCGGGCTGACGCTCGCGCATCCACAGACCGATCTTCATCACCTCAATGGGATGGCTGCGCGGGTCGATGTCAACGGTGATCGGCTTCTTCAAGGACTCCGCCAGGTCGGCCCTGACCTCTTCCGCCTCGCCGGGCCGCACGATGCCCGCGATCAGGGGAGCGATCCCGAACGGCCCCGTGCCGATGGCTGCCGCCTGGGCTGAGATACCTGGCAGCGCCAGGCAAAGCCCCGCGACCATTTGCGATGCCTTGTGCATGGCGATTGTTCTCCCAGGTTCTCTTGCCGCGCATTCTGCAGCGCTTCGGTCCAGTGGCTATGCTGGCCCGATGCCGCGCCTGTTCCAAGACTTCTCTCCCTCCACCCTCGTCGCCGGTTTCGTCGCCGTGCTGGTGGGCTACACCAGCTCCGTGGCCATCATCTTCCAGGCCACCATCGCGTTAGGCGCGACGCCGGCCGAGACCGCCTCGTGGCTGTGGGCGCTGGGGCTGGGCATGGGGCTGACCAGCCTGGCCCTGAGCCTGTGGACGCGCCAGCCCGTGCTGACCGCCTGGTCCACGCCCGGTGCGGCGCTGCTGGCGTCGACGTCCGGCCTCAACATGCCCGAGGCCATTGGCGCCTTCGTCGTCTGCGGCCTGCTCATCGCCTGGGCCGGCTGGAGCGGCTGGTTCGAGCGGCTGATGGACCGCATCCCGGTATCCATAGCGTCGGCGCTGCTGGCCGGCGTGCTGGCCAAGTTCGGGCTGGATGCCGTGGGCAGCGTGAAGACCGCGCCGGGTTTGGTGCTGGCGATGGCGGCGGCCTACCTGCTCGGCCGGCGCCTGTGGCCGCGCTACGCCGTGCCTGGCGTGCTGGGGGTGGGCGTGGCCTACGCGCTGGGCGAGGGCCGGCTGAACTTCACCGGCCTGGACACCTCGCAGATGCTGGCACTGCCGGTCTGGACCACGCCGGTGTTCAGCTGGCACGCGCTGGTCGGCGTGGCGCTGCCGCTGTTCATCGTCACGATGGCGTCGCAGAACCTGCCCGGCGTCGCGGCCCAACGCGCCAACGGCTTCCAGACGCCGGTGTCCGCCTCCGTCGCCGTCACCGGCGCGGCCACCACGCTGCTGGCGCCTTTCGGCGGCTATGCGTTCAACCTGGCCGCCATCACCGCCGCCATCTGCATGGGCCGTGAAGCGCATGAAGACCCGGCGCGGCGCTACACGGCCAGCGTCGCGGCCGGCCTGTTCTACGTGCTGCTGGGCCTGGCCGGCGGTGCCGTGGCGATGCTGCTGGCCGCCTTTCCGCGCGAGCTGGTCATGGCCATCGCGGGCCTGGCGCTGCTGGGCACCATCGGCGGTGCGATGGCCGCGGCGCTGAGGGACGAGGCCCACCGCGACGCGGCCATCCTGACCTTCCTGGTGTGCCTGTCCGGTTTCAGCGCCTTCGGTATCGGCGCGGCTTTCTGGGGCGTGGTGGCCGGCGGCATCGCGACGGTGGTGGCAGGCTGGCGAAGGGCTCGCCCCTAGGCGGGCGCGGCCAAGCGCGCTGTGCAACACTGGCTCGATTCACTTGCCCCACCCGACCATGAAGCTGCTGTTCGTTGCCGATCCGCTGGATACGTTCAAGACCTACAAGGACTCCACCTTCGCGATGATGCGCGAGGCCGCGAAGCGCGGCCACAGCATCCTGCACTGCGAGACCCGCGAACTGGTGTGGCAGCGCGGCGGCCGCGTGACGGCGCGCGGCGCACGCCACATCACGCTGACCGGTGACGCGCACGACTGGTTCACGCAGGACGCCACCGCCGACGTGGCGCTGGCCGACGTGGACGCCGTGCTGATGCGCAAGGACCCGCCCTTCGACAGCGAGTTCTTCTACGCCACCCACCTGCTGAGCCAGGCCGAGCGCGAGGGCGCCCGGGTCTTCAACAAGGCCAGCGCGCTGCGCGAGCACCCCGAGAAGCTCGCGATCATGGAGTTCCCCGAGTTCATCTCGCCCACGCTGATCACGCGCGACCCGGCCGAGATCCGCGCCTTCCACGCCGAGCAGCGCGACATCATCCTGAAGCCGCTGGATGGCATGGGCGGCATGGGCATCTTCCGCGTCAAGGACAACGGCCTGAACCTGGGCAGCATCATCGAGACGCTGAACAAGGACGGCACGCAGACCGTGATGGTGCAGCGCTTCATCCCGGCGATCAGCGAGGGCGACAAGCGCATCCTCATCATCGGCGGCAAGCCGGTGCCGCACTGCCTGGCGCGCATTCCGCAGGGTGGCGAGGTGCGCGGCAATCTCGCGGCCGGCGGCAAGGGCGTGGCCCGGCCGCTGAGCACGCGCGACCGCGAGATCGCCGAGGCCATCGGCCCCATCCTCGCCGCGCGCGGCCTGCTGCTGGTGGGTCTGGATGTCATCGGCGAGAACATCACCGAGATCAACGTGACCAGCCCGACCTGCTTCCAGGAGATCACCGACCAGGCGGGTTTTGACGTGGCGAAGATGTTCATCGACGCGCTGGAAGCCGCGCTGTGAAGCGGCGCGACTTCATGGCCACGGGCATGGCCGTTGCCGCGGTGCCGGCGCTGGCCGCCGGGCGCTCCTTCGACGCGATGGCCGACGCCTTCCTCGAAGCGCTGTGGCAGCAAGACCCCGACGCTGCCGTGATGGCCGGCCGCTTCGAGTTCGCCGATCGCCAGCGTCTGCCCAGCCCATCCCAGCGCGCCGCCATGCGCCGCTTCCTCGCCGCCTGGCTGAAGCGCTTCCAGGCCGTTGCCGAGGCCGGCCTGGACACCGCGCAGCGCATGGACCGCGCCATGCTCGTCGCCAAGCTGGAGAGCGACCTGTGGCGGCTGGACACGCTGCGCGAGTGGGCCTGGAACCCGGCCGAGCACAACCCGGCCGCACCCATCGACCTGGCGCTGAACACCGACTGGGCCCCCGCGCAGCAGCGCGTGCAGGCGCTGCATGCGCGCATCCGGTGGCTGCCTGCGTTCTACGCTGCGGCGCGCCAGAGCCTCGCTGGTGTCACGCGCGAGCACACCGAGCTGGCGCTGCAGCAGGCGCCGGGCGTGCTGGCGGTGCTGGAGGACCTGGAGTCCCATGCGCAGCAGCAAGGCCTGGGCGCGCTGATGCAGCCCGACCTGCAGAAGGCCCGCGCCGCCGTGGCCGGTTGGCAGGCGCACCTGAAGCAACTGCTGCCCACCGCCAAGCGGCCCTGGCGGCTGGGCGCCGCGCTGTACGAGACCAAGTTCCGGCACGACATCCAGTCCGCACGCAGCGCGCGCGCGACCTACGAGCTGGCGCTGGCGCGCCGCGAGGCCGTGCTGGCCAGCATGCAGGCGCAGGCCACCGCGCTGTGGCCCACCGTCATCGGCGACGAGGTCGCGCCTGACGACCGCTTCGTGCTGATCGGCCGCGTCATTGCCAAGCTCAGCGACAAGCATGTTGCCCGCGAGAAGTTCGTCGACGAGATCCGTGCGCAGATCCCGCAGCTCGAAGCCTGGGTGCGCGACAAGGACCTGCTGACCCAGGACCCAGCCAAGCCTCTGGCCGTGCGCGAGACGCCGGTCTACCAGCGCGGCGTGGCCGGCGCCAGCATCGAGGCGCCCGGCCCCTACCGGCCGCAGGACAGCACCTACTACAACGTCACGCCGCTGGACGAGCTGACGCCCGAGCAGGCCGAGAGCACGCTGCGCGAGTACAACCACTGGATCCTGCAGATCCTCAACATCCACGAGGCCATCCCGGGCCACTACACGCAGCTCGTCTACGCCAACCGCGTGCCCAGCAAGGTCAAGGCGCTGTTCGGCAGCGGCTCCATGGTGGAGGGCTGGGCCGTCTATGGCGAGCTGATGATGCTGGAGAGCGGCTACGGCGCCTCACCCGAGATGACGCTGATGTGGGGCAAGTGGCATTTGCGCTCGGTCACCAACACCATCCTGGACTACAGCGTGCACGTGCTGGGCATGGGCGAGAAGGACGCGATGGACCTGCTGACCCGCCAGGCCTTCCAGACCGAGCGCGAGGCGGCCGAGAAGTGGCGGCGCGTGCAGCTCACGTCGGTGCAGCTGACGAGTTATTTCTCGGGCTTCAGCGAGATCCATGCGTTGCGGGAGCAGCTGAAGGCGAGGCCGGGGTTCGGGATCAAGGCCTTCCATGAGAAGTTCCTGAGCTACGGCAATGCGCCGGTGAGGTTGATTGCGGCGGAGATGGGCGTCGACCAACGCTCGAACTAACCGGAACCTTCTGCAGCTGGTCGGGTTGAATGAATGGCTATGTTGCGCCGCTCCGCAGTTGAGCGCCGGGCAGCGTGCTCGACCACGCTCAGGCCCTCTTTCCGAGCCCTGGAGTGACGCCCGACAGGATCTCCTGACGACTCATTCTGTTGAACCCGGACAGTCTGTGAGTCTTCTCGATCTGAATCTGGAGTTCCGTAGCGATGATCTGATTGGCAAAACTGCTATTTGCCTTGTCTGAGACCGCCGTGCTGATGGCGTGCCTCAACGCTTCCAGCTTCTTGCTCAAGGTGAACAGCTTGCTCGGCCTTCGCTTTTTGCGCTTCTTGGTCACTTCTCTTGAGTTGTCGGGGCACTTCTTCAGGCGCGTGCGGATGATGCCAGTCACCCACAGCGATTCTGCGGCAGACCCGCCGTTCAAAGACCGAACCTGTCATGCACCCTCGGCGCCGACGCCTCCCCATCGTCCGCCACCCACACCGGCCCCGCCTTGTCATTGCGCTTCCACTTCCGTGGCACCCGGTCCAGCGCAATGAACCATGCCGTCAGTTCGCCCTTCGCGTCGATGCGAAAGCGCAAGAAACCCTTGTGGTCCTGGCCGTCCAGCGCCGAATAGCCGTTGTTGGTCAGCAGCCCCAGGCGCGACATCAACGCCAGATAGCCGCCGAAGATCAGCGCGCCCAGCAGCGCGCCGCCGCAGAACACGCCCAGGCCCACGATGCCGGCGTGGGCCGCCAGCCCGGGCAGCGTGTCCCGGTTGGGGATGCTGCCCCACTGGCCCACCCACTGGTGCAGCCAGAAGGTCAGGTTGAAGATGACCGCCACATGCGCCACCGCGTGCACGAAGCCCAGCCCCCATGTCGCGCCCCAGCGCCATTGACGGCCGGCGGTGGGCGGCAGCTCGTCCACGGCCTCGCGGCCCATGACCATGCAGCCGAACATCATCAGCGCATTGATCAGCAGGCCCGCCGGGCTGAACACCATGGCCTTGAACCACAACGCCATCGCCAGGCCGTACTCGCCGGTTTGGAAATCCCACAGCGGCTTGAACCCATCGGGCACGAAGGAGCGCGTGAACGGCGTGGAGTTCAGGTAGGCGTTGAAGCAGTACAGCGCGCCCAGCAGCGCTGCGAACCAGATGTTGCCGCCCCAGCCGCTGGCGTTGCGCCGGAACAGCGCCCACAGGTTGCCCTTGCAGCCGGCACGCGACATGGCCAGGTCCGGATAGGCCGTGGCCTCCACCCGCTCGAACTCGCTGCCCGCGTGCCGCCTCTCGGTCAGGCCGATGGCCAGCGCCGGCAGCGACGTGGGCGGCTCGGGCGGGATGCAGTCGCGCGTGTCGAATTCCTGCAGCCGCACCGGCCGCGTCGTGGGCTTGGTGTGCGTCGGGTGTGTGAACGCGCCGCCAGTGCCGCACACCACCAGCCGCCCCCAAGTGGCCGATTCCCAGCGCAGGTAGTGGTGCAGGTCGCCGGCCAGCCGCAGCTTCACGCGGCCGCGCAGCAGGCCTTCCAGCTTCTGGTAGCGCTTGGGGTGGCTCTCGTCGGCGCCGTCGCCGATGGGCCGCGTCCAGTAGGGCTCGGGGTAGACCAGCAGCACGCGGTCTTCAGCGCCGATGTGGTACTCGTGGCCGTCGTCGGTGACGAGGCCGCGCTCGCTGAGCAGCGCCTCGAACTGCTCGTACTGGTCGCGGTCGATGTCGTGATCCAGCGCGAAGTCCAGCCCCAGCGCCCACCAGCCGCCGGGCAGCCTGACGCAGAAATAGGTCTGCCGCTGCGGGATGCGGGCGCCCAGCAGCGGGGACGAGTCGTTGCGCCGCGTGAAGTAGCGGCTGAAGGTGGACGCCGAGTCCATCCAGTCATGGTTTTGCGGGATGGCCGCCAGCGTCAGCCGCCGGCCGCGCACGAGCGTGGGCTCGTGGCTGTTGCGCACGGCCTCGAACATCTCGACGAAGCGATGGCGGTAGTCGTTGGTGCTGGCGGCGGGGTAGGCCAGGTCGCCGCCGAACAGCAGCAACTGGCCGCGCGGCAGCGTCTGGCCGTCCAGCCGCAGCTCGTCGGCCAGCGCCGCGCTGGCGACCGCGTAGCAGGCGTTGCCGCCGTCGCCGGTATCGGCGATGAAGTCGAACCAGCATTCGCCCGCGTGTGCGCCGTCGGCCTCGGGCAGACTGCGGTCGATGACCTTCATCGGCGTCGGCTGGCTCTCGCGGCCGTCGCGGTTGCGCAGTTGGTCCAGCGACGACAGCACCTGCCGCGCGGCGGTCCACAGCACGTCGGGCTGGTACCAGGCGACGGGATGACGTTCGTGCGGCGGGACGGAGCGGCCGAGCTGGTGGGGCGACATGGGCCGCGATGATCGTCGCGGGCCCTGGCGCGATCAAGTCGGGTGCGTGCGGTGGCCTGCGGCGGCCTTGTAGGCGTTGATCTCGGCCGCCACTTCGGCCGGGTCGATGACGTCGCTCAAGCGCTCGAAGCCGCCCGGCGCCAGTGCCTCCACGCGGTCCAGGATGGCGTCCAGTCCCTCGCGGCGGTTCATCTGCACGATGCGGGCGCACAGCGGCCGGCGCTCGTCCTCGTAGGCGGCCAGTGCGGCGTCCAGGTCGGCATGGCTGGCGAGCGCGGCGGCCAGCGCCTGCGCGTCCATGATGGCCTGCGTCGCGCCGTTGGAGCCGATGGGCACCATCGGGTGCGCCGCGTCGCCCAGCAGCGTGCTGGGTCCCAGCCGCCAGCGTGGCAGCGGGTCGCGGTCCACCATGGGCCACTCCAGCATCTGCTCGGCGCGCGTGATGAGGCCGGGCACGTCCAGCCAGTCGAAGCGCCACGCGCCGAAGGTGGGCAGCAGGTCGTCCAGCCGGCCGGGGCGGCTCCAGTCGGCGCGGTCGGGCGCGGTGAGGCCGGGCGAGGGCTCGCGCATGCGGCGGTCGGCAATCCAGTTGATGAGCTGCAGGCCGTCGGCCCGCGGCGCCGTGATGGGGTAGACGACGAACTTGGCCCGGCTGTGGCCGGCCTGCACCATGGTGCGGCCGTCCAGGAAGGGCGGCGCCCAGGTCGTGCCGCGCCACATCATCACGCCGCGCCAGCAGGGTGCGCCTTCGTCGGGGGCGAGGCGCCTGCGCAGCGCGGAGTGCATGCCGTCGGCGCCGACGATGAGGTCGGCCGCCAGCTCGCGCGGGCCGTCCGCGGTGTCGATCAGCGCCACGTTGCCGTCGCGCACGCCGACGACGCGCTGGCCGCTCTGCACCGTCACGCGGGCGGCGGCCTCGCGCCACAGCAGCATCTGCAGCTCGCCGCGGTGCACGCTGAACTGCGGATGGCTGTAGCCGCCGTAGACGCCGCGCGGGTCGCGGTGGATGGCCTGGCCGTGCTTGTTGGCGAACACCAGTGCCAGTGTCTCGACCGCCATGGCGCGCAGCGCGGGCAGCAGGCCCAGTTCGTCCAGCACGCCCACCGCATGCGGCAACAGGTTGATGCCCACGCCCAGCGGCCGGGGCTCGCGCACGGCCTCCAGCACGGTGACCTCATGTCCGCGCGCGTGCAGCGCCAGCGCCGCCGTCAACCCGCCGATGCCGCCGCCCGCAATGATGATCTTCATCAAGTCAGGGTAAGCGAGATTGTTGCAGTAGGCAACTAAAACTAACGTGAATCCGTGACCAAGACCGACAGCCTGGACGCCACCGCCCCCGAAGGCCTGATGCTGCCCGTGCCCGGCGTGGACTACGGAGCGCTGGACGGCCTGCTGGGCTATGCGCTGCGCCGCGCGCAGAACGCGCTGTACCTGGACTTCTACCGCGCCACCGCCGAGTGGGACGTCAGCCCGCAGCGCTTCGCGGCGCTGGTGCTGATCGGCCGCAACCCGGGCATGCGCCAGGGCCTGCTGGGCCAGGCCATGGGCCTGCACCGCAGCGGCGCGCTGCGCCTGACCGACTGGCTCACGGCCCAGGGCTGGGCCGAGCGCCGCGACGCGCCCGACGACGCCCGCGCCTGGGGCCTGTACCTGACCGCCGCCGGCAGGCGCCGCCTGGCCAGGCTGGAGGCCGCCGTGGCAGAACACGACCGCGCCTTGCTGGCCGCCCTGGGCGAGCAGGGCGCGGCGCTGAAGGCCGGCCTGGAGCGCCTGGCCTGGGTGGCCACCGCGCAAAGCACCGCCCCCGACAAGAAACCGACAAGGAGACAGAAACCATGATGGACCGACGCCTCGTTCTCACGGCGCTCGCCGCAGTGCCCTTCGCCGCACGCGCGCAGGGCCAGCCGCCGCGCATCCTGGTCGGCTTCCCGGCCGGCGGCTCGGTGGACACCACCGCACGGCGCTTCGCCGACTTCGGCCGCGGCAAGCTGGCCGAGACGGTGCTGGTCGAGCAGAAGGTGGGCGCCGGTGGCCGCATCGCCATCGCGGCGCTGAAGGACGCCGCACCCGACGGCCAGACGCTGCTGCTGAGCCCGTCGTCCATGTTCACCATCTACCCGCATGCCTACCGCAAGCTGGCCTACAACCCGGCGACCGACGTGATCTCCGTCGCGCCGCTGGCCTTGTCCACCTGCGGCTTCGGCGTGGGGCCCATGGTGCCGGCCACGGTGAAGACGCTGGCCCAACTGGCCGATTGGTTCAAGGCCAACCCCGACAAGGCGGCCTACGCGTCGCCGGCCGCCGGCGCGATGCCGCATTTCCTGGGCAACCAGTTCGAGCACGCGGCCGGCCTCAAGCTCACGCACGCACCCTACCGTGGCGCCGCGCCCGGCATGCAGGACCTGATGGGAGGCCAGATCGCATCCGGCTGCTTCTCCATCGGCGACTTCCTGCCCCACCTCGCCTCCGGCCGCGTGCGCCTGCTGGGCGTGACCGACAAGGCCCGCTCGCGCTTCGCGCCCGACGTGCCCACCTTCGAGGAGCAGGGCTTCAAGGGCATCGTGGGCGTGGAGAGCTACGGCCTGTTCGTGCCGGCCCGCACGCCGCAGGCCGCGGTCGACAAGCTGGCCGACATCGCCCGCGCGGCGGTGCGCGAGCCGGCCGTCATCGAGGCGCTGGCCAAGCTGGGCTTCGAGCCGCTGGGCCTGGGTTCGGCGGACTACACGAAGCGACTCGCGGCCGAGCGGGAGTATTGGGGGCCGGTCGTCAAGGCGTCGGGGTTCTCTTCGGACGATTAGCATGCCGGCTCCACGGATGGAGCTGTCTGAATGCCCTGGCGCCGACTGGCCGTTGGCCTTGCTGTCTGCCTGACCCTGAATGCCGCCCAGGCGGCCACCGACGCTGCGCGGCTGCGGGCGCTGCTGACCGAGCAGCGCTACGACAGCGCGGGTCCCGAGCTGCAGGTGCTGCTGCGCGCGCCCAAGCCCGACGCGGCCGAGCGCGCCGTCATCTACCAGTGGCTGTTCGCCCGTGACGACGGTGCCGCCATAGCCCGCCGCACGCGCACGGTGCTGGCTGAGGTACAGGTCGAGGCGGTGGACCTGCTGGCCGCCGGCCGGCTGGCGCTGGAGCGGCGCGACTTCGAGCGGGCGAAGCAATGCTTCGAGCGGGCGCTGCGCAAGGCCACCCGCCCGGCCGAGCAGGCGCAGGCGCTGCGCGGCCTGGGCCAGCGCCACTACCAGCTGCGCGAGTTCGACGCGTCGCTGCACAAGCTGGAGCAGGGCCTGGCCGCCGAACGCACGGCCGACGGCCTCTCGGCGCTGGCCGACACGCTGATCCGCCTGGGCCGCACGCAGGACGCCATCGCCGCCGCCGAGGCCGCCGTGGCGCTGAACCCGCACCACGAGATGGCCCACTACCTGCTGGGCAACGGCTATGTGCGCGAGAACTACACGCAGCTCAGCGAGCGGCTGGGCGAGGCCTTCCCGGCGCTGCTGGCCGAGGTCCGGCGCGCGTCCGATGCTTTCGAGCAGGGCCGTTTCGACGAGGCGCTGGCGACCAGCCTGGCCGTGCTGCAGCGCTGCCCGCAGCTGGGCCGCGCGCACGCCATCGCGGCCAAGGCGCTGGAGTCGCAGCGCTTCGCCATCGACGTGAATCGCGCCGCCTACGAGCGCCGCTTTGCCGCCCTGCCCATGCCGGCCGTGCCCGGTATCGAGCGTTACGTGCTGAACTGGCAAGACCTGTCGCCGCGCCACCGCAAGCGCGTGGCCCTGTCCGTCGCGCCGTGGAAGGCCTTCATCCCGGTGCTGGTGGAGGGCGGCGCCACGCACTTCATCAAGCCGATGTGGATGCGCCTGTCCGAGACGCCGCAGGCCCATGCGCTGAAGGACGCGCGCATCGACTACGACTCGCGGCTGTGGGACGACGTGCGCGGCATGGGCGGCCATTTCACCGTCACCGGCATCGAGGACGTTGAGCGCAGCATCTTCGACAAATACAACACCGTGCTGCACGAGCTGACGCACCAGGTGCATGGCGTGCTGACGGCCGACCAGTCGCGCGAGATCGAGGCGCTGTACCAGAAGGCCAAGGCGCGTGACGCGAAGACGCGCAACGGCTTCCTGTCGCGCTACGCCGGCGGTTCGGTGTGGGAGTACTTTGCCGAGGGCGCCAACGCCGAGATGTCGCCTCGCCGCGATGCCTACGACGGCCGCGAGATCGTGCGCGAGCGGCTCGTGCAGATGGACCCGGCGCTGCGCGCGCTCGTGAAGCGCTACTTCGCGCTGCGCGACACGCGGGCCAGCCTGCCCATCGCGCTGGTCAACGCCGGCAACCAGAAGCTGGAGGACGGCAAACTGGCCGACGCGACGCCGCTGTTCGAGCGCGCGCTGAGGCTCGCGCCCGAGGACGAGAGTGTGCTGAACGCGCGCCTGTACGCGCTGGCGCTGGAGGGCCAGGCGGGCCGCGAGCTGTCCTCCCGCGCGCTGGCGCGGCACCCGCGCAGCGGCCAGCTGCAGGTGACGGCGGCCGATGCGCTGTGGCACGGCGGCGCGCTGCTGGCGACCGAAGTGGTGCCGGCGCTGGCCAAGGCCGGACTGGCGCTGAAGGGCGAGGACCGCTTCCGTGTGAACCTGGCGCTGGCCGACCACCAGCGCCGGCTGGGCAACGTCACGCAGGCGCTGGCCACCTACGACGCCGTGCTGGCCTACCAGGGCGACCAGCCCGAGGCGCTGTGGGGCCGCGCCGCCACGCTGGCGCTGGCCGACCGCTGGGACGAGGCGTTCAAGCAGTACGAGGCCGTGCTGCGCCTGCGCACCGGCCTGCTGGCGCTGCGCCGCGACTACGCGCTGGACCTGCTGCGCGCCGGCCGCATCGAGCCGGCGCGCGCGCAGCTGAAGGAGGCGCTGGTGCTGGACCCGCGCGACCCCGACACGCTGGCGCTGAAGGCCTGGCTGTCGCTCGCCGACGGCGATGCCGTGGCCGCGCAGCGCACGGCCGACGAGGCGCTGGCGCTGGGGGCGTGGAGCGACCTGGCCGTGATCGTGCGGGCCGGCGCGCTGCAGGCGCAGGGGCAGGGCGAGGCGGCGCGCACGGCGCTCGCGCCCGTGCAGCAGCGCATCGCGGCCAACGCCCCGCCGCAGTACATCTACCGTGCCGACAAGTCCGCGTGGTTCTCGGTCCATGAGCTGCCGGCCAGCCAGCGCCGCGTGCTGGAGTTGCTGGTCAAGTGAAGGCCTTTTTCAAGCGCCTGGAAGCGGCTCACCTGAACGGCCTCGGCGTCGCGCTGGGCGTGGCGGCCACGCATGTCGTGGTGGGCATGGCCTTCGGCGAGACGGCCGGCCTGGCGGCCGTGGGCGGTGCGGTCTGCGCCAGCCTGCCCGACGTGCCCAACCCGCCGCAGCGCGTGCTGCCGCGCGTGCTGCCGGCCGTGGGCGCGGCGGCCATCGTGACGCTGCTGGTGGGGCTGGCGCACGGCTCGCTCCCCTGGACCGTGGCGCTGGTGGCCGTCGTGGCCTTCCTGTCGCTGATGACGCTGGCCTGGGGGCTGCGCGCCGGGCCGCTGTCGTTCTCGCCGGTGCTGGCCATGGTGTTCGCGATGGCCTGGGACCGCACGACCAGCAGTGTCTCGCCGCTGCAGCATGCGCTGTGGGTGGGCCTGGGTGGCGGCCTGTATGCGCTGTGGGCGCGCGGCGCGGCCAGCCTGCTGCGCCACCGGCTGCGCGAGCTGGCGCTGGCCGGCGCGCTGCGCGCCACCGAGCAGCGCATGCGCTCGCGCGCCGAGCGCATCGCGGGCGCGGTGGGCGGCGAGCAGGCGCGCATACGCGCGTCCATCGCCGACGACGTGGTGCTGGCCGAGGCGCTGCAGGCCGCGCGCGACCAGGTCTTTGCCGCGCGCCGATCAAAGCGCAGCCGCCGCCAGACCGACCTGGTGCTCGGGCTGATCGAGCTGCGCGACCTGCTGCTGGCCAGCCGGCTGGACACGGAGCTGCTGGGCAGCGACTTCCCCGGCCGCCAGTGGCGCTCGGCGCTGGCCGACATGCTGCGCCAGCTGGCCGCCACGCTGGCCGGCCTGGCCGACGCCATCGCCTTCGATGCGCCGCTGCCGGAGGTGTCGGTGGACGCCTGGCGTGCCCAGCTGGCTGCGCGTATGGCCGACGTCAGCGCGCCGGCCGGCGACCCACGCGGCCACCTGGTGTCGGCGCTGCAGACACGGCTGGGCCACATGATGGACGACGTGGCCGCGATGGTGGCGCGCCAGGCGCAGCACGAGGACGTGGACAGTGCCTGGACGCCCGACAAGCTCGCGCCCTTCGTGTCGCCCGAGGGCTGGCCGCTGACGGCGCTGAAGGCCCACCTGAACCTGCAGTCCAACGTGATGCGCCATGCGCTGCGCTCGGCGCTGGCGCTGTCCTTCGCCTACTGGCTGGGCGCCATGCTGCCCTGGGCCGCGCACCCGTTCTGGCTGATGCTGAGCGTGGCCGTGGTGCTGCGCGGCAACCTGGAGCAGACGCTGTCGCGCCGCAACGAACGCATCATCGGTACCGTGCAGGGCTGTCTGCTGGTGCTGCTGCTGGCGCATGTGGAATGGGTGCCGGCGCTCAGCGTGGTCTTCATCGCCGCGGTGGGCACCGCGCACGCCTACGTGAACCGGCGCTACCGCGTCGCCGCCACGGCCGCCACGCTGATGGCGCTGCTGCAGCCGCTGATGCTGGACCCCTCCAGCCACCCCTTCGTCGGCGAGCGCCTGGCCGACACCGTCATCGGCGCCGGCCTGGCCTGGCTGTTCAGCTTCGTGCTGCCCAGCTGGGAGCGCGCCGCCGTGCCGCGCCTGGCCCAGCAGCTGCGCGGGGCGCTGGCCCGGCATGCGGCCAACATGCTGCAGTGGCGGCCCAGCGCCGACGCGCAACTGGCCCAGCGCGCCTCGCGCCAGCAGGCCTATGCCGCGCTGGCGGCGCTGGCCGCCGCGGCGCAGCGCACGCGCGTGGAGCCCGAGAGCGTGCGCCTGCCCGAGGCCGAGATCGAGTCCGCGCTGAGCCATGGCTACCGGCTGATGGCGCTGCTGGGCGCCGTGCAGCACCAGGTGCAGCGCCGTGGCGACCGGCTGGATTCCACCCGGGCCGAGACCGCACTGCCGCTGGCCCGCAAGGCCTGCGTGGATATCCTGCATGGCGAGCCGGCGACCGGAACCGATCCCGCCGAGATCCCTGACGGCGACGCTGGCGCCTGGCCCGAGCACCTGGGCCAGCAAGACCTGACGCCGTGGCTGCTGCGGCGGCTGCGGCTGTGCCGCATCGAGGCGCGCGAATTCGTCGCGGCACTCGACCAACTTCAACCCCGAGGAGTACCCCCATGAGCATCCAAACCCGAGCCGCCGTCGCCTGGAAGGCCGGCGCCCCGCTGACCATCGAAACGCTGGACCTGGAAGGCCCGCGCGACGGCGAGGTGCTGGTCGAGGTGAAGGCCACCGGCATCTGCCACACCGACGACTTCACGCTGTCCGGCGCCGACCCCGAAGGCCTGTTCCCCGCCGTGCTGGGCCACGAGGGCGCCGGCGTGGTGCTGGAGAGCAAGGTGCCCTGGCTGAAGGCGGGCGACCATGTCATCCCGCTCTACACGCCCGAATGCCGCGAGTGCAAGTTCTGCCTCAGCCGCAAGACCAACCTGTGCCAGTCCATCCGCGCCACGCAGGGCAAGGGCCTGATGCCCAACGGCACCTCGCGCTTCTCGCTGAACGGCGAGCCCATCTTCCATTACATGGGCACCAGCACCTTCTCCAACCACATCGTCGTGCCTGGCATCGCGCTGGCCAAGATCCGCCCCGACGCGCCCTTCGACAAGGTCTGCTACATCGGCTGCGGCGTCACCACCGGCATCGGCGCGGTGCTGTTCACCGCCAAGGTGGAGGCGGGCGCCAACGTGGTCGTCTTCGGCCTGGGCGGCATCGGCCTGAACGTGATCCAGGGCGCCAAGATGGTGGGCGCCAACAAGATCATCGGCGTGGACATCAACCCGGGCCGCGAGGCGATGGCGCGCCGCTTCGGCATGACCGACTTCGTGAACCCCAAGGACGTGCCCAACCTGGTCGATCACCTCGTGCAGCTGACCGACGGCGGCGCGGACTACTCGTTCGAATGCGTGGGTAACGTGCAGCTGATGCGCCAGGCGCTGGAGTGCACGCACAAGGGCTGGGGCCGCAGCATCATCATCGGCGTGGCCGAGGCCGGCGCCGAGATCTCGACCCGCCCGTTCCAACTGGTAACCGGCCGCAAGTGGGAAGGCTCCGCCTTCGGCGGCGCGCGCGGCCGCACCGACGTGCCCAAGATCGTCGACTGGTACATGGACGGCAAGCTCAACATCGACGAGCTGATCACGCACAAGCTGAAGCTGGAGCAGATCAACGAGGGCTTCGAGCTGATGCGCCGCGGCGAGAGCATCCGCTCGGTCGTGGAGTTCTGAGCCGATGAAGAGGACCGCCCTCGCGCTGATTGCCGCCATGCTGTCCGTCGCCGTTGCCGCTGAAACCCTGGTCTATGTCGGCACGGACACCGGTGGCGAGAGCCGGGGCATCTACGTCGCCACGCTGGACGAGGCGAGTGGCGTCGTTTCGGCGCCTCGCCTGGCGGCCGCCGTCGGCAACCCGGGCTTCCTCGCCGTGCATCCGGCCCGTCCGCTGCTCTATTCGGTCGCCGGCAGCCGGGGCGCGGACGGCGCGTGGCGGGAGGAGGTGGTCGCCTTCTCCGTGCGGGACGATGGCAGCCTGGCGCTGATCAATGCCCAGCCGTCGGGGGGCGGGGGGCCCTGCCACATCTCCATCGATGCCAGCGGGCGCGTGCTGCTGCTGGCCAACTACGGCGGCGGCAACGTCGTGTCCTATCCAATCCGCGCCGACGGCAGCCTGGGGCCGGCGGCCTCCGTGGTCCAGCACGAGGGGGCCGGCGTCAACCGCCAGCGCCAGGAGAAGCCGCACCCGCACGCGATCTACCCCGACCCGACGCAGACCCGCGCCTACGTGCCCGATCTCGGCATCGACAAGGTCATGATCTACCGACTGGACGCGGCCAGCGGCCGGCTGTCGCCGAACACGCCGGACCATGCCGCCACCGAGGCGGGCGGCGGCCCGCGTCACCTGGCCTTCCATCCGAACGGCCGTTTCGCCTACGTCGTGCTGGAACTGACGTCGCGCGTGGCGGCCTATCGCGTGGACGCCACGACCGGCGCGCTGCAGGCCTTCGAGCTGCATTCCAGCCTGCCGCCGGACGCCCGGCCGGACGGCAACACCACGGCCGAAGTCCTCGTTCATGAGAACGGTCGCTTCCTGTACGTGTCCAACCGCGGCCACGACAGCATCGCCGTGTTCGCCATCGACCCGCAGACCGGCTCGCTGCGCTTCGTCGAGGTCACGCCCACGGGCGGTCGCACGCCGCGCAGCTTCGGCCTCGTGCCCGGCGGGCGCTTGCTTCTCGCCGCCAACCAGAACGGCGGCAACGTGACGACCTTCCGCATCGACCCCGAGCGCGGCACGCTGTCGCGCACCGGCGGCGAGCTGCACATCGACCGCCCCAAGCACGTCCGCTTCATGCGGCGTTGAACGCTATCCAGCCATGCAAATCCTCAGTGAACACCGCGCCTTCGGCGGCGTCCAGCGCTTCGCCCAGCACGACGCCGCCGAGATCGGCCTGCCCATGCGCTTCGGCCTCTACCTGCCGCCGCAGCCCAGGGCGCTGCTCGTCTTTCTCGCCGGGCTGACCTGCACCGAAGAGACCTTCGCCATCAAGGCCGGCGCGCAGCGCCTGGCCGCCGAGCTGGGCCTGGCGCTGCTCACGCCCGACACCAGCCCGCGCGGCGCCAACGTCCCCGGCGAGGCCGACAGCTGGGATTTCGGCGTCGGCGCCGGCTTTTACCTCGACGCGACCTGCGCACCCTGGGCGCAGCACTGGCGCATGGAAAGCTGGCTGCTCAAGGAGCTGATCCCGCTGGTGCAGCGCGAAACGGGCCTCGCGCAGACTGGCCTGTTCGGCCATTCCATGGGGGGCCACGGCGCGCTGACGCTGGCGCTGCGCCACCCGGGCCGCTTCCGCTCGCTGTCGGCCTTCGCGCCCATCGCCGCGCCCATGCAATGCCCCTGGGGCCACAAGGCCTTCGCCGGCTATCTGGGCGATGACCGCAGCGCCTGGGCCGCGCACGACGCCAGCGCGCTGATGCGCACCCAGGCCGCGGCGCCCTATCCGGGAGGCATCCTTATCGACCAGGGCCTGGCCGACAAGTTCCTTGCCGAGCAACTGCACCCCGAGGCCTTCGAGGCCGCCTGTGCCGCCGTCGGCCAGCCGTTGAACATCCGCCGCCATGCCGGCTACGACCACGGCTACTACTTCATCGCCAGTTTCATCGACGACCACCTGCGCCACCACGCGGCGCAACTGGCTGGACCAGCCTAGAAACGGCAGCCGACCGTGCGCCATTCATCGAAAGTTCCGGTGGATCAAAAGCCTGCGGTTTGTGGGGCGGTCACCACTGCGATGACTGCCGCCGCCTGCCCGCTGGTCTGGCGTTTCGGGCAGGCCCAACCAGCGTTTCTAGGCTGAGTTCAGCGGCCCATCAGGCGGTCCAGCAGGCGCTGCGTCGGCGGCGATTGCAGCTCCTGGGCCAGCGCGTCCAGCGGCGGGCGTGCCAGGCGCGGGCGCAGCGTGACCATGTCGGGGCTGTCGTCGTGAGCCGGGTCGTACAGCGTGTCGCCCACCTGGCGGCGCGCGAGGCGCTCGCCGAGCAGCGCGCACACGGCGCCCAGCGTCAGCGCGCTCTCGCGCTCCGGCGCCAGGGCCAGGCCGGGGTTGAAGCGCAGTGCCGACAGCCGGCGGGCATCCTCGGCCAGCTCCTGCGGCACGTCCCAGGCGAGCAGCAGCAGATAGCCCAGCTCGTGCGAGGCCAGGCCCAGCATCTCCTGTTCGTGCAGCGCGCGCTGGAACGCGTCCATGCCTTCCAGCGGCGCGGCGTCCAGCAGTGCCGCGCCGGCCTGCCGGCCCAGGAAGGACAGCACCAGCAGCGTGACGAGCTGGGCCGGCTCCGGCAGCCGCAGCCGCGTGGCCAGGTGCTGGCACAGCTCGCCGGCCATGCTGCTGGCGTGCCACAGCGCGTCGAACTCGCGCCGCTGCGCCGCATCGCTGGGCTGGAAGCAAGCGGCCAGCATCTGCTGCAGGCACATCTGGCGCACGCTGGCCAAGCCCAGGAAGGTGATGGCCTGGCCCACGCTGGCCACCGGCTGCTGCAGTCCGTACATCGGCGCGTTGGCGGTGGCCACGACGCGGGCGGCCACGGCCGGCTCGCTCATGACCAGAATGCTCAGCTCGGCGGAGGTGGCGGTCTGCAGGAACTGCGGCGCCAGCAGCGCATGCACGGCGCTGGGCGGCCGCGGCAGCCGGCGCAGCATGCGCATCAAGCCCTCGGACTGCTGCGGGTCCAGCAGCGCGGCGGTGCGCAGGTCCAGCCCGGCCGGGGCGGGCAGCGCCGCCGCAGCCACCAGCTCGGTGGCCGGCGGCGTGGCGGCATGGTGCACCACGGGACGAACCGGCGCCGGCGGCGCGGCCGGCCGCCTGCTCCGCCACCACCATGCCAGCCCCAGCACCAGGCCGGCCAGCCCGAGCAGCGTCAACGTCATGCCATCCCTCCGTCTGCGTGTGGCGGCCGGAGCATACGCAGTGCCCGACCCGGGACGAGTGTTGGGGCCGGTTTTGTATTTCGCACGATCGTGCTAAATTTCGGCCATGGAAACCCGCAGCGAACGCGCCGAGACCACGCTGGCCGCCATCGTCGACACGGCGCTGGCCATGGCCGCCGACGAAGGCCTGGAAAGCCTGTCCATCGGCGAGGTGGCCAAGCGCCTGGGCCTGTCCAAGAGCGGCGTGTTCTCGCGCGTCGGGTCGCGCGAGCAGTTGCAGGTGGCCGTCATCCTGGAGTACGACCGGCGCTTTCTGCAGGCCGTGTTCGTGCCGGCCATGGGCGAGGCGCGCGGCCTGCCGCGGCTGGACGCGCTGATGCGGCGCTGGCTGGCCCGCGCGACGGGCATCGACCGCGCGCAGAGCTGCCTCTACACGGCCGGCGCCTTCGAGTACGACGACCGCGAGGGGCCGGTGCGCGACCAGTTGCTGGACGGCGTCATGCGCTGGCGCGCCGCGGTGCGCCGCACCGTGCTGCAGGCCGTCGAGGCCGGCCACCTGCGCGCCGACCTGGACGCCGACCAGATGGTGTTCGAGATGGACGCGCTGTTCTCCGGCCTGCTGCGCGACACGCGCTTCCTGCGCGACCCCGAGGTCCACGCGCGCGGCGTCAAGGCCTGGGAACGCATGCTGGCCGCCGCGAAAACCCCCGAGTCTTCCGCCTGAGTTTTTTTGCCAACACGTCGCACGGTCGTGCGAAATACGGAGTCCCCATGAGCACCCACAACCCCGCTGCCGCCTTCTACGCGTCGCCGGCCGCCCGCGGTGTCGCGGCGCTGCTGCGCGGCCTGCACCGCGTGTCGCCCGGCCTGGGCACGCGCGTCGCGCTGGGCCTGTTCTTCACGCCCATGCCCACCAAGTGGCTGGCGCGCTCGCGGCCGGTGCCGCTGCCCTGGCGCGAGACGCGACTGCCCTTCGAGGGCGCTCATGTCAGCGTCTGGCAACGCGGCGACCTGGAGCCCGGCCGCCCCAAGGTGCTGCTGACGCATGGCTGGGCGGGCGACGCGCAGCAGCTGCGCGCGCAGGCCGACACGCTGGCGCAGGCCGGCTTCGAGCCGGTGCTGCTGGACCTGCCGGCCCACGGCCGCAGCGGCGGCTGGCGCAGCAACCTGTTGCAGTGGGTGCGCGCGCTGTTCGCGGTGACGGCGCGCTTCGGGCCCTGGGACGGCGTGGTGGCGCATTCGCTGGGGGCGATGGCCATGGCCCATGCGCTGGCCCGGGGCCTGCCGGCGCGGCGCGCGGCGCTGGTCGCGCTGGCGCCGCCGCCGGCGCAGTTCCTGCGCTGGTTCGCGCAGGCTGTCGGCACGGGCGACAGCCTGGCAGCGGGCATGCGGGGCCATGTGGAGCGGCGCGAAGGCGTGTCGCTGGCGCTGTTCGAGCCCGCATGGTTGGGCGAGCGCGTGGCCCAGCCGACGCTGATCGTGCACGACCGCGGCGACACGACGGCGCCGCTGGCGGGCAGCGAGACGCTGCTCGCCGGCCTACCGGCGGGCCGCCTGCATGTGACCGAGGGGCTGGGCCACCGTCGCCTGCTGAGCGACCCGGCGGTCATGCAGCAGGTGCTCGCGCACCTGTCTGCCACGCCGGCTTTGCGGGCGGTTTGAAGCGCCGGGGGACAATCCCCCGATGGCTGTCCTCTCCCTCACCAATGCCCATCTCGCTTTCGGGCACGTCGCGCTGCTCGATGGCGCCAACTTCTCGCTGGAGACCGGCGAGCGCGTGGGCCTCATCGGCCGCAACGGCACAGGCAAGTCCTCGCTGCTGAAGATCCTCGCCGGCATCGAGAAGCTCGACGACGGCCTGCTGCAGCAGCAACAAGGCCTCACCAACGTCTACGTGCCGCAGGAGCCCGAGCTGCGAGCCGACGCGACCATCTTCGATGTGGTGAGCGAGGGCGTGGCCGAGGCCAAGTCGTTGCGCGAGCGCTATGAGCGCCATGACGAGAACGATGACCTCGCCTGGGTGCAGGAGCGCATCGAGCACATCGGCGCGTGGAACTGGGAGCAGCGCGTGGACGAGACGCTGCACCGCCTGGGGCTGGACGGCTCGCGTCTCGTGGGCAGCCTGTCCGGCGGCCTGAAGAAGCGCGTGGCGCTGGGCCGCGCGCTGGTGGCCCAGCCCGACGTGCTGCTGCTGGACGAGCCCACCAACCATCTGGACCTGGACGCCATCACCTGGCTGGAAGGCCTGCTGAACGACTTCAAGGGCTCGCTGCTGCTGATCACGCACGACCGGGCCTTCCTGGACAACGTGGCCAACCGCATCGTCGAGCTGGACCGCGGCCAGCTGCGTGGCTACCCCGGCAACTTCGCCGCCTTCCAGGCCGCCAAGGCCTACGAGCTGGAGAACGAGGCGCTGGCGAATGCGCGCTTCGACAAGGTGCTGGCGCAGGAGGAGGTCTGGATCCGCAAGGGTGTGGAGGCGCGGCGCACGCGCTCGGTCGCGCGCATCCAGCGCCTGGAGGCCATGCGCCTGGCCCACGCCGCGCGGCGCGACGTGCAGGGCAAGGTGAGGCTGGACATCGACACCGGCGGTGCCAGCGGCAAGATCGTCGCGGAGCTGGAGGACGTGTCCAAGAGCTTCGGCGACCGGCCCATCGTGCGCAGTTTCACCAGCACCATCCTGCGCGGCGACAAGGTGGGTCTCATCGGCCCCAACGGTGCCGGCAAGACCACGCTGCTGAAGATGATCCTCGGCGAGCTGCCGCCCGACAGCGGCAGCGTGCGCCTGGGCTCGAAGATGACGGTCGCCTACTTCGACCAGATGCGCGACACGCTGAACCTCGACGCGACGTTGGCCGACACCATCAGCCCCGGCTCGGAGTGGATCGAGATCGGCACGCAGAAGAAGCACGTGAAGAGCTACCTCGGTGACTTCCTGTTCTCGCCGGCGCGCGCCAACTCGCCCGTGCGAACGCTGAGCGGCGGCGAGCGCAACCGCTTGCTGCTGGCGCGCCTGTTCGCACGGCCGGCCAACGTGCTGGTGCTGGACGAGCCAACCAACGACCTCGACATCGAGACGCTGGAGCTGCTGGAGGAGCTGCTGGCCGAGTACGACGGCACGGTCTTCCTGGTCAGCCACGACCGGCGCTTCCTGGACAACGTGGTCACGTCCACCATCGTCTACGAGGGCGAGGCGCGTTGGCGCGAGTACGAGGGCAGCGTGCAGGACTGGCTGACGCAATCGAAGCGCGCCGCCGCGTTGCAGGCCAAGGCCGCGCCGGCCGCCGCCGCGCCCACGCCGCCGCCCGCGCCGGAGCCGGCCCCGGTGGTCGCCACCAAGCGCAAGCTCAGCTACAAGGAGCAGCGCGAGCTGGACGAGATCCCCAAGCAGATCGCCGCGCTGGAGGCCGAGCAGACGCAGCTCAATGCGCTGCTGAACGGCACGGAGCTGTATGCGCAAGGGGCCAAGCGCATCGCCGAGGTCACCGAGCGCGCCGCCGACATCGACGCCGAGCTGCTGGCGTTGATGGAGCGCTGGGAAGTTCTGGAAGCCAAGTGAACCCCTTGCACCACGAATGGCTGGCTTTGCAGAGCCAGCACGAGCGCTACGAGGCGCTGGCGCTGGCCGTGAAGCTGGTGGCCTTCGCGGCGTGCTTCCTGGTTCCCGACGTCGGGCTGGCGCTGAGCCTGATCGCGCTGCTGTGGCTGCAGGAAGGCGTGTTGAAGACCTTCCAGGGCCGGCTCGGTGAGCGCTTGCTGGTCGTCGAGGCCGCGTTGAAATCGGGCGAGGGCGTGGCCATGCAGCTGCACAGCGACTGGCAGGCCGGCCGCCCCGGTGGCGCGGGCCTGCTGCTGCAATACCTGAAGAGCGCACTGCGCCCGACCGTCGCCTTGCCTTATCCGTTGCTGATGGGGCTGGCGGCGGCTTTCTAGCCGGGCTGTAGCTTTTCGAGAGGCACAAAGCCTGGCTGGCCGCGCAGTTGCACGACGGTCTCGCCGTGGCGGTGCACCACGTGCTGGGCCACGTGCACGGCGCCCTTGTAGCGCACCTGGTCGCCGGGCTTGATGACGGGTTGCGGCGGCAGGACCGGCAGCACCGGCCGGGCCGGCGGCGGCTTGCGCGCGGCGGGCGCCTGCTTGGCCAGCGCCTCCAGCGTGCCGTTCACCTGCGCCTTGAGCTGGTCGGCGGTGAAGGGCTTCTTCAGCAGGAAGCGCGCGCCATGGGCCTCGGCCTCGAACTCGTGCTCGGGCGTCACGTCGAAGCTCAGCAGCGCCAGGTGCAGGCCCGGCTGCACATCGCGCAGTCGCTGGCAGAGCTGAAGCCCGGTCAGCGGCGCCTTGGGGAACCAGTCGGTGATCAGGAATTGCGGCTTGAAGACCAAGCCCTGTGCCAGCGCCGTGTCGGTGTCGGCGCAGCACAGGATGCTGTCGGCAGAGTGGCCGTGGCCTTGCAGCAGCTGTCGCGCAAAGGTCTGCACCCCGGCCAGGGCGTCTACAACGAGGAATTTCACGGGATCGTTCTTGTCATACGGCGGGGCCGCCGCGTTGCGGCTCCCGGGCGGGACGCATTCTGCCGTCGGCCGCCGGACGATTCCGTGACAAACGCCGCGCTGGGCGCGAAGTTCTTTCAGCCGGTCAGCCGGCTGAAATCGGCGGGCAGCCCTTGCGGCGTGCGGGCCAGCTACAAGGTCTGGACCGCCCCCTGGCCGGTGTCAGGCGGCGCAGGCCGTCGCCCAGTTGCTACCCAGGCCGCGGTTGCGCCAGGCGGGCGGCAGCGCGATGTCCAGGATGTGCAGGCGTTCGCCGCGCTCGTCCAGCCAGAGGCGGCCGGCCAACTGCTCGTCCACCAGGATGAGCTGGCAGACCGAGTGCGGGAATTGCTGCGCGTAGTGGCCTTGCTGCGCGCCATGCTGCTGGCGCAGCAAGGCCTCGCATTGCGCGGGCGGCCAGCCAGTCAGCGCCAGCTCGTCGGCGCGCGTGCTGGCGAAGATGGCTTGCTGCCAGGCCTCGTCGGCCGGCGTTGCAGGGCGCAGGCGGTAGTCCATCGCCTTCAGCTCCGGGGCGGAAAGACGCCCTGCAGCGCGATGCAGAACTGCAGACCCAGATAGGGCTGGCGGTTGGCGTGCGGCTGGCCGCCACCAGCGGCGCCATCGGCGCCGGCCGCCATGGCAGTCGGCACGCCCGGCCCGGTGCCGGGCCCCATGGCAAAGCGGTCCTGCAGATTCGGCAGGCCGAATGTGACCGTGCCGTTGCCACCAAAGTTGGTGCCCAGCAGCGAGAACAAGGCCTGGTTCTGGGCGATGGACAGGAGCTGCCCGTTGCACAAAGCCCAGCCCCTGGGCGGGAAGATGAAGCTCATCAGCTTCAGTTCGCCGAGGAAGGGATTGGACATGGCGCCTCCTGGCTGAAGATGGCTTCGTAGTGCAGGCCGTTGGCGCTGCGCGCCACGGGGGCGAGAAAGACGTCCAGCGCGGTGTCGGAACCGGGATGGACCAGCCGGTAGATGCTCTCTGCGGCAGCGCCGGCTCGGCGGGGGGCTCGAAGCTGGCCAGCGTGGCCGGCCCGGGCAGCCGGTTGCCGGGGGCGGTGCCATCGTCCCGCGTGAGCAGGTCGATGCGGAAGTCGGCGAAGTTGTTGCTGTGGCCGGCTGTGCGGGCAGCGATCACCAGCGTGTCGAGATCGAAGCTCAGCGTGCCCACGTCGATCAGATGGGCCAGGCTGCCCAGGGCGGCGGGGTTGGGCAGGCCGCTGTCGGTGCCGGGGTCGGTGGTGTCGAATCCGTCCCAGGCGTAGATGTTGAAGCCGATGATGGTCTGGCCGGCGATGCTGAGGCCATCGAACTCATAGCGGGCGTGGTCGAGGCCCTGGTAGCCCGTGGTGTAGACGCCGCCCGTGTCGGGGTCGCCGACGCCCACGCGCAGCTTGATGCTGTTGCCCTCGAAGAAGACCTTCTCGCCGGTCACCGTCCAGAAGCTGGTGATGAGCTTGCCCGGGGCGCCTTGCACGAGGCCGGTCGCGAGGTCGGCGACTGCGACCGTCGCGCTCTCATTGATCGGCGTCGAGTCGCCGGTGATGCCGCCTGGCGCGATCAGCCTGACGGTGATGCCGCTCTGGAAAGCGGCCTGGGCCGGCAGTGTGGCCAGCGCGAGTGCCATGCCGAGAAAGGCGCCGAGCAGGCGGCGGACGGGGACGAAGCGAGTGTCGTGAAGACCTCCCTGACGCAATCCGAGCCGCGAGTTGACTCGCCGTCCGCCGCAAGCGCCAGGGGCTTGTCCCGCGAATGAGTAGGCGAAGTTAGGGGGGCGTCGCCGGGCTGCGGAGCTTGTCCACGGCCGCGCGCAGCGCGCGCCAGAAGGCCGGGTCCTGCGACGTGGCCATGTTGACACGCATCAGCGAGCCCGGCGCGCGCGTGGCGCTGAACAGCGCGCCGGGCGCGGTCAGCCAGCCAGCGTCCAGCAGTGGCTGCGCCAGGCGCTCGCTGTCCACGCCCACGTCCAGCCAGCCGAACAGGCCGTCCGGCTGCGCAGCCCACGCGAAGCCCTGGCGCGCAGCCAGGGCGGCGACGCGCTGGCGGGCCTGCGCCAGCCGCTCGCGCAGCCGCTGGGCATGGCGGCGCAAGCGGCCCTGCTCCATGCACAGCGCCACGGCGCGTTCCAGCACGGGCGAGCTGGTCAGGCCGTCCAGCAGCTTGGTGTCGGTCAGCGCGGCCAGCTTCTCGGGCGCGGCGGCCAGATAGCCCACGCGCCAGGCCGGCGTCAGCACCTTGGAGAAGCCCGACACGTAGGTCACGCGGCGCAGGCCGTCCAGCGCGGCCAGCCGCGGCAGGTGCTCGGGGGCCAGGAAGCCGTAGCTGTCGTCCTCGACGATGTGGAAGTCCAGCTCGTCGGCCAGCCGCAGCAGCTTGTGCGCGCCGGCCAGGTTGAGGCTGTGGCCGGTGGGGTTGTGCAGCACCGACACGGTCAGGTAGGCGCGCGGCGCATGTTGCGCGGCCAGTGCGGCCAGCACGTCCAGGTCGGGGCCGTTCGCGCCGCGCGGCACGGGCAGCAGTCGCATGCCGGCCTGCGTCAGCCGCGCAAAGATGATGGCCCAGCCGGGGTCGTCCACCAGCACCGCGTCGCCGGGCTGCAGCTGCGTGCGGATCAGCAGGTCCAGCGCATGCGTGGCGCCGTTGGTGGTCAGGATCTGCGTTGGCGCGGCGTGGATGCCCAGGTCGGCCAGCCGGTGCGACAGCGCGTCGCGCAGCCGCGCGTCACCGCTGGGGTCGCCGTAGCTGACCTGCAGGCCGTCGCCTTGGTCTCCCTGGCCCAGCCGGCGCAGCGCGGACTGCAGCAGCGTCGGGTCCAGCCAGTCGGCCGGCAGCGTGCCCAGCCCGGGTGAGCGCGCCGCGTCGGCCTCGAACATGCCGCGGATCAGCGCGGTCGCGTCCATGGGGGCCTGGCGCGGCAGCGCGCCGGCGGGGCGGGCGCTGCGTGTGCCGGTGGCCGGCCGCGATTCGCGCACGAAGAAGCCGCGCTGCCGGCGCGCTTCCAGCAGGCCGGCGGCCTGCAGCTGGTCGTAGGCCGCCACGACCGTGTGCGGGCTCACGCCGTGCTGGCGCGCGCATTCGCGCACCGAGGGCAGGCGGGCGCCCGGCAGCAGCAGCCGTTCGCGGATGCGCTGGGCATAACGCTCGGCCAGTTGGCCGGCCAGCGGCTGGCTGGCTGAACGCAGCAGCGGGGGATGTGTACCGGTAGGCATGGCGATACAGATTCGTGGCCTGAGTGACTGACTGTACCGGTGCTGTACTGCTTGCTGTGCCTAGACTGGACTCATGTCAGGGTTATCCACCTCCTCCCCCACGCTGTCGACCACGTCGGCCTCCGACGCCACGCGTGGCGTGCTGTTGGGCGTGGCGGGCGTCGTCATGTTCGCGCTCAGCATCCCGATGACGCGGCTGGCCGGCGGCAGCGAGGCCGCGCCGCAACTGGACCCGGCCTTCGTCGCCTTCGGCCGGGCGGCGGTGGCGGGGCTGCTGTCGGTGGTCTATCTGTTGCTGACCGGCGCGCGCCGGCCGTGCGGGCGCGAGTGGGGTCTGCTGGCCTTCACCGCCGCGGGCGTCGTGTTCGGCTGGCCGCTGCTGCTGGGCTTTGCCGTGCGGCATGTGGATGCGGTGCATGCGTCCGTGGTGTCCGGCGTGCTGCCGCTGGCCACGGCCGTCATCGGCGCGCTGGCGCTGCGGCAGCGGCCCAGCCTCGGTTTCTGGGCCTGCGCGCTGCTGGGGCTGACGCTGGTGGTGGGCTTCGCGGCCTGGCGCGGTGCGGGTGGGCTGGAGCTGGCCGACGGGCTGTTGCTGGGTGCGGTGGTCTGTGCGTCGGCGGGTTATGTCAGCGGCGCGCGGCTGTCACGGGCGTTCAGCGCCGAGCAGGTGATCTGCTGGGTGCTGGTCATCAGCCTGCCCATCACCGTGCCGCTGGCCGTGCTGACGAGGCCCGTCGCGCCGGTCGCAGCCTCGGCGTGGTTCGGCTTCGCCTACGTGTCGCTGATCTCGATGTGGATCGGCTTCTTCGCCTGGTATCGCGGCCTGGCGCTGGGCGGCACGCTGCGGGTCAGCCAGGTGCAGGTGCTGCAGCCCTTCCTGTCGATGCTGTTCGCGGTGCCCCTGCTGGGCGAGCGGCTGGATGCGATGACGGTCGTCTTTGCCGCCACCGTGCTGGGCGTGGTGTGGCTGGGCAAGCGGCAGCGGGTGAACTGAGGAGACGAGCATGGACGATGGATTCACGACGCGGCTGGCTGCCGGCCAGGCACTGACGCTGGCCGCCGCCCGCGCGCCGCGCCGGCTGCAGGTGACGCACGGCCGCTTGTGGCTGACGCTGTGCGGCGGCGGTGCGGACCACTGGCTGGCCGCGGGCGAGGGCCTGACGCTGGCCGCCGGCCGCGAGGCCGTCGTGGAGGGCTGGCCCACGGCCGCCTTTCAGCTGCTGCAGCCGGCACCGCGCCGAGCGGCGCTGCCGGTGCGTCGCTTCACGCTGGCGGGTGCCTGATGAAGACGCTGGGCGTGCTGGGCGGCATGAGCTGGGCCTCCACCCAGCATCTGTACGCGTTGTTGAACCGCGGCGTCGCGGCGCGGCTGGGCGGCCTGCACAGCGCGCAGCTGGTGCTGCACAGCGTGGACTTCGCGCCCATCGCGGCGATGCAGTCGGCGGGCCAGTGGGCCGAAGCCGCGCAAGTGCTGGGCGATGCCGCCGCGGGCCTGCGCCGTGCGGGTGCCGAGGCGCTGCTGATCGCGACGAACACCATGCACCTCGTGGCCAGCGAGGTCGAACGTGCCGCCGGACTGCCCGTGCTCCACATCGTCGATGCCACCGCGGAGGCCCTGCGCGCGGCCGGCGTGAAACGCGCCGGCCTGCTGGCCACGCGCTTCACGATGGAGCAGGGCTTCTACCGAGACCGGATGTGGGAGCGCTTCGGCGTCGAGGTCATCACGCCCGACGAGGCCGGCCGCGCCGAGGTGCACCGCATCATCTACGACGAACTGTGCAATGAGCGCGTCGAGCCGGGCTCCCGCGAGCTGCTGCGCGCCCAGGTCGCGGCGCTGGCCGACCGCGGTGCCCAGGCCGTCATCCTGGGCTGCACCGAGCTGGGGCTGTTGCTGCCGGCCGGCTCTGGAGCGGCACTGCCCCTGTTCGATTCCACCGACCTGCAGGCCCGGGCGGCGGTCGACTGGATGCTAGGCTGACCCCTTCAAGAATTTCGAGACAACTCCCATGAGCACCGTCTGGACCCAGGCGCGGCGTGCCGCGCGCATGAACCCGTCCATCATCCGAGAAATCCTCAAGGTCACCGAGAAGCCGGGCATCCTGTCCATGGCCGGCGGCCTGCCCAGCGCGGACACCTTCCCGGTCGACGCGATCAAGGCCGCCTGCGACCGCGTGCTGACGCACACGCCGCGCGAGGCGCTGCAGTACGCGTCCAGCGAGGGCTATGCGCCGCTGCGCGAATGGGTGGCCCAGCGCGTCGCGTCGCTGGGCATGAACGTGAAGCCCGACCAGGTGCTGATCACCAGCGGCTCGCAGCAGGGCCTGGACCTGGTCGGCAAGATCCTGTGCGATGCCGGTGCGCCGGTGGCCGTCGAGACGCCCACGTACCTCGGCGCGCTGCAGGCCTTCACGCCGTTCGAGCCGCTGTTCGCCAGCCTGGCCAGCGACGAGCAGGGCCCGCGCCCCGAGGCCATTGCGGCGCTTCCGCACGATGCGCCGGGCACGCGCTTCAGCTATCTGCTGCCCAACTACCAGAACCCCACCGGCCGCGTGATGGGCGCCCAGCGCCGTGCCGAGGTCGTCGAGGCCTCGCGGCGTGCCGGCGTGCCCATCGTCGAGGACAACCCCTATGGCGACCTGTGGTTCGACGAGCCGCCGCCGGCCTCGCTGTCCAGCCTGTGGCCCGAGGGCTCGCTGTACATGGGCTCGTTCTCCAAGGTGCTGACACCGGGCTTCCGCCTGGGCTACGTCATCGCGCCGAGCGAGCTGTACCCGAAGCTGCTGCAGGCCAAGCAGGCCGCCGACCTGCACACGCCGGGCTTCAACCAGCGCGTGGTGCACGAGGTGGTGAAGGACGGTTTCCTGGACAGCCATGTGCCGTCCATCCGTGCGCTGTACAAGGCCAACCGCGATGCGATGGCCGACGCGCTGCGCAAGCACCTGCCGGCCGGCTGCGAGTGGCAGTCGCCGCAGGGCGGCATGTTCTTCTGGATCCGCCTGCCCGCGGGCCTGGACGCGATGGCGTTGCTGCCGCGCGCGGTGGATGCCGGCGTGGCCTACGTGCCCGGCGCGGCCTTCTACGCGCAACAGCCTGACCCGCGTTCGCTGCGCCTCTCCTTCGTCACGCTGACGCCCGACCTCATCCACGAAGGCGTGGAGAAGCTGGGCCGGCTGCTGCACGAGGCGCTGGAGCCGGCGATGGAGCACGCGCCCTGATGGAGGGCTACCGCCTCAGCTTTGCGCCCGCGGACATCGACGCGCGGGCGGCCCACGCCTTCCTGCACGGCGCCTACTGGTGCGAGGGCATTCCGCTGGCGACGGTGGAGCGCGCAATCCAGCATTCGCTGTGCATCGCGCTGCTGGCCGATGGGGTGGGGCAGGTGGGCTTCGCCCGCGTCGTCACCGACCGCACGACCTTCGCCTACCTGTGTGACGTCTACGTGTTGGACGCGCACCGTGGCCGCGGCCTTGCCACGTGGATGGTGCAGACGCTGATGGCGCACGCCGACCTGCAAGGCCTGCGCCGCTTCATGCTGTTCACCAAGGACGCCCAGCCGCTGTACGCGCCGCATGGGTTCACGCCGCTGGCCACGCCGGAGCGCGGCATGGAAATCCTCAAACCCGGCCTCTACCTCAAGTCATGACAGAACTACGCCGCTTTGCCCAGGTCGATGTGTTCACCGCCCAGCCGCTGAAGGGCAATGCGCTGGCCGTCGTCATCGACGGCGCCGGCTTGTCCGATGGCGAGATGGCCGCGTTCGCGCGCTGGACCAACCTGTCCGAGACCACCTTCCTGCTGCCGCCCACCGACCCCGCGGCCGACTACCGCGTGCGCATCTTCACGCCCGGCGGCGAGCTGCCGTTCGCGGGCCACCCGACGCTGGGCAGCGCCTACGCCTTCCTGGCCAGCGGCGGCGACGTGAAGAAGCCCGGCGAGGTGGTGCAGCAATGCGCCATCGGCCTGGTACGCGTGAAGCGCGACGGCGCGCGCCTGGCCTTCGCCGCGCCGCCGCTGAAGCGCAGCGGGCCGGTCGGCGCGGCCGAGCGTGCGCAGGTCATCGCGTCGCTGCGCATCGCGCCCGAGGCGCTGCTGGACCTGGTCTGGTGCGACAACGGCCCCGGCTGGATGGCGGCCCGCCTGCCGGACGCGGCCAGCGTGCTGGCGCTGCAGCCCGACTTCGTCGCGATGCAGGGGCTGAAGCTGGGCGTCGTCGGCGCCCATACGGCCGGCAGCGAATGCCAGTTCGAGGTGCGCGCCTTCGTGCCCGACCTGGGCATCCCCGAAGACCCCGTCACCGGCAGCCTGAACGCCGGGTTGGCGCTGTGGCTGCAGGAGGCCGGTTTGGCAGGCGACCGCTATGTGGCTGCGCAGGGCGCCGCGCTGGGCCGCGCCGGCCGCGTGCATGTGCTGCGCGACGCCGAGGCGACCTGGATTGGCGGCGACGTGACGCCGCTGATCCACGGGCAGGTGCGCCTGTGACGATGGAGTTGGATCACCTGGTCGTCGGCGCCGCGACGCTGGAGGACGGGGTCGCCTGGTGCGAGCGCGTGCTGGGCGTGACGCCGCAGCCGGGCGGCCAGCATGCGCTGATGGGCACGCACAACCGGCTGCTGAACGTCAGCGGGCCTCACCATGCGCGCTGCTATCTGGAAATCATCTCTATCGATCCCGCTGCGCCCCCGCCGGCGCGACCGCGCTGGTTCGACCTGGACCAGCCTGTGCTGCGTGAACGCCTGGCCGGTGGCCCGGGCCTCATCCACTGGGTCGCCCGCGTGCCCAGCCTGGATGCCGCGCTGGCCTATTGGCGCAGCGAGGGCGTCGATGTCGGCGAAGCGGTGGGGGCCTCGCGCGGTGATCTGCGCTGGCGCATCGCGCTGCGCAAGGATGGCCGCCGCCTGCGCCGCGAAGCCTTGCCCGTGCTGATCGAATGGGGTGGTGCCCACCCCACCGACACGCTGCCCGAACAAGGTGTGCAACTGCTGGGATTCGAAGCCCGTGGCGGCTTGAGCGCCCGACTGGCAACGCCGCGTGGAGAAGTCCAGTTGGAGGTGATCGGATGAAGACGGAAGACTTGTTCCGCGAGGACGCCACGCTGCTGGTCTGCGACGCCATCGTCACCGCCCATGGCGAGGGCGGTGTGCTGCTGGACCGCACCGTCTGCTACCCGCTGGGCGGCGGCCAGGCGGGCGACACGGGCTGGCTGGTGTCTGGCGAGCAACGCTGGCGTGTGGCGGACACGCGCAAGAGCAAGGAACACCCCGAGGCCATCGTCCATCTGATCGACGGCGAGGCGCTGCCGGCGGTCGGCGTCGCGGTGCGTGTCGAGGTCGATGCCGCGCGCCGCCAGGCGCACCGGCGCTTCCACACGGCCACGCATCTGCTGTGCGCGCTGCTGCCCTATCCGGTCGATGGCTGCTCCATCACGGAAGGCTATGCGCGGCTGGACTTCCACACCGACGAGCCCTTCGACAAGGACGCCATCCAGGCCGGGCTGAACCGCCTGGTCGCCGAAGCGCATCCGGTGGGGCACCGCTGGATCAGCGAGGACGAACTGGACGCCAACCCGGGGCTGGTGCGCTCCATGAGCGTGCAGCCGCCACGCGGGCTGGGCCGAGTGCGGGTGCTGGAGGTCGAGGGCGTCGACCTGCAACCCTGCGGCGGAACGCATGTGTCGAACACGGCCGAGATCGGCGCGGTTGTCGTGACCAAGATCGAGAAAAAGAGTGCGAAGACTAGACGCGTGGTCTTGGGGTTTGCCGGCTGACCTGGCTGGCTAAACTGTGCCGTCTATGTCCGGCCCCGATATCCAGCTCTTCACGCCCACGACGCCCGAGCACTGGCAGGAGACCCGCTTCATCCTGCGCGACTACGCCAACAGCCTGGACGTGGACCTGTGCTTCCAGGGTTTTGAAGAGGAACTGGCCGGCCTGCCCGGCGCCTACGAGCAGCCCGACGGCCTGATGCTGCTGGCCACGGTGGACGGCGCGGTTGCCGGCAGTGGCGCCTTCCGCCCGCTGCCCGATGCAGACTATCCCAACGCCTGCGAGATGAAGCGCCTGTTTGTGCGTCCGGCCTTCCGCCGCTTCGGCCTGGGCCGGCTGCTGGCGCAGACCTTGATGGATCGCGCCACCGAGGCGGGCTACTCGTCCATGCTGCTGGACACGCTGGACGACATGGAGGCGGCGCGAGGCCTGTACGAGGCGCTGGGCTTCGTCGAGGTGCCGCCGTTCTATTTCAACCCCATTCCTGGCGCCCACTATCTGAAGGCGGAGCTGGGCGGCTTCCGCCCCAGTTACTTCGGATAACCGCCTAGAGTGCCGGCATGGCACTCCAACACGACATCCAGCCCCTGGGCTCTCACCGCTGCCTGCTGGGCGAATCGCCGCTCTGGCATCCCGACGAGCAACGGCTTTACTGCGTCGACATTCCCGGCAAGCAGGTGCTGCGCTGGCGCGCTGGCGTCGATGCGCCCGACGTCTTCCCGCAGGACTCCGAGCCCGCCTGCATTGCCGCACGCGAGGGCGGCGGCCTGGTCGTCGCGCGTCGTGACGGGCTTTGGTCGCTGGATACGGCTAGCGGACAAATGCAGCGGCTGGCCGAGCCGCCCTACGACCCGGCCCGCCAGCGCTACAACGACGGCAAGCCCGACGCGGCCGGCCGTTTCTGGATCGGCGCGCTCAGCGATGCGCGCGAGCCGGAGGCGGCGCTGTACCGCATCAGCGCCGCCGGCGCCGAGCCCCAACTGGGAGGCATCGTCACGTCCAATGGCCTGGCCTGGAGCCCGGATGGCCGCTGGATCTACCGCAGCGACACCAAGGCTCACACGGTCTGGCGCCACACCTTCGACGTGGATGCCGGCACGCTGGGCGAGGCTCAGCAGTTCGCCCGCTTCACGCCGCGCGCCGCGGACCAGCCGTTGTCGAGCTATGGCGGCCGGCCCGATGGTGCGGCCGTGGACGAGTCCGGCGCCTACTGGGTGGCCATGTTCGAAGGCAAGCGACTGCTGCGTTATGCGCCCACCGGCGAACTGCTGGAAGACATTGCGCTGCCGGTGCGCTGCCCCACCATGCCTGCCTTCGGCGGCGCAGACCGCCGCACGCTGTTCATCACGACGGCCAGCGACAAGCGCCCCGCAGACGAACTGGCGAGCGAGCCCTGGGCGGGCGCCGTGCTGACGCTGCGAGTGGACGTGCCGGGCCTGCCCGCGAACCGCTGCAGGCTCTAACCGGGCGGCGCCACGCAGAGCCCCCGCAGGCGGGGGCTTCCGGCGGCTTCAGCCGGGTGCATTTTGGGAAAGTACGGGTTTCCACATATACTCCCGTGGTTTTGCCGGCCGGCATCCGGGCCGGCGCTCCATCGTCCCGTCAACGCCGACATGACTGCCACTACCAAGGTCCGTCCTGCCAGCGGTTGGGACGACGAAGCGCCCGACTCCGTGCCCGCGCCGCCCTGGACCGCCCAGCAGGTGCAAGCCTTGCTGGCGCGGGAAAAGCCCCTCTCGCCCTGGCGGGTGGTGGCCATCCAGGCGGTGGTCGGTGGCTTGTTGGCGCTGGTGTGGTGGCTGTTCGGCTCCGCACCCGCGCAGCAGGTGCGCTCCTCGGTCTGGGGCGTGGCTGCGGTGGTGCTGCCCCATGCCGTCATGGCCTGGGGTCTGCGTCGCCCGGTCGCTCAGGCCCAGGCGGCGTTCCTGTCGTTCCTCGTGTGGGAACTGATCAAAGTGGGCCTCGCGGTCGTCATCCTGGTGGCGGCGGCGTGGCTGGTGCGGGATCTGAGCTGGCCGGCTTTGCTGGTGGCCCTGGTCGCGTGCCTGAAGGTACATCTGGGGGCCTGGTGGTGGTTGAGCCGGGCCGTTCAACGAACGAATTGAGTCACAAAGACGATGAGCAGCGAACAGCACGCGCCCAGCGCCGGTGAGTACATCACCCACCATCTGCAGCATCTGCAGAAGAACTTCGCGTTCGAGAGCGTGAAGCAGAAGGACATCGTCGACTTCAGCCTCTACAACCTGGACTCGCTGGTGTTCGCCACCGTGCTGGGCTTCCTCGGCGTGTTCCTGCTGTGGCTGGGTGTGCGCAAGGCCACGTCGGGCGTGCCGGGCCGCTTCCAGGCTGCCGTCGAGATCCTGTTCGAGATGGTGGACAACCAGTCCAAGAGCGTCATCAACAACGCCAAGAGCCGCGCCTTCGTCGGCCCGCTGGCGCTGACGGTGTTTGTCTGGATCTTCCTGATGAACTTCATGGACATGCTGCCGGTGGATGCGCTGCCGCAGCTGTGGCACACGGCCGGTCCGGCCCTGGGCTTCAAGGATTACCTGCGCGTCGTGCCGACGGCCGATCTGTCGACCACGCTGGGCATGTCCACCTTCGTGCTGCTGCTGTGCATCTACTACAGCGTCAAGATCAAGGGCCTGGGCGGCTGGGGCCATGAGCTGATCGCCGCGCCGTTCGGCGACCACTGGGCGCTGTGGCCGTTCAACTTCCTGATGCAGATGATCGAGTTCCTGGCCAAGACCGTGTCGCACGGCATGCGGCTGTTCGGCAACATGTTTGCCGGCGAACTCGTGTTCATGCTGATCGCGCTGATGGGTGGCGCGTTCGCGATGAGCGTGACCGGCTGGAGCATGGCTTTCGGCCATGTCGTGGCCGGCACGATCTGGACGCTGTTCCACATCCTCGTGATCGTGCTGCAGGCGTTCATCTTCATGATGCTCACGCTGATCTACATCGGTCAGGCGCACGACCATCACTGATCCCGGTTTTCCTTTTTTCCCTTCCTTTTTCCCTCACTGTCTCTGGAGATTCAAATGAACGACATCCTCGGTCTGGTTGCACTGGCTTGCGGCATCATCGTGGGCCTCGGCGCCATCGGCGCTTCCATCGGTATCGCACTGATGGGCGGCAAGTTCCTGGAGTCCTCGGCCCGTCAGCCTGAGCTGATGAACCAGTTGCAGACCAAGATGTTCATCCTGGCCGGTCTGATCGACGCGGCCTTCCTGATCGGCGTCGCCATCGCCCTGCTGTTCGCGTTCGCCAACCCGTTCGCCGCCACCTTCCTGGCCAACCTGCCGAAGTAATCACCGGCCCCTTTCAGGCTTGAAAGGAGATAAGCCGTGAACATCAACGCAACACTGTGGATCCAGTGGATCCCGTTTGCGATCCTGGCTTGGGTGACGGCCCAGTTCATCTGGCCCGTCATCGCCAAGGCGCTCGACGAGCGCGCCGCCAAGATCGCCGACGGCCTGGCCGCGGCTGATCGCGCCAAGACCGAGCTGGCTTCGGCCAACAAGGCGGTCGAGGCCCAGCTTGCCCAGACGCGCACCGAATCGACCAAGCTGCTGGGCGACGCCGAAAAGCGCGCCGCCGCCATCGTCGAAGAGGCCAA
>CAMLKW010000006.1 GCA_946480605.1 uncultured Roseateles sp. | reverse complement strand
CAGCACGATCTGCGCGGTGGCGTTGCCGTGGATGCCCATCTTGTGCTCCAGGCCGGCGCAGAAGATGCCGTTGCGCGAGCCGAGCGTTCCGTCGGCGTTGACGTTGAACTTGGGCACGACGAACAACGAAATGCCCTTGGAGCCGGCCGGCGCATCCGGCAGGCGCGCCAGCACCAGGTGGATGATGTTGTCGGCCATGTCGTGCTCGCCGGCCGAGATGAAGATCTTGGCGCCGGTGATCTTGTAGGTGCCGTCGGCCTGTGGTTCGGCCTTGGTGCGCAGCATGCCGAGGTCGGTGCCGCAGTGCGGCTCGGTCAGACACATCGTGCCGGTCCATTCGCCGCTGGTCAGCTTGGGCAGGTAGGTGGCCTGCTGCTCGGGCGTGCCGTGGGCGTGCAGCGCCTCATAGGCGCCGTGGCTCAGGCCCGGGTACATCGTCCACGCCTGGTTGGCCGAGTTCAGCATCTCGTAGAAGAACTGGTTCACCAGATGCGGCAGGCCCTGGCCGCCAAATTGGGTGTCGCACGACAGCGCCGGCCAGCCACCTTCCACATACTGCTTGTAGGCTTCCTTGAAGCCCTTGGGCGGCGTCACCTCATGGGTGGCCTTGTCCAGCGTGCAGCCCTCGGCGTCGCCGCTCAGGTTGATCGGGGCGATGACCTCGGCCGCGAACTTGCCGCCTTCCTCGAGCACCGCATTGATCGTGTCGGCGTCGATGTCCTCGTGGCCGGGCAGCATCTTCAGTTCGTCGACGACGTTCAGCAGCTCGTGCATGACGAACTGCATGTCACGCATGGGCGGGGTGTACTGGGGCATCGGGATACTCCTGGGCGGTCGATGGATGGGTGAAAGGGTTCAGCGCCGCGTGGCGCCGGTCTTGGGGTTTTTGCGGGCGGCGTCGATGGCGAGGCCGTCCGGCGTGGCGTAGTACTGCACGGTGCGCTCGAAGCCGATGCCGGCCCGCGTGATGGCGCCCGGGATGCGCATGAAACGCGCGTCGTGGTGCAGCGAAAGGATGAGGCCGTGCAGCTCGAAGCAGATCTGCTCCACGTCGGCGTCGGCGCGCAGGTGGCCCTCGGCGATGGACAGCTGGATGGCCTTCTGCAGCGCCGCGTGCCAGGCCTTGACCATGCCGACCAGCGCGTCGCGCACTGGGCCGGGCCGGTCGTCGAACTCGACGGCGCCGGAGATGTAGATGCAGCCCGAGTCCACCTCGACCGACACCCGGCGCACCCAGCGTTCGAACATCGCGCGCAGCCGCGGCAGGCCGCGGGACTCGCGGATGGCCGTGAAGAAGACTTCCTCTTCGAACTTGGCGTGGTACTCCGTGATGACGGCGATCTGCAGTTCCTCACGCGAGCCGAAGTGCGCGAAGACGCCGGACTTGCTCATGCCGGTGACATCGGCCAGCGCACCGATGGACAGGCCTTCCAGGCCCATGTGCGAGGCCAGGCCCAGCGCGGCATCGAGGATGGCGGCGCGGGTCTGCTGGCCCTTCTGCAGCGAACGCGCCACACGTGCCGGCTTGGCAACGCGCAGCGGGGCGGCTTTCTTGGCAGGGACGGGCAGCGTGGACACGACGGCAAGAATAAAACGAACGATCGTTCTATTTTGCAGGTCGCTTCCGTGACAACGCCAGCTTGCCCCAGCGAATTCCTAGGGTGTTGTGCCTAATACTGCCGACGACCTAGTGGAATCCCTAGGCTTCACCCAGCCTTGCCACGCTGGACGCGGGCAGGTCCGGTCGCCCCCGAGGGGGGCGGCGATGCATGCGTCATTGAGCCGCACGCACATCGCCAACCGGGCCGGCTTGGGAGCGAGCCGGCGCTCGTCCCGCGGGAGTCCGCGCGCCACTGTCACGCACCTGCCCTTGAGCGCTGGCGCGGTTCTCGCTAGGCTCCGGGTTGGAGGTGATGCTCGGTGGATGTGCTCCAGCTCGATGTTTCCGGCCGGCCCCAGGCCTGGATCACGACCCGCGAAGCGGCCGTGATCTACGCCTGCGACGGCGTCGCCTGGACGCTGGGCGAGCCCTGCCAGGTGCTGCGCGGCGGGCTGCAGCGCATCACCGGGCGGCAGTCGCGCATCGAGGTGCACGCCATCATTGCCGTGCGCGGCGCCGTGCCCAGCCGGGCTTGGCGGCAGGCCCCGGCGCTTTCCAACACCAAGCTGTTCGCGCGCGACCGCTTCGTCTGCGCCTACTGTGGCCACCGCTGCCTGCCCGAAGACCTGACGCGCGAGCACATCCACCCCACGTCGCGCGGCGGCCTGGACACCTGGATGAACTGCATCACCGCTTGCCGGCCCTGCAACGGCCGCAAGGGCAACCGCCTGCCCGAAGAGGCGCACATGAGCCTGCTCTACCTGCCCTACGTGCCCAGCCTGCACGAGGACATGATCCTGCGCGGCCGGCGCATCCTGGCCGACCAGATGGAGTTCCTGCTCGCCAGCGTGCCGCGCAGCTCGCGACTGCACGGTTGACAGTTGCGGCGTAAAGAGTTGTAGCTCGCGGCCTCAGGCCGTCAACGGCGGGACAATTCGACACGTTGGGCGGTTGTCTTGCCCAAGGAGTTACTCGAATGTCCAAGCTCATGACTTCCCTCACGCTGGCCACGGCTTTTGCGCTGACGGCCTGCTCCACGACCAGCCCCGACGTGGTCCAACGCGGTGACGCGCAGCGCCTGTCGCAAGTGCAGGACGCGACCGTGCTGTCGTCCCGCCCCGTCGTCGTGGACGGCTCGCAGAGCGGCATCGGCGGCGTTGCCGGCGGCGTGACCGGTGCCATTGCCGGCAGCACGGTGGGCGGCCGGCGCGAAGGCCAGATCGTCGGCGTGCTGGGGGCCGTGGCCGGTGCGGTCATCGGCAACGCCATCGAGCGCTCGGCCACGCGCGAGGAGGCGCTGGAAATCATCGTGCAGCTGCGCAACGGCGAGCGCCGCTCCATCGTCCAGGCCAAGGGCACAGAGAGCTTCAACGCCGGCGACCCCGTCGTCCTCGTGACGACCGGCGGCAAGACCCGCATCACCCGCGCCCCGGCCGTCCAGCCGGCCGCACCGGCCACGGCCAGCTGACGAGCCGACACGCGCTCCGCGCACCGACAATGGCGGGCCCTGTCCCGCCATTTCTGTTTCCATGTCCGACACCGCCGACCTCGACGAACCCCTGCACGAACCCCGCCTGTGGCGCGACAACGGCTGGACCGCCCAGGTCATCAAGAACGAGGACGACGAGGGCTGGGCCGTCGCGATGTTCAAGGCCGGCGAGAGCGAGCCGGCGCTGGTGGGCCCGTGGACCATGGGCCGCGACAAGAAGAACCCCAAGCCGCTGGACACCAGTGCCTTCAACACGCTGGTCAAGACGGCCTCCGAGGTCATCCGCCGCCACGAGCAGCAGCTGCATGCGCAGCTGAACAAGGCCTTGCACGTCGCCCGCGACGGCAACTGGATCAAGGTCACGCTGGAGATCGTGCCCGCCGAGGAGGACCCGTTCGCCTGGCTGCGCGCGCACGACGCGGCGGGCGAGCAGTTGGCCCAGGTCAAGGTGGCGGCCAACTTCCGCTTCAGCCAGTCGGCCGTCGAGGCCTGGGTAGACAACGGCTTCGAGCGGCCGGCCGGGCGGGACTGAACTCCAGGTCCGATAGCGGCCAGACAGGGGCCGGCCGGCAGCGAAGAATCATGGGCATCCCCTCAACGGAGCCCCCATGTCCTACCGCATCACCGGGCTGTCGGCCCGGGCCTTTGCCCACCTGTTCGGTCTCAGCGACGCCGACCTTGCACGCCACGGCGCGCAGCGCCTGATCGCGGGCGAACAGGATCGCTTCCCTGACCGCATCGAACTGCGGCTGGCCCGCCCCGGCGAGACCGTGCTGCTCGTCAACCACGAACACCAGTCCGCCGACACGCCCTACCGCTCGCGCCATGCCGTCTTCGTGCGCGAGCATGCCGACACGAGCTTCGACGCGGTCGACCAGTTGCCCGTCATGCTGCGCAGCCTGATGTCGCTGCGCGCCTTCGATGAGCGGCACATGATGGTCGATGCGGACATCGCCGAAGGTGATGCGGTCAAGGCGCTCATCGAGCGGCTGCTGGCCCGGCCCGACGTGGCCTACGTGCATGCGCACTACGCGCGCCGCGGCTGCTACGCGGCGCTGATACGGCGAGGCTGAGGGACCGGCCGAACATTTCTGCACAGCGGCCTGAACATCTCCGCAATGGCGTGACACGGCGTGCCGGCCTACCGTGGAGCCTCACTTCACCACCAGCCCCGCCATGCCCGCCTTCGAGCTGATCAGCAACCACCTCTGCCCCTACACCCAGCGCGCCGCCATCCAGCTCGGCGAGAAGGGCCTCGCCTTCGAGCGCACCTACGTCGACCTGGCCGACAAGCCGGCTTGGTTCCACCAACTCTCGCCGCTGGGCAAGGTGCCGGTACTGCGCCACGGCGAAGCCGTCGTCTTCGAGTCGGCCGTGATCTGCGAGTACATCGAGGAGGTCGCGCCCGCCATTCCCCTGCTGCCCAACGAGCCTGCCGCGCGCGCCCGGCAGCGCGCCTGGGTCGAGTTCGCGTCGGCCGTCGTCGGCGACGTGTTCGCCTTCTATTCGGCCCCCGATGCCGCGTCGTTCGAGCGCAAGTGCGCCGACCTGGCCGCCCGCTTCAAGACACTGGAAGGCCAGCTCGGCGGCGGGCCGTACTTCGACGGCGCGGAGTTCGGACTCGTCGACGCCGCATTCGCGCCGCTGTTCCGCCTGTTCGACAGCTTTGACCAAATCGGCGACTTCGGCGTGTTCGACGGGCTGGTACGGGTGCCGGCCTACCGCCGCGTACTGGCGGCACGCCCCAGCGTGCAGCAGGCCGTCGTGAGCGACTACGGCCAGCGTTTCCGCCATTACCTGTCCACACGCGGCTCGCGGCTGTCCAGCCTGATCTAACCCCGTCCGCCCAGCCGCGGCGCCGCATCGCGCAGTTGCTCGGCCAGCGCCTCGCTGGCCCGCTTCACGCGCGGCAGCCGGGCCATGTCGGGGCGCATCAGCATCCACAAGGGCTGGGTCAGACCGGGCAGCGGCTCGCCCAGGCGCACCAGGTCGGGCAGCGCGCCGCCGACGAAGCAGGGCAGCACGCCGCAGCCTATGCCCGCCCGCACCGCCTGGGCGGCGCCCAGCAGCGTGTTGGCGCGCAGGCGGATGCTGTCCTCGGGCACATGGCTGGCCATCCACGCGCCAGGACCGCTGCAGGCCAGCGCGGCGTCGAAGCCGACCCAGGGAGTGCCGTCGCGAGCCGCGCCCGCCAGCGTCGCCGACGCATACACCGCCATCGCCACCGCTCCGACCTGGCGGCCACTCAGGGCCTCGTCCGGCTTGCCGGTGACACGCAGCGCAATGTCCGCCTGACGCTGCGCCAGCGACACCAGCTGGTTGGACACCAGCAGGTCCAGCTGCAGCCCCGGTTGATTGCGGCAGATGGCCGCAAGCATGCCGGGCAGCAGGTACTCGGCCACCGCATCGGGAGCGGTCAGCCTGACCATGCCGTCAGCGCCGGCGTCGCGCCCGCCGATGCGATGCTCCAGTGCGCCGATCTCGTCACGCAGCCTCAGGGCCAGTTGCCGGACCTCCTCGCCCGCCTCGGTGGGGCGCAGCAGCGCCGGCAGCCGCTCGAACAGCCGCGTGCCCAGGCGCCGCTCGATGCGCTGCAGCCGCCGCGACAGGGTGGGATGGCTGACGTTCAGCTGCACCGCCGCCGCTGACAGCGTGCCGCGCTCGGCGATGACCAGCACGATGCGCAGGTCGTCCCATTGCAGCGCCGACGCCTTGGACACGGCGCTCATGCGATCTCGAAGCTCAGTCCCGCGCGCGCCTGCAGCCGCCGCACCAGCGCCAGGCCCATGGCGCTGCCCGGCGTCCAGACGCCGCCGGGCGTCGCGTCATGCCCCACGTCCTGCAGCAGGCATAGGGCTGCCTCGCTGATGAGCTTGCAGGTCGAGCCGTAGCCGGGATCGCGGTCGCCCTTGACGACGGCGCGCAGCTGCTGCCCGTCGTCGGTCCGACCGGTGAACCAGACCTCGTAGCGCCCGGCCTCGCGAGCCGCCTTGCCAGGCCCGTCGCCCGGTTGGGTCAGCACGAAGCGGCGCAGCAGGAAGCGCGTCGGTCCGAAACCCAGCGCCAGGTTCTGCAGCTTCGTGAAGCGGACCAGTGCGAGCGCCTTCTTGCGGCCCTTGTCGCCCTGCCCCGGCTTGCCGGTCAGCAGCATCTCGCTGTAGATGAAGTCCCGCCCCCAGGGATGGCCACGCAGCGCGTTGCTGCGGTGGATGTTCTTCGTGTTGATGGTGGCCATGACGAAGGGGCCACACCAGGCGTCGACCCAGTCGTCGAAATCGGCCTCCTGCCCGGCCGGCTGCTTGGGGCCCTTGAAGCCGCCAGCAAGCGCGAAGGGGTTGGCCATCTGCTTGACCAGCGCCGGCTCGCGGCGCACGGCCTCGACGGTCTCCATCAGGCTGGCGAAGGTGCCGCCGGAGAACGTGCCCTTGAGCCGGGCCACCCGGCCGCGCACCTCCGGCAGCGGCACGCCAAAGCGTGCCTGCGCCTCGGCCTGCAGGTAGACCACGCCGAGGTCGAAGGGGATGGAGTCGAAGCCGCAGGAGAACACGATGCGCGCGCCGCTCTTCTGCGCCAGCGGCGTCAGCTTCGGCGTCACGCGCGCCATCCACAGCGGTTCGCCGCAGAGGTCCACATAGTCGGTGCCGCCCGCGGCGCAGGCGGTCGCCAGCGGCTCGCCGTGCAACTGGTAGGGGCCTACCGTCGTGATGACGCAGCGTGTGCGCGCCACCAGCGCCTTCAGCAGCGTCGCTTCAGTCGCGTCGGCCTGCAGCAGCGCGACGGACGGCGACAGGTGCAGCTCGTCGCGCACCTTGGCGAGCTTGTCCAGGCTGCGGCCCGCAATGGCCCAGCGCACGCCGGCTGCGCCGCTGAGATGCAGGTACTCGGCCACCAGCCGGCCCGTGAAGCCGGTGGCGCCGAAGACGATGAGGTCGAACTCCCGTTCAGCCATGGGTCCCGCCCTTCATCGCCAGCCAGTCGCTGCGCAGCAAGGCCAGCGAATGGCAGTCCACATACTCGCCGCCCACGAAGACGATGCCGCGCTGCACGCCTTCATGTTTGAAGCCGCATTTCTCGGCCACGCGACGCGACGCGTGGTTGTGCACCGACATGCCGCAGGACAACCGGTTCACCGGCCAGTTCTCGAACAGATAGTCCACCAGCAGCCCCGCGGCCTCAGTGGCCAGGCCCTGACCTCGCATGGCGATGTCGGTCACGGTCCAGCCGATCTCGCGCGCCGTCGTGTAGCGCGCCGCGGCGAAGTGCACCACATTGCCGATGACGCTGCCGTCGATCAGGTGGCAGACCATCAGGCGTTCGGCATCCTCGCTGGCGAAACCGCAGTCCTTCCAGCGCTGATCCATCACGTGGGGCGGCGTCATGCGCGAGCCCACGAAGGGCCCCGACACCTGCGGGTCGCCCACCGCGTGCTTGAGCCCCGGCAGGTCGTCCTCGGTCACGTAGCGCAGGCCGACGCGTTGTCCTCTCAGCATGTCGTTAGTCCCCTGAACGAGAAAGCCTGGCCGGAGCCGGGCTCGGTACGAAGCCTGCATTTTCGGGCCGGGCGCCGGGCCGCTCCCAAGCCGGCCCGTCTGGCGATGTTGACCGGGCTCGATGCCCGGTCAATCGCCGTCCCCGCGGGGGCTGAGGCCGGACACAAGATGCCCAGTGGGCGTCTTGTGCCTGCCGAAGGGCTGCGGCATTGCCGCAGCGCGGTCTGCAAGACCGACCAGGCTTGCCCGCGTTCAGCGAGGCGAGGCTGGGCGAGGGGTCAAAAATGAATCCCGCGCATCATCTGCTGAAGCGCGATGGCCTCCGGCGACAGGCCGCCCTTGCCACCCTTCTCGCCCTTGGCCGCGTCGCTGTCCGGGAACATGCGGAACGATGTGTTCATGACGATCTGCGCGATGCGCGGCGCCGCGGCGTGCAGCAATTCGCCCGACACGCCCAGGCGCGTCGCGATGCGCACCGGCTTGTTGATGCAGGCCTCGGCGATCATGTCCGCCGCCTCTTCCGGCGACAGCGTGGGCACGTTGTTGTAGATCTTGGTGGGCGCGATCATCGGCGTGCGCACCAGCGGCATGTTGATGGTGGTGAACGTGACGCCGGTGTCGGCGAACTCGCTGGCCGCGCAGCGCGTCCACGCGTCCAGCGCGGCCTTCGATGCGACGTAGGCCGAGAAGCGCGGCGCATTCGTCAGCACGCCGATGGAGCTGATGTTGACGATGTGGCCCTTCTTCTTCGCCGCCATGCCGGGCAGCAGGCCCATGGTCACGCGCAGGCAGCCGAAGTAGTTCAGGTCCATCGTGCGCTGGTAGTCGTGGAAGCGGTCGTAGCTGCTCTCCACCGCGCGGCGGATGGAGCGGCCGGCGTTGTTGATGAGGAAGTCGACGCCGCCGAAGCTGTTGCACCACTCGATGAGGTTGGCGCAGCCCTCCGCATCGGCGATGTCGCAGGCGAAGGCGTGGATCTGCGCCTGCTTGCCGGCCTTGTCCTTGATCTCCTTGACGGCCTCGTCCAGCTTGGCCTGGTCGCGCGCGCAGATCAGCGTGACGGCGCCGGCCTCGGCGAACTTGATGGCGGCGGCCAGGCCGATGCCCGACGAGCCTCCGGTCACCAGCACCACCTTGCCGCCGGTCGCCCCCTTCAGAGAACGGTCGATGAACAGCGCCGGGTCCAGATGGCGCTCCCAGTAGTCCCACAGTCGCCACGCGTAGTCGTTCAGGTCGGGGCAGGAGATGCCAGAGCCCTTCAACGCGTTCTCGGTGTCGCGGCAGTCGAAGCGCGTCGGGTAGTTGATGAAGGTGAACATGTCCTCGGGCAGGCCGAGGTCCTTCATCACCGCGTTGCGGATGCGGCGCACCGGCGCCAGCGCCATCAGGCCCTTTTTCACGCTCTTGGGGATGAAGCCCATCAGCGCCGCGTTGATGAACAGATTCATCTTGGGCGCATGCGCGGCCTTGCTGAAGATGTCCAGCACGTCGCCGACGCGGTAGCCCTTGGGGTCCACGAGGTGGTAGCAGCCCTGACTCTTGTGGATCTTGTGCGAGATGTGGTCCAGCGCGTCGACGACGAAGTCCACCGGCACGATGTTGATGCGCCCGCCCTCCAGCCCCACGCTGGGCATCCACGGCGGCAGGATCTGGCGCATGCGCTGGATCAGCTTGAAGAAGTAGTACGGCCCGTCGATCTTGTCCATCTCGCCGGTGGTGGAGTCGCCCACCACCATGGCCGGGCGGTACACCGTCCAGGGCACCTTGCACTCCTTGCGCACGATCTTCTCGCTCTCGTGCTTGGTCATGAAGTACGGGTGGTCGAGGTTCTCGGCCTCGTCGAACATGTCCTCGCGGAACACGCCTTCGTAAAGGCCGGCTGCGGCGATGGAGGACACGTGGTGCACGTGGCCGGCGTCGATCGCCTGCGCGAACTCCACCATCGAGCGGGTGCCCTCGATGTTGACGGCCACCTGCGCCTCCTCGTCGGCGCCCAGGTCGTAGACGGCGGCCAGGTGGTAGAGGTGGTCGATCTGGCCCTTCAGGCTCTTGATGACGTCGCTGGCCACGCCCAGCTTCTTGCTGGTGAGGTCGCCATAGACGGGGATGGCACGCGTCTTGGAGACGCCCCAGTAGGCCAGCAGCCCCGGCAGCTTGTCGGCGCTCTCCTCGCGCATCAGGAAGTGGACCGTGCTGCCGCGCCGGGCCAGCAGCTTCTTGACGAGTCGCTTGCCGATGAAGCCGGTGGCGCCAGTGACGAAATACTGCATGCGGAGTCTCCTGCTTTGGGGTTTCGCCTGATTCTTCACCAGGGCTGCAGCCCCTTCGCTGCGCACTTTCCCGGGGCCGCGCATAGAGCGCTGCCACTAGGAACGCCCGTGCCGACGGGGCATGCGGCGGCTAAAGTCCCTCCCGCGAACTCGCACACTCGAAAGGACACCCATGGTCAAGAAGCTCCAGAAGATGGCTGACAAGAAGAAGGCCGCGGCCGCCACCGGCTTCCCGGCTGGCCTGCTCGACAGCGCGATGGCGCAGAACATCAAGGACAGCGCCCAGCAGATCTGGGCCGCCGGTCTGGCCTCCTTCTCCAAGGCCCAGGGCGAGGGCGGCAAGGTCTTCGAGGCGCTGGTCGCCGAAGGCCTGAAGCTGCAGAAGAAGACCCAGTCCGCCGCCGAGGAAAAGCTCAGCGCCGTGGCCAGCAAGGTCAGCGGCGTGGCCGGTGACGTCGGCGCCAAGGCCGGCCAGCACTGGGACAAGCTGGAATCCATCTTCGAAGCCCGCGTGGCCAAGGCGCTGCAGGGCCTGGGCGTGCCCACCAAGGGCGACATCGACGCGCTGATCAAGCGCATCGACGCTCTGGCCAAGGCCACCGGCGCCGAGCCGGCCAAGAAGGCCGCCGCGAAGAAGGCCGCTCCTGCCAAGAAGGCCCCGGCCGCCAAGCCCGCCGCCGCACCCGCCAAGAAGGCGGCAGCCAAACCTGCAGCGAAGAAGGCCGCCCCGGCCAAGAAGGCCCCGGCCGCCAAGAAGCCCGCCGCGCCCGCGGCGCAGGCCTGATCGCTGACCTGACTCCGTGACCATGCGCCAGCCCAGGATAGGCCTGGCCCTGGCCGGCGGAGGCCCACTGGGCGCCATCTACGAAGTTGGCGCCCTTTGTGCATTGGAAGAGGTCGTTGACGGCCTGGACTTCACCGCCTGCGACGGCTACATCGGCGTCAGCGCCGGCGGCTTCATCGCCGCCGGCCTAGCCAACGGCATGACGCCGCGCCAGCTGTGCGCCGCCTTCATCGAGAACAGCGCCGAAGCGCCGGACCGCTTCGACCCCGCCGAGCTGCTGCAGCCGGCCTGGGCCGAACTGGGCCAGCGCCTGCGGCTGCTGCCGGGCCTGCTGGCCGACGGCGCCCGCGAGGTGCTGCTGGAGGGCCGCTCCAAGCTGGCCACGCTGGAGCGCCTGGGCCGGGCCCTGCCCACCGGCCTGCTCAGCAGCGAGCGCTTCGGCGAGGCCTTGACCCGCGTGCTGACCCAGCCGGGCCGCAGCAACGACTTCCGCCGCCTGCGCCGCCCGCTGGCGCTGGTGGCCACCGACCTGGACAGCGGCGAGTCCGTGTCATTCGGCTCGCCCGGCTGGGACCACGTGCCCATCTCCCGCGCCGTGCAGGCCAGTGCGGCCCTGCCGGGCCTGTTCCCGCCGGTCGAGATCAACGGGCGCTTCTTCGTCGACGGCGCGCTGAAGAAGACCCTGCACGCCTCCGTGCTGCTGGACCGCGGGCTGGATCTGCTGATCTGCCTGAACCCGCTGGTGCCCTATGCCAGCGATCGCCGCTCGGCGGCACGCGACGACCAGCCGCGCATCCACCGCCTGGTGGACGGCGGCCTGCCGCTGGTGCTGTCGCAGACCTTCCGCTCGCTGATCCACTCGCGGCTGGAGCTGGGCATGCGCGGCTACGAGCTGAGCCATCCGCAGACCGACATCCTGCTGTTCGAGCCGCACCCGCGCGATGCCGAGTTCTTCCTGGCCAACACCTTCAGCTACCGCCAGCGCCGCCACCTGGCCGAGCACGCCTACCAGGCCACGCGGGCGCTGCTGCGCGAGCGCGCCGCCGCGCTGGGCCCGCGCTTCGCCCGCGCCGGCCTGACGCTGCGCGAAGACCTGCTCGCCAACCGCGAAGCCCGCCTGCTGCCCGCCCGCGGCGAAACCCGGCTGGAGCAAGCGCTGCGTTCGCTGCGCGGCAGCCTCAGCACCCTGGAAGCGCGACGCGGTTGAGTCACCCTAGAAACGGCAGTTGGGCGCATAAGGCGTTGAAGCACCGAAACTCTCGATGAGCGGCAAGCGGTCAACTGCCGGTTGCAGGGTCACAGGGCATGGCAACATTTCGCCATGCCCAACGCGCCCGTCAGTGCAGGCTCCGACAGCCGCCCCATCACCCGCCTGCTGCAGGCCTGGCAGCAGGGCGACCGGGCGGCGCTGGCCGAGCTGCTGAGCAGCGTCTACGACGAGCTGCGGCGCATGGCCTGTGCGCGGCTGCGCGGCGCCGAGACGCCGTCGCTGGGCGCCGGCGACCTGCTCAACGAAGCCCTGCTCAAGCTGCTGCAGACGCCGCAGGACTGGCAGGACCGCCGGCACTTCTTCGCGTCCATGTCGCTGGCCATGCGCTCGGTGCTGGTGGATCACGCCCGCGCCCGCCAGGCCGACAAGCGCGGCGGCGAGTGGCAGCGCGTCACCTACACGCTGGACGCCCATGGCGACGAGGACATGGCCGCCGACCTGCTGACGCTGGACGCGCTGCTCGACCAGCTGCAGCGGCGCGACCCGCGCGCCGCCGAAGTGCTGCAGCTGACCTACTTCGGCGGCCTGCAGCGCGAGGACATCGCCACCGTGCTGGACGCCTCGGTCGCCACGGTGGACCGCGAGCTGCGGTTCGCCCGCGCCTGGCTGGCGCAGCAGCTGGGCCGCCAGCACCTGGGCGGCTGACGGCGCGCGATGGCCGACGCAACGCTCAGCCACGCCCGCATCAAGGCCCAGTTCATGGCCGCACTGGAGCTGCCCGACCGGCTGGCCCAGCAGGCCGCACTGCAGGCCTCGGACCTCAACGACCAGGAACGCGCCGAGGTGCTGGACCTGCTGGCCGCCAGCGAGCGCAGCACCCACTTCGCCGCGCCCGTCGCCCGCGCCGCCATGCTGTGGCTGGGCCACGAATTCCAGCCCGGCGAGCAACTGGGCGCCTGGCGCCTGGTGCGGCCTCTGGGCGAGGGCGGCATGGGCCGCGTCTTCCTGGCCGAGCGGGCGGACGGCGCCTACCAGCAGCAGGCCGCGCTCAAGCTGGTGCGCCTGGGCCTCAGCCCCGACGCCGTGGCCCGCTTCGCCCGCGAGCGCCAGATCCTGGCCGGCCTGGAGCACCCCCACATCGCACGCCTCCTGGACGGCGGCCAGACGCCCGAGGGCTGGCCCTTCCTGGTCATGGAGTACGTGGACGGCGAGCCCATCGACCGCTGGTGCGCCCGCCATGCGCTGCCGCTGGACGACCGGCTGGCGCTGCTGCAGACCCTGTGCGAGGCCGTGGCCCATGCGCACCGGCAGCTCGTCATCCATTGCGACCTCAAGCCCGGCAACGTGCTGGTGGACCGTCACGGCCGGCTGCGGCTGCTGGACTTCGGCATCGCCCACATCGAAGGCCAGCACGAGCCGGGCGCCGGCGGCCACACGCCCGGCTTTGCCAGCCCCGCGCAGGCGGCCGGCCAGGCGCCCACCGTGGCCGACGACGTCTACAGCCTGGGCCGCCTGCTGGCCACCTTGCTGGAGCAGCTGCCGCGCCCGCCACGCCGCGGCCGGCGCGCGGAACTGCAGGCCATCGTGGCGCGCGCCACCGCGCAGCGGCCCGAGGACCGCTACGGCGACGTCGGCTCGCTGCAGCGTGATCTTCAGCGTTTTCGCGTCCACCAGCCCGTGCATGCCTTGCGCGCACGCCGCTCGTATGTGGTGGCCAAGCTGCTGCGGCGGCAGTGGCCCTGGTGGCTGGCGGCCAGCGCGATGCTGGCCGCCGCCAGCCTGTTCACCTGGCGGCTGGCCCTGGAGCGCGACCGCGCCCGCAGCGCCGAGCTGCAGGCCCAGGAAGAGGCGCGCAATGCGCGCGAGGTCAGCGACTTCCTCGTCAACCTGTTCAGCGATGCCGACGCCTACGCCCACGCCCGCGCGTCCGAGCTGCGGGCGCTGACGCTGCTGCAGCGCGGGCACGAGCGGCTGCGCCGCGACCTGGCCGACCGCCCGCGACAGCGCGCGCCGCTGCTGCACCAGCTGGGCCGCGTGCTGGAGAACGTGGGGCAGACCGCGCGCGCCAGCGAGCTGCTCGGCGAAGCCATCAAGGACTATCAGGTCCTCGGCGACCCAGCGCCGCTGCCCGAGCTGTACAACGCCTACGCCTCCACACTGAACCGGCTGGGCCGCTACCGCGAGGCCTGGCGTGCCATCGAAGCCTGGCAGCGCCAGGCCGCGCTGGTGGGCGGTCAGGTGGCCCACATCGACAACGCCACCGGCCTGGTGCTGATCGGCCTGGGAGAGCCCGAACGCGCGCGCACCCACCTGCTGCGGGCCCTGGCCAGCCAGGGGCAGGACGCCGCGCGGCCCGACGTGCCACGGCTGACCGCGCGCAGCCGCATCTACTTTGCCAACCTGGCGCTGGCGGAGCTGTCCGCCGGGCGGTCTGCCGACGCGGAACGGCTGGCGCGCACCGCGCTGGACACGGCCCATGCCTCCGCTTTCCGCCGCCACGGCATCCTGGGCCTGGCCCTGATGGACCAGGGCCGCACCGAGGAGGCACTGGCGCAGATGCGCCTGGGCGATGCCGCGGCCGTGCGTCACTTCGGCGAGCTGACCGGCAACCGGCACCGGCTGCTGCGCGAGTACGGCTGGGTGCTGCTGCGCGCCGGCCAGCCCGCCGAAGCGGCCCGGCAGCTGGAGCTGGCGCTGCAGTGCGCCGAGGAGTCCGGCGAGGCCGGCCATCCGCTGGCCGCCCAGACCCAGCTGCGCCTGGCCCAGGCCCTGGCTGCCAGCGGCGACCGCGCCGGCGCCCGCGCCGCCTTCGACACCGCGCTGCGCTGGGCCCAGGCCCACGAGGCCGACGGCGACCCGATCGGTCTGGCGCGCATCCGCCAGGCCCGTGAAGCCTGGCTGGCAGGCACCCGGTAGTTTTCACACGGGCCGCGTGACAGGGGAGGCCTCGCCTTCTCGTTTAGCCAGGCAGAGGCCTCCAGCGGGGAGGCGCCCGACCTGGAGCTCACCATGCCCGTCCACCCTGTCACAGACCTCGTCCAAGCGCCGCGTGTTCATGCCGCAAGGTGCCGGCAACGGCTCACCACGCTGACGCCGACGCTGCTCGCCACCGCCGTCGCGGCCGGCTGGGGCACCACCTGGGCCGGCCCCGAGGGCGGCAGCGTGGCGCAAGGCCTGGCCACCATCGAGACCAGCGGCACGCGCACCACCATCCAGCAGCAAAGCCGCACCGCCACGCTGGACTGGCGCCGCTTCAACATCGGGGCCGGCGAGAGCGTCGTCTTCCATCAGCCGGGCCGCGAAGCCGTGGCACTGAACCGCATCGCCGACAGCCAGCCCAGCCGGATCCTGGGCTCGCTGAGCGCCAACGGCCAGGTCTTCCTCGTCAATCCCAACGGCGTCATATTCGGCAGCAGCGCCCAGGTCAATGTCGGCGGGCTGGTGGCCTCCACGCTCGCGACGGGCAGCGCCCTCGGCGACGCCAGCCCGACCTTCTCGGCCGCGGCCGACGCGCCGGCCGGCAGCGTCGTCAACCAGGGCCGCATCGAGGCGGCGCCCGGCGGCTACGTCGCCCTGCTGGGTGCCAGGGTCAGCAACCAGGGCGTGATCGCCACGCCCCAGGGCAGCGCGGCGCTCGCCGCCGGCCAGCGCGTGACCTTGCGCCTGCAAGGCCAGGGCCTGCTCGGCCTGGATGTCGAGCAGGGGCGGCTGGATGCACTGGTCGAGAACCACCAGCTGATCCAGGCCGATGGCGGCCAGGTGCTGATGAGCACCCGGGCGCGCGACTCGCTGCTGGCCGGCGTCGTCAACCAGACCGGCGTCGTGCAGGCGCGCAGCGTCACGGCGCAGGACGGCGTCATCGTGCTGGGCGGCGGCCAGCTCAGCAACACCGGCACGCTGGACGCGCAAGGCCGGGACGGCGCGACGGGCGGCCGGGTGGACATCGCCGGCGGCTTCGTCGCGCTGGGGGGACGGATCGACGCCAGCGGACGCGACGGCGGCCAGGTGACGGTGCGGGCAGGCGGAGACCTGTCGCTGGCCGACACCGTGCTGGCCCGCGGCCTGCAAGGCCGGGGCGGCAGCCTGAGCTACCACGCGGCCGGCCAGCTGACCGAGAACGACGGCAGCCGCCACCATGCGGATGGCACGACCGAGGGTGGCCGCATCACCGTGCAGGCGGACGCGGGCCTGCTGTCCTCCGGCCAGTACAGCGCCGTCGGCACGGTCGGCGCGGGCGGTCGCATCGACCTGTCGGGCCGCTCGGTGCGGCTGCTGTCGGCCCGGCTGGATGCGCATGGCCCAGCCCAGGGCGGCCGGGTGCGTGTGGGCGGCGACTACCTGGGTGGCCGCGCCAGCGCTGCCACGACGCCCGACGCCGACCTCTTCCTGACCCGCTGGGGCGGGGACGACACACCCCGCCCCGCCAACGCGCTACAGACCTTCATCAACGACGCCAGCTTCATCGACGTCTCCTCCAGCGCCGGCCGCGGCGGCACCGCCGTCGTCTGGAGCGACAAGCTGACCACGCAGCTCGGCCGCATCGATGCCCGCGGCGCCACCGGTGGCGGCGCCGTGGAGCTGTCGTCGGCCGAGCGGCTGCAGCGCGCGGGCCTCGCGGGCGTGGAGGTGGGCGCGGGCGGGCGGCTGCTGCTGGACCCGACCTTCGTGACCATCGGCGACGGCGCAGCGACCTCCGGCTGGAGCTACGCCGCCATCCTCGGCCACGGGTATGCGCAGTCGACCGCCCCAGATGCCTCGATCACCCAGGGCTTCGGTGCCAGCGTGGCCCTGAACGCAGCCGGCGACCGCATGGCGGTCGGCCGCCCGCTGTACTCGGGTACGACGCTGGACTGCTCGAACGCGCGCTGCGTGCAGAGGCCGGTGGAGCAGGCCGGCGCGGTCAGCCTCTACTCGTTCACGGACGGCAACTTCGGTGGCGCCCGGCTGGAAGCGACCCTCGCCCCCGGCGCCCGCGGCGGCAAGAACATCGATCTGCTGTCGCTGGAGAACAAGGCCATGTTCGGCAAAGGCGTTGCGCTGAACGCCGTGGGCGACCGCCTCGCCGTGGGCGCGTCCGGGTTGAACGGCGGCGCGGGCGGCGTCTATCTGTTCTCGTTCGCGGACGGCAGCTTCAACGGCGGGCGGCAACAGGCCGTGCTGCGCCCCGACGTCCCGGACGCGCTCTTCGGCACCAGCGTCGCGCTGAATGCGGCGGGCAACCGTCTGGCCGTGGGGGCGGCGGGCGCCGCCGGCAGCACGGGTGCCGTCCACGTCTTCGATTTCGCGGGCCAGGACTTCAGCACGCCCGACCTGAAGCTCACGCTGCCCCTCGGCAGCCGGCAGGGCCTCCTGTGGCTGGGCAGCGCCGTCGCGCTGAACGGCAGGGGCGACCGACTGGCCATGGGCGCCCAGGGCAGCGGCGAGGTCTATCTGGTCGGACTCGATGCCAGCGGCCAGCTCACGAAAGCCTGGGAACCGCTGCGTGGCGGCCTGACCGACTTCGGCGCCTCGCTGGCGCTGAACGCGGCCGGCGACCGCCTGGCCGTCGGCTCCGCCATCACGGCTGACGTGCACCTCTTTGACTTCGCGGCCGACGGCGCAGGTGCGCGCGGCACGGAGATTCCGATCTCGTTCCCACAGGAAGAGGCCGGCGTCGCCCCCGCGCAATCCGACTTAGGCAGCGGCGTCGCGCTCAACGCGGCGGGCAGCCGCCTGGTGGTGGGCGTGCCGGGGCAGGAACGCGTCATGATGTTCGGCCTGCCCACCGGCGCCGGTGCTGCCCAACCGCTGGGCCGCATCGATCGGGCCCCGGGCATCGGCCTTGACCTGGCTGCGCTGAAGGCGGAAGCCTCCTTCGGCTCCGGCCTGGCCCTCAGCGCCGACGGGCGGCTGCTGGCCGTCGGGTCCAGCGGCGATGCCGGCGCGGACGGCCAGAGCCCCTTCAGCGGCGCCGTGCGCCTGTTCAGCTTCCAGGACGGCGACTTCCGCGGTGCCCGGCTGCAGGCCACCGTCGGCAAGGGCTACGCGGGCGGCAACAACATCGACGTGGCCGGCCTGCAGGGCGGCCAGGCCTTTGGCGCCAGCGTCGCGCTCAACGCCACCGGCGACCGCCTGGCCGTGGGAGCGCCCGGCGACGGCGGGGCGACCAGCTCGGCCAGCGCCACGGGCGCCGTCTACCTGTTCAGCTTTGCCGACCCGGGCTTTGGCGGTGGCCAGCTGCAGGCCAAGCTGGGCCTGGGCTATGCCGGCGGCAAGAACGTCGACGTCAGCGGTCTGGACCTCGGGGACCGCTTCGGCTGGAGCGTGGCGCTCAACGGCACGGGAGACCGGCTGGCCGTCGGCGCCATCGGCGGGCGCGTCAACGCCACCGGCGAGAACCGCCTCGGTGCCGTGCGGCTGTTCGCCTTTGCCGACCGCGATTTCGGGTCCGGCACGCTGAGCAGCACGCTGGGCGCAAGCAACGTCGCCGGCTTGAGGGGCAGCGACAGCTTTGGTGCCGCCGTGGCGCTCAATGCCGCGGGCGACCGGCTGGCGGTGGGTTCACCGGGCGACAAGGGCCCCGGCGGCAACGGCCCTGTGGCGGGCGCCGTCACGCTGTTCTCGTTCAGCGGCGGCCACTGGGCCGGCGCCCGCCAGGAGGCCAAGATCGGCCAGGGCTACACGGGGCCCAAGGACCTGGACCTGGCCCGGCTGCAGGGCGGCGGCGGCTTCGGCACCAGTGTGGCGCTGGATGCCTCGGGACGCCACCTGGCCGTGGGAGCGCCTTTCGATGCGGGTACGGGCACGCCGCTGGCCTCCGCCGGCGCGGTGCATCTGATCGACTTCGGCGACGGCAGCTTCGGCGGCGCCAGGCTCGCCGGCACGATAGGGAATGGCTACACGGCCAATGGGGACCTGAACCTGCCCGGCCTGTCGGCCCGGGAATTCTTCGGCACCAGCGTCGCCTTGAACGCCGCGGGCAGCCGCCTCGCGGTGGGCGCCATCGGCAACAAGGGTCAGGCGGGCCATCTCGACTTCGGCGGCGCGGTGAGGCTGTTCACCGACCTGCCGGTGCTCGAAGACACGCTGCAGATCCGGCCGCCGATCACCGCGTCCTTCAGCCAGCCCTTGCCGTGGGTCACCGTCGCCTCCCACCCGCTGGTTGCGAAGCCGGATTCGGGCGGCTGGATCGAATCCGCCGAAGTCAGCCAGGCCCTGTCGGGCGCGGACATCGAACGCCACATGGCCCAGGGCGCCAGCCTGACGATCGAGGCCAGCCACAGCATCATCCTCGCGATGAGCCGGCCGCTGACCCTCCGCGGCGGCGGCACGCTGACCCTGAATGCCGGCGATATCCGCCTGTACAGCGACCTGGTCCTGAAGGACAGCCATCTGGTCGCCAACGCGCACCATCCTTTCTCGGTACAAGCTGCATACGGGCCGCCCCCCGCGGAAGGCCTCATCCAGTTGAAGGCCGGCCTCCTGATCGACGGCGGAACGGCCCGCTTTTCGGCCACACGTTTCAGTGCACTGCCCAGTGACCTCAAGACCCAGGGCACCGGCAGATGGAGCATCGCCACACCGCAGCCCGCGGCCCCGTTGCCGGTCGCGCCGGACTATGTCCAGTACGCGTCCTCCAGCGGCTGGGCCGACCTGCCCGCCGAACTGGGCAATGCGGTCCGCTATGCCGCGATTCCCGCCCCGCTGTCGGGGCGCCTGGCCGGCGTCATCGCCAGGCCTTACGACGGCACCACAACCGCCTCGCTGGCGTGGCAGGACCCTAAGGCGCAAGGCGCGCTGGCCGGCGACCATGTGGAGCTCAAGCTGCCCGACACGGGCCGCTACGATGACAAGAACGTCGGTGACGGCAAGCCCGTGACCGTCGATGGCATCGGCATCGCCAGTGCCACGACGAGTTACCCGACGACCTACGGCCCTGCCGTCAGGCTGCCGGTCTACGGCTACGCGATTGCCCCCCTGCGCACCACAGGCCGCATCACGCCTCGGCAAGTCACCGTCGGCGGCCTCAGCGCCGTCGACAAGGTCTACGACGGCTCGGCCGCCGCGACGCTGACGGGAACGGCTTCCGTCGCGGCGCTGGCCGGTGACAGCCTGGCGCTCAACGGCAGCCTTGCCGCGGCCTTCGCCGACAAGAACGTCGGAAAGGACAAGCAGATCCAGCTGTCGGGCCTGTCCCTGACGGGCACCGACGCAGGCAACTACGCACTCGCCCTGCCCAGCCTGCGCGCCGCCATCACGCCGCGGCCGGTGGCGCCGACGGGGCTGGAGATCGCCGACAAGGTCTATGACGGCACGACCGCCGCCAGTCTCCGGGGCACGCCCTCGGTCGCGGCGCTGCCGGGCGACGACCTGGGGATCGCCGGCAGCGTCACGGCGGCGTTCGCCGACAAAAGCGCGGGCAGCCGCAAGCCCGTCACGCTGCTAGGCCTGCAGCTCACCGGTGCGGACGCCGCCAACTACGAGCTGCAGCCGGCCGCCCCCTACGCCGCCAGCATCACGCCGCGCGGCCTCAGCGTGCAAGGCATGGTCGCGCAGGACAAGGTCTTCGACGGCCTGAGCGACGCGACGCTGGCCGGCATCCCGACGATCACGCCGCTGGCGGGCGACAGCGTCACCGTCACGGGCACGCCCACCGCGCGCTTCGCCGACAGCGCCATCGGCACGGCCAAGCCGGTGGCGGTCACGGGCTATGCGCTGACCGGCACCGACGCCGGCAACTACACGCTGGCTCAGCCCAGCGGACTGCAGGCCAGCATCTTTCCCGGGGTGAGCGCCGCGCCCAGCGCGCTGGCCCTGATCGGCCCCCTCGCGCCGACGACCTCAGAGCAGCGGCAGGAAGCCACGCCCGCGGAGCAGGCCGCGCCGGGGCCAGGCCGCCGCGTGTCAGCCGCGTCATCCGCCGACCTGAAGTCGTCCGGCCTGCTGGCCCTGGTCGGCGCCGGGCTGCGTCTGCCCGACAACACAGCGACGCCGTCGACCGACAAGCCATGAACACCATCACCCAACTCCCCGGCCACCTGCCCACCCTGCACGCACTGACGCTGGCCTGGGCCGCCATCGCACACGCCCCCCTGGCGGCGGCCCAGGCGCAGCGCCCCCCCGGTGCGGGCGAGGCGCTGCAGCAGTTGCCGGCCTCGCCCACTCCCATGCCGCCCGGCGCGCTGCGCCTGGACCTCGGCGCGAGCACCACGCCCGGCGGCCCTGCAAGCACTGCGGCCGTGCCCGTGAAGCGCCTGCGCATCAGCGGCAACCGCGCCCTCGACACGGCCACGCTGCAGGCCCTGGTGGCCCATGCCGAAGGCACGACGCAGACCCTCGACGGCCTGCAGGCCCTGGCCGATCGGCTGACGCAGCACTACCGCGCGCAAGGCCATGTGTTGGCACGAGCCTATGTGCCGGCGCAGACGGTGCGCGACGGCGAGGTCGAGATCGCCGTGCTGGAAGCTCGCTACGGCCGCATCGATCTCGACAACCGCAGCGGCGTCGGCACCACCCGGCTGCGGGCGCTGCTGACGCCGCTGCAGGCCGGCGAGGCGGTGCTGGAAGACGGGCTGGAGCGCGCGCTGCTGCTGTCCAACGACCTGGCGGGCGTGACCGTCAGCGCCACCGCGCGGCCCGGTGCCGGGGTCGGCACGTCGGACCTCGTCGTGCTGGCCGAGCAGTCCGCGCGCCATGCAGGCCAGCTCGGCGTGGACAACCAGGGCGGCGAGGCGACCGGCCGCCACCGCGCGCGCGCCGGCCTGAGCTGGCGCAACCCGACCGGCCTGGGCGACAGCCTCGACGCCTTCGTGCTCACCAGCGGCTCGCGCCTGGCCTACGGGCGCCTGGCCTACCAGACCGGCCCCAACGGCTGGGGCCTGAACGCGGGGCTGAACCTGTCGCAGCTGAACTACGAGCTCGGCGCCCCCTTCCAGGCCTTGCAGGCCAGCGGCCATGCACGCCTCTTCGGCGCCACGCTGCAGCAGGCCTGGGTGCGCCGGCTGCGCACCCAGGTGAGCACCGAGCTGGCCGTCGAGCACAAGCGCCTGCACGACCGCGTCGGCCAGACGGACAGCCGCAACCGGCGCCACCTCGACCAGGCGACGCTGCTGCTGGCGGTCCAGCATGCCGACGCGTCGGCGATGCCGGGGCAGACGCGCCTGGAGCTGGGCTACGCCGCCGGACGCGTGGGCTTCGACGACGGCGCCGCCGCCACCGCCGATGCCGGCGGCGCGCGCACGGCCGGCGGCTTCGGCCGCTGGTGGTGGGCGCTCAGCCGCCAGCAGCCCCTGCCCGGCCTCGCCGGCACGGTGTTGCACGCCAGCCTGCGAGGCCAGGCGGCCAGCCGCAACCTGGACAGCGCGGAGCACTTCAATCTGGGCGGCCCCACGGGTGTGCGCGGCTACCGCGCCGGCGACGCCTCGGGCAGCGCCGGCTGGCTGGCCAGCCTGGAGCTGCGCCAGGCCTTGGGCGGCGGCCCCTGGGGCAGCTGGCAGGCCCGCGTGCTGCTGGACGCCGGCCATGTGCAACTGATGCACACGCCGGTCTCGGCCGCATCGCCCAACCGCGTGGCACTGCGCAGCATCGGCCTGGGGCTGGACTGGAGCGGCCCCCGGGCGTGGAGCGCACAGCTCGTCATCGCACGGCCGACCGGCGCGGCGCCCGCCATCGAACTGCCGCGCGAGACGCAGGCCTGGGCGGCCGTGACGAAAGGCTTCTAGGCATCGGCAACTCCATCACCCTCTGAGGAGAACTCTCTTGGCAACCGGCATCACCGTCACGATGACCGAGCATGCGCATCAAGACCGGCACGTTCCTAGGCGGCGTCCACCAGCCTGCGCGTGATCGCCGCCCGCAGCGGCGGCACATGGCGCGCGAGGTCGATGACGGCACGGCGCAGCGCCAGCACCGGCGCGCGGTCGTCGGTGAAGAAGCGCACCAGCGCATTGGTGCCGGCATACAGCGGCCCGGCCTCGCGGCGGTGGCGGGCCTCGAAGGCACGCAGCGGCGCGAGCTCGCCGGGGTCGGCGCCGGGCCGCAGCTGGTCGGCCAGTGCCTGGATGCCGTACAGCCCGAGGTTGTAGCCATGCGCCGTGACCGGGTGCATGCCCACGGCCGCGTCGCCGATCAGCGCGAAGCGCGGCGCCACGAAGCGCTCGGCCCACACCGCCACCAGCGGGTAGACATGGCGCGCGCCGGCCACCTGCATGGCGCCCAGCCGGTGCTCGGCGGCGGCGGCGATGGTGGCGGCCAGCTCGGCATCGTCCAGGGCCTGGATGCGCGGCAGCTCGGCATTGCGCACGGTCCACACGGCCGAGCTGCAGGCGCCGCGCTTGGGCAGCAGGGCCAGCGTGTGGCCCTCCAGGAAGCACTCCTGTGCCAGCCCTTCGTGGTCGCGCTCGTGGGCCAGCGGCACCAGCAGCGCACTGCGGCCGAAGTCCTGGTGGCGCGCGGCGATGCCGGCCAGCCGACGCAGCGTGGAGAAGCGGCTGTCGGCGGCCACCACCAGGCGCGCCTCGAAGCGACCGCCGCCACGGGTGCGCACGCAGGCCGTGGCGCCGCGCTGCTCCAGCGCCACGACGCTGCGACCCGTGAGCACCGGGATGCCGCGCGCCATCGCCCCCGCCCAGGCCGCCGCGCGGATCTCGTGGTTGGGCACCAGCCAGCCCAGGTCCTGGCCCCGGCTCTCGAACGGCAGCGGCACGCGCGTGCCGCTGCTGCGCACGCTGGCGCGCTGCAGCGGCGACACCTCGGTGAAGCGCTGCCACAGGCCAAGGCCTTCGAGCAGGCGGCGCGAGCGGTGCGTCAGCGCGATCTCGCGGCCGTCGTCGGTCGGCGCGGCCAGCACGTCGGCCTCGGCCTGCTCCAGCACGGCCACGCCCCAGCCGCGGTCGTGCAGCGCGCAGGCCAGCGCCAGGCCGGCCGGGCCGGCGCCGCCGATGAGGATGTCGGGGGTGGAAGTCAGCGCGGGCAGGTCGGCGGCAGTCATGCGCGCAGCCTAGGCAGGGCCGCACCACCACGCCTTGATGCAGGTCACGGGGCGTCGGAATCGGCGTCCGGCCCGGCCTCCTCCAGCGTCTGCAGCTCGACGAGGCGGCGGTACAGCCCGCCCTCAACGGCCATCAGCTCGTCATGCCGGCCGCGCTCCTGCAGCCGGCCGTGGTTGAGCACCAGGATCTGGTCGGCCGCGCGGATGGTGGACAGCCGGTGCGCGATGGCGATGACCGTCACGCGGCCATGCAGCGCCGCCAGCGCCGCGCCGATGCGGGCCTCGGTCTCGCTGTCGACATTGCTGGTGGCTTCGTCAAGGAACAGGATGCGCGGCGCCCCGGCCAGCGCGCGGGCCATCGCGATGAGCTGCTTCTGGCCGCTGGACACGCGCGCGCCGCCCTCGCCCAGCTTCGTGTCGTAGCCCTGCGGCAGCGCGGTGATGAAGTCGTGCGCGCGGGCATCGCGGGCGGCGGCCTCGACGGCTTCGTCGGTGATGCCGGGCCGGCCCATCGCGATGTTGTCGCGCACGCTGGCCGACAGCAGGAAGGGCTCCTGCGGCACCAGGCCCACCGCGTCGCGGAAGGCCGCGTCAGGCACGCTGGCCAGGGTCTGGCCGTCCACGATGATGCGGCCGGCCTGCGCCGTGTAGAAGCGCAGCAGCAGCGACAGCAGCGTGCTCTTGCCGCTGCCGGTATGGCCCACGATGCCGGTGAAGCTGCCGGCCGGGATGTCCACGTCGACATGCTGCAGCACGGGCCGCGCCGGGTCGTAGCCGAAGCTCAGATCCTCGATGCGGATGGCGCCCTGCGTGACCGGCGACCCGTCCTGCGGCGGGCCGCGGTGCTCGTCCTCCTCCAGCAGCGCGCGCACGCGCGACGCAGCGACCATGGACTGCTGCAGCTGGCCGAACTGCATCGTGATCTGGATCAGCGGCTCGACGACGCGCGCGATGTAGGCCAGAAAGGCGTACAGCAGGCCCACCTCCAGCCCGGACAGCTCGCGCCGGCCGAAGCCGTAGATGACGGTCACCAACAGCAGCACGTTCAGCAGGTCCAGTGCCGGGCGCAGCAGCCACGCGTTGGCGCGCAGCTCGGCGATGCGCGACAGCCGGTGCTCGGCGTTCACCGCCTCGAAACGCTGGCCGAAGCGCTCCGCCGCGCCGGCCGCCTGCAGCACGGCCATGCCGGCCATGCTCTCGGCCATCTGCGCGTTGATGTCGCTGCGCAGCTGCCGCGTGCGCGCCACCGCAGGCGCTGACAGGCGCTGGTAGCCCAGGATGATGACCACCATGGCCGGCACCAGCGTCGCGACGATGAGCATCAGCCGCCAGTCCAGGACGGCCATCGCGACCAGCGAGCCGGCGACGACGATGGACGAGTCCAGCATCACGTACAGCACCTGGCGGTAGAGCTGGTTGACCGCCTCGGTGTCGTTGGTCACGCGGCTGACGAGCTGGCCGGTGATGGCCTTGTCGAAGAAGGCCATGGGCAGCGCCAGCACGTGCGCGTAGACGCGCTCGCGCAGCCGCAGCACCGAACGCCGCGCGACACCGGCCATGCGCGACAGCTGCGCGTAACGGATCCAGCTGGCCGCCCAGCCGGTCAGCAGCACCAGCGCGAGCAGCATGCCCATCGCGCCGAGGTCGTAGCGGCCGGGCAGCAGGTAGGCGTCGATGTAGCGCTTGCCGAGGATGGGGGCCAGCGCCTCCAGCCCGGCGGCGAGCAGCAGCCAAAGGCCGCCGCGGATCAGCTGAGCGCGCTCGGGCCGCGCCGAGTCCATCAGCAGCCCGACGCTTTGCCAGGGCTTCTCAGTCTTCTTCAAGGCTGGCCTCGATCTGTTGGTAGCGCCATTGCGAGGCGTACCAGCCGCCCAGTTCCAGCAACCGCTGATGCGTGCCGCGCTCGATGACGTGGCCCTGCTTCAGCACGATGACCTCGTCGGCATCCATGACCGCCGACAGCCGGTGCGCGATGACGATGACGCTGCGGTCGGGCCGTGCGGCACGCAGCTCGCGCAGATGGTCCAGGATGTCGGTCTCGGTGCCGGTGTCCACCGCCGACAACGCATCGTCCAGCACCAGCAGCGGCGCATCCGAGAGCAGCGCCCGCGCGATGGCGACGCGCTGGCGCTGGCCACCGGACAAGGTCACGCCGCGCTCGCCCACCTCGGTCGCATAACCCTTGGGCAGGCGCTGGATGTCGTCGTGCACGGCCGCCAGGCGCGCCGCGGCCTCGATGTCGGCCGGCGTGGCGCCAGGTCTTGCCAGAGCGATGTTGTCGGCCACCGAGGCCGAGAACAAAAAGGGCTCCTGTGGCACCCAGGCGATGTGGGCACGCAGCGTGGCCAGCGGCAGGTCAGGCAGCGGCGCCCCACCCAGCGTCAGGCGGCCCGCGTCGGGTTCCGACTGGCGCAGCAGCAGGCGCACGAAGGTGGACTTGCCCGCGCCGGTCGCGCCGACGATGCCCAGCGTCTTGCCGGGCTTCAACGCCACATCGACACCTTCCAGCGCCGGCCGCCTCGCACCGGGGAAGCTGAAGCTCAGCCCCTCGGAGCGCAACGTGGCGTCGGCCGGCAGCACCGCCCTGCCCTCGTCGGCCAGCGTCAACGGCGCATCCAGCACCGGCGCCAGCCGCGCCCAGGCGGCCCGGCCGCGCTCCAGCAGCGCCAGCACCCAGCCGGCGGCGAACATGGGCCAGATCAGCTGGCCCAGGTACATCGTGAACGCGGTCAGCTGGCCGATGCTGATCTCGCGCTGCGCCACCAGCCAGCCACCCACCGCCAGCGCGATGGCGGTCGCGGCGCCCAGCGTCATGCCGACCGCAGGCTCGTAGGCGGCCTCCCAGCGCTGCGAGCGGAACGCCGCCTCGGCCGCGCTGCCGGCCAGGTCGCCGAAACGCTGCTCGCTGCGGTTCACCAGCCCCAGCGCGCGCAGCGTGCGCACGCCGGCGAGGCTTTCCTGCACCTGTTGGTTCAGGTCGCCGAAGCGGCTCAGCGAATCCTGCGCGGCGGTGTGCAGGTGCTGCGAGATCCACCAGAACGCCAGCCCCATCAACGGAAAGGGCAGCAGCGCGGCCAGGCCCAGCCGCCAGTCGATGGCGAGGGTCATCATGGCCAGCACCAGCAGCAGGGTCTGCGTGCCGTCGAAGCCGGCCAGCATGGCCTCGCCGGCGGCCATCTCGACGGTGTCGATGTCGTTGGTCGCCAGCGCCATCAGGTCGCCGGTGCGCTGGCCCTGGAAGTAGGCCGGCCCCTGCAGCGCCAGCCGCGCGAACAGCCGCGTGCGCAGCCGCGCGCCGAGCCGGTAGGCGGCCTTGAACAAGGTCAGCCGCCAGCCCACGCGCAGCAGGTAGATGACCAGGCCGGCCCCCACCAGCAGGCCCAGCTGCTGCAGCAGCGCGTCGCCCTGCAGCCCGCCAGCGACGAGGTCATCGACCACATGGCCCACCTGGCGCGGGATCCAGACCGTCAAGCCGGCAATGCAGCTGAGCATGGCCGCGGCCGAGGCATAGGCGCGCCAGTGCTCGCGCACGAAGGCGGCAAGCATGCGGGGGAGGGACTGGGGCGGAGCGGCGGCAGACGACATGGGACGCGCAGTGTCGCCGGGCGTGATGCCCGTGCCACGCAGGGCCTTACCCGGGATGCTTCAGATGGTGGGCCACCAGCGCATTGGCATGGCCATGACCCAACCCGTGCTCGGTCTTGAGCAGCGCCACCAGCTCCATGTGCTTGAGGCCCGACGCACCGCGCAGGATGGCCAGCCAGTGCTCGACCGGCTGGCCGTAGGTCTTCTCGATGGACGGAAAGTAGGACGCGGGGCCGCGCAGCTTTTCTGCATTCGACATGGGTTCACTCCTAAGCAAGGGCACGAACACGCGCCCGATGCCGGACGACGAACGCTGGCGGCGTGAATCGACAAGACCGTAGCGCCAAACGCGCGGGCGCGCCGCGCGTCACGGCCGGCGAATCTCGTCCACGTACATGCCGGACCACCACCTGCGCCCGACCAAGACCAAGCGCTCGCCCACCCGCAGTGCAGGCGCCGCCATCCGCCTCTCAAGGCACAGGCTTGCAAGCTGTCCATTGACCAGGAAGTCGGCCGATTGATCACAGCCTCTGGAGTTCCTGGACAACGAACCCACCGAGACGACCTGAACCTCAACCTGCAAGGCAGGACCGCCGGCGACCCAGCCGAGAAACGCGGCCCAGCCCGGCGTCGCCGCCACTGACAAGGCAGCCATCGCGCCGAACGACAACGGGAGCACCAACCAGCTTTTGACCCATGACTGATGCATTCGACGAGCGCGTTCGCGCATGTCGGCTCGAAGGAACACAAGGGACGAGAGCAGGCACACGCCGAAGAAGAGCCAGGGCGCAGCAGCCCAGTAGGTTGTGCTGAACGCGAAGACGAATCCTCCACCCAGGCTGAGTTCGAACAGCAAGCCGACGAGCAGCCAGATCAAACCCAGCAGCGCTGCCGCCTGCACGATCCGCGGCACCCGCGGTGCCTGCGCCGTTTGGTCCGCTTGCGCGTAACGCGCTCTCGACGATGCAATGCGTTCATCAAGCTGCCGCCGCTCTTCGGCCATCGTCCGCTCAATGCGCGCTTCCAATTCAGCAAGCCGTGATGGGCTCAGTTCGGCCTGCCGGCCAAGTGCCACGGCCTCGGCCAGCAGACGCTCAGACACACTGACATTGCCCGGATTCGTAGGTTGGGTCGTCATTGGATTGAAGGGCTTCTGGGGGACAGTCTCGCGCTACCGCGCGCCGCCGCCCACAACCCCGCCCAGGTCAGCAACCCGTTGAGCAGCAACAGCTCCAACCCGATCTGATACCCACCCCAGGGCTGGCCGAAGTCCAGCACCGCGCACAGCGCCGGCGCCGCCAGGCAGACCGCCACCAGCCGCCCCGCCGACACCGGCCGCGGCGTGAACATCGCGAACGCGAACAGCCCCAGCAGCGGACCGTAGGTGTAGCCGGCGAGCTTCAGGATCAGGTAGATCATGCTGGTGCTGTCCAGTGCCTTGAAGCCCAGCACCAGCGCGAGGAACAGCAGCGCGAAGCCGTAGTGCACGCGCCGCCGCGTGCGGGTGTCTTCCTTGCTCACCCGCAGCAGGTCCAGGCAGGTGCTGGCCGTCAGCGCGGTCAGCGCACCGTCGGCGCTGGGCAGCAGCGCCGACACCAGTGCCAGCACGAACACGATCTGCACCCAGGCCGGCAGGTGCTGCATGACCACGGTCGGGAACAGCGCGTCGCCCTTGGCCGCCAGGCCATGCTCCTGCGCATACAGCGCCAGCAGTCCGCCCAGCAGCAGGAAGACGGCCACCACCACCAGCATCAGCACGGCCAGCACCAGCAGGTTCTTCTGCGCGTCGCGCAGCTTCGCGACCGACAGGCTCTTCTGCATCATTTCCTGGTCCAGCCCCGTCATCGCGATCGCGATGAACATGCCGGCCAGCAGCGCCTTCACCGAGAAGTCGCGGCTCAGCGGGTCGCTGACCCACACGCGGCTCAGGCCCGCGGCGTCCAGTTGCGCGAAGGCATCGGGCTGCCACAGCAGCGCGGTGCAGACGACGAGGCCGGTCAGCATGCCGGCGGTCTGCAGCGTGTCGGTCCAGACCAGCGCCTTCACGCCGCCCTCCACCGTGTAGAGCAGGATCATCACCAGCACGACCGCTGCACCCAGCGCGAACGGCAGGCCCAGCGGCTGCAGGATCAGCGTGTGCAGCACGGCCACGACGAGGAACAACCGCCCCGTGGCACCCAGCGTGCGGCTGAGGATGAAGTAGGCCGAGCCCAGCCGCTGCGCCGCCGGCCCGAGGCGCTCGCCCAGCAGGCCGTAGATGGAGGCCAGCTTCAACCGGTGGTAGGCCGGCAGCAGCACGAAGGCGATGACGGCGTAGCCGAACACCTGGCCGATGACGATCTGCAAATAGGTGAAGCCGTTGACCGTCACCGAGCCCGGCACGCTGATGAAGGTGACGCCAGAAAGCGACGTGCCAATCATTCCGAACGCGACGACCGGCCAGGGACTTTCCCTGCCCCCCACGTAGAAACCCTCGGCGCCAGAACCGTGCGAGACGCACCTCGCCAGTACCAACAGCAGGGCGAAATAAGTGAGAACCCCGATCAAAAGCAGTGCAGGTGACATGGGTCGGGATGATGACTCAGATCACCCCCACGAACGGGGTGGATCAATTCGTCACGAAGCATCAATACGATGCGCCGCGTTTTGGCAATTTTTACCAACTAGTCATGCAAATCCGACCCCTGGTAGCTCTCCTTGCTGCGGCCTTTGCGGCGCCTTCCGTGTTTGCGGCCGACGGCCCGGTCATCAGCCAGGTCTACGGCGGCGGCGGCCGTGCCGGTGCCGTCTACAAGAACGACTTCGTCGAGATCCGCAATGCCGGCGCATCCGTCATCGACATGAGCACCTGGTCTCTGCAGTACTCGTCCGCAGCGGGCAGCAGCTGGGGCAACCAGAAGGTCAACCTGAAAGGCACGTTGCAACCGGGCCAGTACCTGCTGGTGCAACTCGGTAACGGCGTTTCGGCCGCCTCCGCCGTCGGCGCCGATCTGCCCGCGGCCGAGGTCACTGCCGGCTTCGACATGAGCGGCAGCGCGGGCAAGCTGGCGCTGGTCAACAGCACGACGGCGTTGGCCGCTACCACCTGCCCGTCTGACGTCAGCATCAAGGACCTCGTTGGCTACGGCACGACGGCCAATTGTTCCGAGATCTCGCCCGCACCGGCGCCGACCAACAACGGCTTTGCCTTGCTGCGCGCCGACGCGGGTTGCACCGACAACGGCAACAACAGCACGGACTTCACCAATGGCACGCCGACGCCGCGCAACAGCAGCACCGCCTACGCCGTCTGCTCCGCCGCGGCCCCGGGCCCGGCTCCTGGGCCCGCGCCGACGCCTGGCGCCTTCAAGCAGACCTACGAGATCCAGGGTAGCGGTGCCACCAGCCCACTGGCGGGCCAGAGCGTCACGACCGAGGGCGTCGTGACCCGCCTGACCAACACCGGCTTCTACATGCAGGCCGCCGTGGGCGACGGCAACCCGGCCACGTCCGACGGCATCTTCGTCTTCACGAGCACGGCACCCACCGTGTCCGTCAGCCAGTTGGTGCGCGTGGCCGGCACCGTCACCGAGTTCTCGACCGGTGGCGGCACCGTCACGCAGATCGGCACCGTCACCGGCGTCTCGCTGGTGAACGCCGGCCAGAGCGTGGCGCCCACGCCGATCACGCTGCCGGTGTCCGGCGGCCTGGAGCGTTACGAGGGCATGCTGGTCACGCTGGCCGGCCCGCTGACCGTGGGCCAGAACGCCTTCCAGGCCCGCTACGGCCAGTTGACGCTGTCGGCCGGCGGCCGGCTGGAAACGCCCACCAACAAGTACCGTGCCGGCAGCGACGCCGCCAAGGCCATGGCCGCCGACAACGCGGCCCGCCTGATCGTGCTGGAAGACGGCAGCACGCTGCAGAACGTGAACCCGACGCCCTTCACCGGCCCGACCGGCGCGCTGCGTGGCGGCGACACCATCGGCAGCATCACCGGCGTGATCGACTTCGGCCCGACGACCACCAGCACCGGCGCGCCCGGCGCCTACCGCATCGTGCCGCTGGCCAACGATGCGCTGCAGTACACGCTGACCAACCCGCGCACCACCACGCCGCCGGCCGTGGGTGGCAATGTGAAGCTGGCCAGCTTCAACGTGCTGAACTACTTCACCACCTTCACCAACGGCCAGACGGCTGACGGTGCGGGTGCCGGCGCCCAGCCCTGCGCCGGCGAATGCCGCGGCGCCAACAACCTCGCGGAGTTCAACCGCCAGCAGGCCAAGATCGTCGCCGCCCTCAGCGCGATCGACGCCGACGCCGTGGGCCTGATGGAGATCCAGAACAACGCCATCGCACCGCAGAACCTGGTGGCCGCGCTGAACGCCAAGGTCGGCGCCGGCACCTACGCCGTCGTCTCCGGCTCGGCGGCCGGCGTGGTGGGATCGGACGCCATCAAGAACATGATCATCTACAAGCCCGCCAAGCTCACGCCGGCTGGCGGCTCGGTGATCGACACGGACGCGGTCAACAACCGCCCGACCGTGGCCCAGAGCTTCGCGCTGGCCAACGGCCAGAAGTTCACGCTGCTGGTCAACCACCTGAAGTCCAAGGGCTGCGGCAGTGCCTCCGGCCTGGACCTGGACCAGGGCGACGGCCAGAGCTGCTACAACGCCACGCGCGTGAAGCAGGCCGATCGCCTGCGCAGCTTCGTCGCGTCGCTGCAGACCAGCAGCGGCAGCAACGACGTGGTGCTGGTGGGTGACTTCAACGCCTACGGCATGGAAGACCCCATCACCCGCCTGACCGACAACGGCTTCGTCGACCAGATCGGCCGCTTCAACACGCTGGGCTATTCCTACGTGTTCGACGGCGCCGCCGGCCGTCTGGACCACGCGATCACGAGCTCGTCGCTGTCGCCCAAGGTCAGCGGTGCGACGGAGTGGCACATCAACGCCGACGAGTCCGTGGCGCACGACTACAACCAGGAGTTCAAGCAACCCGCCTGCGCCACCTGCGCGCCGGACCCCTACCAGGCGACGGTCTACCGCTCGTCCGACCACGACCCGGTGGTCATGGGCCTGAACCTCTACAACAGCTACATCACGGCGGCCAGCACGACGGTGACGGGCACGGCGGGGGATGACCTGATCACGGTGGGTGCGCTCAAGCCTGCGCTGACGGGCGGTGCGGGCCGCGACCAGTTCGCGTTCACGGCCAGCTTCACGGGTGGCGCCACCATCGCCGACTTCACGCCGGGTATCGACGTGATCAACCTCAGCGCCGTGCTGCGCGCGGCAGGCGTCACCGCGGCGGCGCCGCTGAGCAGTGGCCATGTCAGCTGCACACGCAGCGGCATCAGCGATGCGCTGATCGCCATGGACCCCGACGCCGCCGGCCCCGCCCCGCGCCGCCCGCTGCTGCTGCTGAAGAACGTCGCCTGCACGTCGCTGAACGCCAGCAGCTTCCAGTTCTGAGCCGCTCCCATCCCTCTCGCATACATATCGCCATGAACCACATCTCTCCCATGCGCACCGTCCTGGCCGCGGCCGTCCTGAGCCTGTCCACCTTGGCGGCCTCGGCAGCAGACTTCAGCTTCAGCGGCAGCATCACGGCCTCGCAGGTTCCCGCCCTGGAAGGCACGACCTTCGCCGGCAGCTTCTCGCTGGATCTGCCGGGCCTCGACTTCACTGGCTATGTGCCGCTGACGGCGTTCAGCCTGAGCTTCGGCGGCCAGACCTACAGCCTGGGCTCGGCCGACGCCTCGGTGTCCTTCGAGGGCGGCCAGTTCTCGGCCTTCCAGTACCTCACGACCGCAGGAGGCGCTTCGCTGGAGCTGTACACCGGCTTCCCCTCGGCCTTGGAGGGCACCCTCACCCACATCGGCGCCAACAACCTCGTCAGCGAGGGCAGCTTCCAGATCTCGGCCGTGCCCGAGCCCGAGAGCTACGCGCTGATGCTCGGCGGCCTGGGCCTGGTGGGCTGGATGGCACGCCGCCGCAAGGTGGTCTGAGCGTTCACGCTCCGCTGCAACAGCCCGCTTCGGCGGGCTGTTTTCATTTCAGTACGTCCGCCCGCCCTTGAACTGCGCGTGCTGACGCCGCGACAGCGTCGTGCTGCGGCTCATGGCCTCGAAGCTGACCCGCGCATGGGCATGCATGATGGCCAGGCCCAGCGCGTCGGCCGCGTCCTTGCCGGGCACGCCCGGCAGGTTCAGCAGGCGCTGCACCATGGCCTGCACCTGCTCCTTCTTGGCCTGGCCATGGCCGGCCACGGCCTTCTTCATCTGCAGCGCCGTGTATTCGCTGACGGCCAGGTCCGCGGACACCAGCGCCGTCAGCGCCGCGCCGCGCGCCTGCCCCAGCAGCAGCGTGGACTGCGGGTTCACGTTGACGAACACGATCTCCACCGCCGCGCACTGCGGCTGGTAGCGCGCGACGACCTCGCGGATGCCGTCGAACAGGATCTTCAGCCGGCCCGGCAGGTCGCCCACGGCGACGCCGTTGGTCTTGATCGTGCCGCTGGCGACGTAAGCCAGCCGCGGCCCCTCGGCGTCGATGACGCCGAAGCCGGTGGTCTGCAAGCCGGGATCGATGCCGAGAATCCTCATCGAGACCCCAGCGGCAGCTGGAAGTACCAGCGCACCGAATGGAACAGCACCGGTGCCGCAAAGCAAAGCACGGCGATGCGGTCCAGCAGGCCCACGGCGCCGGTGATGGAGCTGCGGTTGCCCCAGTACAGCACGCCAGCGTCCTTCTTCAGCGCCTTCATGACCAGGCCACCAAAGCCCGCCGCCGCCGCGGTGACGAAAGCCATGGCCAGCGCCTGGCCGGCCTTGAACGGCGTGATCCAGTACAGCAGGCCGCCGGCCAGCGTGCCGGTCAGCGTGCCTATCCACCAGGCTCGCATCGAGAAGCTGCGGCTGATGCGCCGCGCCACCGGCCGGCGGCGCAGCGTGCGGGTGGCGATCTCCTGCGCGATCTGCGAGGCCGCCACCACCATGACCAGGAAGAACAGCAGGAAGGCGCCACGGCCGGTGTAGCCGGGGAAGTCCAGCAGCAGCAGCGCCGGCGCGTGCGACAGGCCGTAAACGCAGACCATCACGCCCCACTGGATCTTGGCGTTGCGCTCCAGGTAGCGGCGCGGGTCGTCGGCCAAGGCGCTGACGATGGGCAGTACCAGGAAGCCGTAGACCGGCAGGAAGACCGTGAACAGGTCGAAGAAGCGCGTGCCGCAGATCATGTACTGCACCGGCAGCAGCACGAAGAAGGCGACGATCAGCGTGCGGTGGTCGCTGCGCTGGGTGTGCACCAGCGTGATGAACTCGCGCAGCGCCAGGAAGGAGAACAGCGCGAACAGCAGCGTGGCGCCCAGTGGCCCCGAGATCCACGCGACCCAGAACATGCTGCCGCCGATCCACGCCGCGCGCAGGTCGCGGCGCACGCGGGCCCAGGTCAGCTCCGACTGGCGGCGGGCGTCCTCGTCGTCACGCTCGCGCAGCGAGTTCAGGAACAGGCCCAGCGTCAGCAGCATCAGGAAGCCGAACAGCACGACGAAGAGCAGCGCCACCTGCTCGCTGGCGGACAGGGATTTCAGCCAGCGCATCAGTCGTCCCCGTCTTCTTCGCGACCGACCCAGTCGGGATCGGGTCGCTGCTCCATGACCGCCTCGCGCGCGCGACACAGGAAGTCGGCCTTGCTCTCGCCTGGCTGCAGCTGGATGGGCGCCCCGAAGGTCACCGTGCACAGAATGGGCACCGGCACGACCTCGCCCTTGGGCATGACGCGCTGCACGTTGTCTATCCAGGTCGGGATCAGCTGCACATGCGGAAACTGCTCGGCCAGGTGATAGATGCCGCTCTTGAAGGGCTGCGGGTTGCCCTTGTTGGAGCGCGTGCCCTCGGGAAAGATGACCAGCGAATCCCCGGCGGCCAGCGCCTCGACCAGCGGCTCCAGCGGGTCTTCGTCCGGCGTGGCGCGCGTGCGGCTGACGTAGATGGCGTTGAAGACCTCGGTCGTCAGCCAGCGCCGCAAGGCGCTCTTGGTCCAGTAGTCCTTGGCCGCGATGGCGCGCGTCTGCGCACGCAGCTCGTGCGGGAATGCCGCCCAGATCAGCACGAGATCGAAGTGGCTCTGGTGGTTGGCGATGTAGATGCGCTGCTCGGCTTGTGGCGGGCAGCCCTTCCAGTGGCCCTGCGCGCCCGTGATGAGCCGGGCGATGAAGGCGAGCAACTGGCCGGTGAAGGCGGCGAGCGTCATGGGGCCGGATTATCAGTGCCGGCCCCGACCGGCCCGGTCAGTCAGAACCAGTAGTCCCTGACGCAGCGGCCGTCGCGCGGCAGGTCGTCGAAGGTGTCGAAGCCGTCGAAATGGTCGATGGGGATGTCGGCCACGGCCTCGGGCTCGGCAAGCCGCAGGTTCACCGCCACGCGCCGCCGGCCCTGCTCGTCCAGCCGCAGCCCACGCCAGTGCGTGACGCAGCCGCAGGTCGGGCAGAAGTGGAACTCCAGCGCCTTGCCCCGCACATAGGCCTGTGTGGGGCCGCTGACGTGGATGCCTTCGTCCAGGTAGTCGTAGGCCCACAGCGTGCCGTAGCGGCGGCAGGCTGTGCAGTTGCAGGCCGTGGCGCCGTCGGGCTGGCCGTCGAAGCGCCAGTGCACGGCGCCGCACAGGCAGGAACCTTGGATCATGGGACCGCCTCCAGGGAAGCTGCGTAGATGGGATCGCTGTAGATGCGGCCGCCGAACAGGAACTCGCTGGTGCCGACCTGCGCGAAGCCGAAGCGTTTGTAGAACTCGACGGCCCGCACGTTGCGATCGTAGACGCCCAGCCACAGCGTTCTCGCACCACGCCGCCGGGCCTCGGCTCGCACCTCCTCCATCAGCTGCGCGCCCAGGCCGCGACCGGTGAAGGCCTGGCCCAGATAGAGCCGCCACAGCTGCAACGGCGCAGCGCCGCTCACGCAGGCCGGCGCGGGCTTGGCGCGCAGCACGGCATAACCCGCCAGCTCATCGGCAACCCAGGCCAGCTGCGTGGTGCAGGCGGGGTCGGCAATGACGCCGGCCATGACCTGGGCCGGGAAATGCTCGGCCACGTAGTCGGCAATCTCCTGCTCGTCGTCCAGGCCGCGGTAGGTGTCGGTAAAGGCCTGGGCGCCGAAGCGCGCGAGCGGCGCGGCATCGTCCGGCGTGGCGGGGCGGATCAGCAGGGCGGTCGGCATGCCGACCATTGTCACCGTCAGGCCAGCGGCGCGGCCCTGCCCCCCAGGCGCGCGACCAGGCCATGCGTGAGCCGGGCGGCCAGGCCGTAGACCGTCAGCTGCGGGTTGGCGCCCAGGCTGGTCGGGCACAGCGAGCCGTCGTGCACCGACACATTGGCCAGCTGCCAGTGCTGCCCGTCCGGCCGCACGACGCCGCGGCGCGCGTCGGCCGCCATCGTGCAGCCGCCCATCACATGGGCGCTGCCCACGGTGGCCAGGAAGGGCTTCATCGTCAGGCCCGCGATGCCCTGCCTGGCCTCGGCCAGGCTGGCATAGCCGCTGGCCTGCTCGTGCACCGGCCGCACGGTCCTGGCGCCGGCGGCGAACTGGATCTCGGCCATGGTGACGTAGGCGCGGCGCACGCCGTCCAGCAGGTAATCGGTCAGGGTGTAGTCCAGCACCGGCGAGCCGTCGCTGCGCAGCTTGACGGCACCGCCCGCCGACTCGGCATGGAAGCCGTCGCGCAGCAGCGCGATCATCAGCTGGGTGCGCGGCAGGTCGCGGGCGCGCTGGGCCAGCTCGGCGCCTATGCCGCCACCGTTGGTCAGCGCAAAGGCCGGGTGCACCGGTGCAACCTCCAGCTTGTAGCCCACCGGGCCATCGACCGGCCCCTGGTGCAGGAAGTGGTCGCAGAACACCGACAGCGGCGCGCCGGCCCAGCCGGCCACGTCGTGGTCGAACAGCGCGACGCCGCCGGCCGTGGGATGCAGGAAGGTGCGCTTGCCCAGCAGGTCGTGGGGGTCGGGCGCGCCGGAGCGCAGCAGCAGGGCCGGCGAGTTGATGGCGCCGCCGGCCACGACGTAATGCCGGGCCTTGATGCGCAGCGGCGCACCGCTGACGCCGCCGTCCAGCGCCACCGGCTCGGCCAGCAGCGCCACGGCCTGCCCGCCCTGCAGCTCCAACTTGGTTGCGCGGGTCTGCACCAGCAGCGTCGCGCCCAGGTCCAGCGCCGCGGGCAGCGTGCTGACCAGCATGGACTGCTTGGCATTGGTGGGGCAGCCCAGGCCGCAGGAGCCCAGATTCCAGCAGCCCTTCACGTTGCGGCGCACGACCTTGGTGGGCAGGCCCAGCTTCTCGGCGCCGCGGCGCAGCACGTCGTTGTTCTCGTTGGGCTCGGCCAGCCAGTCGGCGATGTTCAGGCGCCGCTCGACCTGCTCGAACCAGGGCGCCATCGCGGCCTCGTTGAAGTCGGTCAGGCCAAACCTGTCTGCCCAGAAAGCCAGCGCGTCGGGCGGCGTGCGGAAGCTGCCGGTCCAGTTCACCGTCGTGGAGCCGCCCACGCAGCGGCCCTGCAGGATGTTCATCGCCTGGTCCACCGTCTTGCGGCCGCCCGCCTCCTGGTAGAGCTCGCCGTAGGCCTCCAGCTCGCGCTGCTTGAACTGGCGGCTGGAGCGCAGCGGGCCTTCCTCGACGATGACGATCTTCAGCCCGGCGCGGGCCAGCATCTCGGCCGTGATGCCGGCGCCGGCGCCGCTGCCGATGATGGCGACGTCGCAGTCCAGCGCGGCGGGCAGCGGCGCGTGCGGGCCGCCGTGCACCTTCCAACCGCGGGCCAGACCTTCGAGGATGGAATCGGGAATGGCACTCATGGCATGTCTCGCGGGCCGGGATAGCCGGCGGCGGCCCAACCGGCCGGCGCGGTGAAGAAGGCAATGGAGTTCAGGTCGCGCAGCGCGTGGTAGACCTGCTGGCGGGTCTGGGAAGTGGACAGGCGCATCTTGTCCAGCGCCTGCTGGATGTCGCCCGGGCTGGCCTCGGCCCAGGTACGGGTCAGCCCCACGAGCGCGAAGCGGCCGGCCGCCGTGCCCAGCAGGCCCAGCGCGTCGGACAACTCCTTGCGCGTGGCGGCCGGGAAGCCGGCGATGGTGGCGTCCAGCCGCTCCAGCTGCGCGGCCACGCCGTCGGCCGGCAGCATGTCGCCCAGCACGGCGCGCGCGACGGCGCCCATCAGCTCGCGCGCGCCGGGGCTGAGCCGGCCGTTCACCAGGCCCGGCTTGATCAGCGCCACGCCGGCACCGGCCACGCCGATGACGACGGCCGCGCCCAGGCCCAGCTTCAACAATCGACGACGTTGCATCAGGCGATCTTCTTCAACAGGCCCAACAGGCGCTCGAACGTGGCGCCATAGGGCGGCTGGAACAGCTTCGTGCCGGCGAAGCGCGACTGGATGAACAGCGGCTTCTCCTTGCTGAAGGTACGGAAGCCCCACTCGCCGTGGTACGCGCCCATGCCGCTGGCGCCCACGCCGCCGAAGGGCTGCTCCTCCTGGCCCAGGTGCCACAGGCAGTCGTTGATGGTGACGCCGCCGGCATGGGTCTCGCGCATCACGCGGTCGCGCACGGCGCCGTCCGCGCCGAACCAGTACAGCGCCAGCGGCCGGTCGCCGCGGTTGATGTGGGCCAGCGCCTCGTCCACCTGGTCGTAGGCGACGATGGGCAGCAGCGGGCCGAAGATTTCCTCCTGCATCACCTGCGCGTCGGCCGGCACATCCAGCAGCAGCGCAGGCACAAGGCGGCGGTCGTCGGGGCGTTCGTCGTGGCTGCGCAGCACGCGGGCGCCGCGGTCCTTGGCGTCGTCCAGCAGGCCTTGCAGCCGCGCGAAATGGCGCGGTGTGGCGATGCTGGTGTAATCGGCGTTGCCAGCAATGGTCGGGTACATGCGGCGCATGTGGTCCAGGATCTGCCGGGACAGCGGCTCCACCAACTCGCGCGGTACCAGCAGGTAGTCGGGCGCCACGCAGGTCTGGCCGGCGTTGAAGAGCTTGCCGAAGGCCAGCCGCGAGGCGGTGAGTTGCAGGTCCGCGCTGCGGTCCACGATGGCGGGCGACTTGCCGCCCAGCTCCAGCGTGACCGGCGTGAGGTTCTTGGCCGCAGCCTGCGCGACATGGCGGCCCACGGCCGTGGAGCCGGTGAAGAACAGGTGGTCGAACGGCAGCATGGTGAACGCCTTGCCTACCTCGGCATCGCCGGTGATGACCTGCATCTCCTCGGGCCGGAAATGCTCGGTGACGATGCGGGCCATCAGCTCAGCAGTGGCAGGTGTCAGCTCCGAGGGCTTGATCAGCACGCGGTTGCCCGCTGCCAGCGCGGCGACGGCGGGCTCCATGGCCAGGTAGTAGGGGTAGTTCCAGGGCGACACGACGCCAACGACACCCAGCGGCTGGCGCATCAGCACGTTGCGGCCGGGCAGGAAGTGCAGCGGCGTGGACACGCGCTTAGCTTTCATCCAGCGGCGCAGGTGCTTGATCGCATGGCGCGCGCCGGATTCGACGGTGAACACGTCGGCCAGCAGCGACTCCTGGCGGGCCCGGTGGCCGAAGTCCTGCGCCATCGCCGCGGCCAGCGCTTCGCCGTGCTGGCGCGTCATCGCGAGCAGCCGCTCCAGGCGGTCGCGGCGCACCTCGTAGGTGGGCATGCGCTCCACCTCGAAGGCGCGGCGCTGCAACGTCAGCGCCAGGTGCAGGCGTTCCTGCAATGCGGTGTCCATGGGCTGTCTCCGGATCTAGGTCTGATCCGAAAGGCTAACCGCAACTGGTGGGCCGCCCAAGCGGGGCGGCCCTGGACTAGAGGCCTGCGTCTAGTCGCGCAGGCGACAGCGAGTCAATGCCGGAAATGACGGACGCCGGTCAGAACCATGGCAATGCCACGCTCGTTGGCCGCCGCGATGACCTCGTCGTCCCGCATGGAGCCGCCCGGCTGGATGACGCAGGTGGCGCCGGCATCGGCCAGCACGTCCAGGCCGTCGCGGAACGGGAAGAAGGCGTCGCTGGCGACGGCCGAGCCTTGCAGCGTCAGGCCGGCGTGGCCGGCCTTGATGGACGCGATGCGGGCCGAGTCCAGGCGGCTCATCTGGCCGGCGCCGACGCCCAGCGTCATGCCGCCGCCGCAGAAGACGATGGCGTTGCTCTTCACGTACTGGGCGACGGTCCACGCGAACATCAGGTCGTCGAGCTGCTGCTCGGTGGGCTTCAGCGTCGTGACGACCTTCAGGTCTTCACGCTTCAGGAAATGGTTGTCGGCCGTCTGCAGCAGCAGGCCCGAACCGACGCGCTTGCTGTCGCCGGCGTTGCGGCCCTGGTCCCACGGGCGAGCGCCGCCCGGCGGCAGCGCGATCTGCAGCAGGCGCACGTTGGCCTTGCCCTTGAAGATCTCCAGCGCCTCGGCGCTGAACGACGGCGCCATCAGCACCTCGACAAACTGCTTGCTGACCAGTTGGGCCGCCGCACCGTCCACCTCGCGGTTGAACGCGATGATGCCGCCGAAGGCGCTGGTGGGGTCGGTCTTGAAGGCCTTGCTGTACGCCTCGGCCGGGTTCACGCCCACGGCCACGCCGCAGGGGTTGGCGTGCTTGACGATGACGCAGGCGGGCGTGTCGAAGCTCTTCACGCACTCCCAGGCCGCATCGGCGTCGGCGATGTTGTTGTAGCTCAGCTCCTTGCCCTGCAGCTGCTTGCCAGTGACCAGCGAGCCGGGCGCCGGGAACAGGTCGCGGTACAGCGCGGCGGTCTGGTGCGAGTTCTCGCCGTAGCGCAGGTCCTGCACCTTCACGAAGGTCGAGTTCATCTGCGCCGGGTACTCGGCCTTGGCGCCGTCTTCGTTCAGCGACGACAGGTAGTTGCTGATGGCCGCGTCGTACTGGGCGATGCGGTTGAACGCGGCGACGGAGGCGGCGAAGCGGGTCTTGTCGCTGGTCTTGCCATGGGCCTTCAGCTCGGTCAGCACGGCGGCGTACTGGGCCGCGTCGGTCAGCACCGTCACGTCCTTCCAGTTCTTGGCCGCGCTGCGCACCATGGCCGGGCCGCCGATGTCGATGTTCTCGATGGCGTCTTCCAGCGTGCAGCCGGGCTTGGCCACGGTGGCCTCGAACGGGTAGAGATTGACGGCCAGGATGTCGATGCGCGTGATGCCGTGCTGGTTCATCGCCGCAACGTGCTCGGGCAGGTCGGAGCGCGCCAGCAGGCCGCCGTGGATCTTGGGGTGCAGCGTCTTGACGCGGCCGTCCATCATTTCCGGGAAGCCGGTGTGCTCGGCCACCTCGGTGACGGGCAGGCCGGCATCGGCCAGCAGCTTGGCGGTGCCGCCGGTGGACAGCAGCTTCGTGCCGAGCGCGTGCAGCTCCTTGGCGAATTCGAGGATGCCGGTCTTGTCGGAGACGGAGAGGAGTGCAGTCAGTGCCATGTTCGGGTCAGCCAAGGTTGTGATCGGTGAGTTTGCGGCGCAGCGTGTTGCGGTTGATGCCCAGCCACTGGGCCGCCTTGCTCTGGTTGCCGCCGGCCTCGCGCATGACGATCTCGAACAGCGGTTTCTCCACCAGCTTGATCAGCATCTCGTGCATCGAATGCGGCTCCTGGCCGTCGAGGTCGCTGAAGAAGGCTTCGAGGTTGTCGCGCACGCAGGCGTCGATGGGGTTGGGCGGGGTGTTCTTCTGGGCGCTCATGTTCAGGCAGCGCAGGCTTCGTGGCCTTGCGCTTCTTCGTCGTTGGCCGCCTCGGTGGGGGGCAGCCGGTCGTGGGTCTGGCCGAGGTCGTCGAACCAGTCGCGGAGCGCCTGCAACTGCTCTTCGCAGCGCTCCAGGGTGTTCATGTGCTGGCGGAACTCCTCGCCGCCAGGCAGGCCGCGCACGGCCCAGCCGATGTGCTTGCGCGCGCTGCGCACGCCGCTCAACTCGCCGTACAGGCCGTAGTGGTCGTGCAGATGCTCGGTCAGCACGTCGCGCGCCTCGACGACCGTGGGCGCCGTGAGGTGCTCGCCCGTCGCCAGGAAGTGCGCCACCTCGCGGAAGATCCACGGCCGGCCCTGTGCCGCGCGGCCGATCATCAGCGCGTCGGCACCCGTGTAGGCCAGCACGTCGCGGGCCTTCTCGGGCGAGTCGATGTCGCCGTTGGCGACGACGGGGATGGCCAGCGCGGCCTTCACGGCGGCAATGGTGTCGTACTCGGCCAGGCCCTTGTAGCCCTGCTCGCGCGTGCGGCCGTGGATGGTCAGCATCGCGATGCCGGCGGACTCGAACAGCCGCGCCAGATGCAGCGCGTTGCGCTCATCCTGGCTCCAGCCGGTGCGCATCTTCAGCGTGACCGGCACGCCGCGCGGTGCACACACGGCCACCACTGCCTCGACGATCTCCAGCGCCAGCGCCTCGTTGCGCATCAGCGCCGAGCCGGCCCACTTGTTGCAGACCTTCTTGGCCGGGCAGCCCATGTTGATGTCGATGATCTGCGCGCCGCGGTCGATGTTGTAGGCCGCGGCCTCGGCCATCATGGCCGCGTCGGTGCCGGCGATCTGCACGGCGATGGGGCCCGGCTCGCCGCTGTGGTCGGCGCGGCGCGAGGTCTTCAGGCTGTTCCACAGCTCCTTGCGCGACGTCACCATCTCGCTGACTGCATAGCCCGCACCCAGGCGGCGGCAGAGCTGGCGGAAGGGCCGGTCCGTCACCCCCGCCATCGGCGCCACGAAGAGCCGGTTGGGGAGAAGGTGGGGGCCGATGTGCACGGGGGTCTGCTCAAAAAAGAGGCGAGATTGTAGCGAGGCGCCCCGCCGGGGCCGGACACAATGCCGCCATGGAAGCCTGGCTCGCCCAATTCGTCCACGAGCTGCTCGCTGCGCTGGCCCTGCCCCAGGTCGGGCTGGTCGCGGTCTTCGTCGTCGCCTTCATCTCGGCCACGCTGCTGCCGATGGGGTCGGAGCCCGCCGTGTTCCTGGTCGTCAAGGCGGACCCAGGCATGTTCTGGCCCGCCATCCTCGTCGCCACCGTCGGCAACACGCTGGGCGGCGTGGTGTCGTGGTGGATGGGCTACGGCGCCGAGAAGGCCGTCGAGGCCGTCAAGCACCGCGAGCCCTCGCACACCCGCGCCACGCGGTGGCTGCAGTGTTTCGGCCCCAAGGCCTGCCTGCTGAGCTGGCTGCCCATCGTCGGCGACCCGCTGTGCGCCGTTGCGGGCTGGCTCAAGCTGCCGTTCTGGCCCTGCGTGGGCTACATGGCCGTCGGCAAGTTCCTGCGCTTCCTCTTCTACACCGCCGCCTTGATTTGGCTGATCCCGGAGACCTGGCTGTCATGACCTCACCTGCTTACCAAGACCTGAGCGCCCGCCAGCAGCGCCTGCACCGCCTGGCCCACCTGCAGGCCATCGCCCAGTGGGACCAGGCCGCCAACATGCCCGCGCACGGCAACGAGGCGCGCAGCCTGGCGCTGGCCGAGATGGACGGCCTGCTGCACCAGCTGGCCACCGACCCCGCGCTGGCCGGCCTGCTGGACGCGGCCTCAGCCGAACCGCTGGACGACACCCAGCGCGCCAACCTGCGCGAGATCCGCCGCGCCTGGCGGGCCGCCAACGCGCTGCCGCAGGCGCTGGTGGAGGCCAAGAGCCTGGCCAACAACCGCTGCGAGCACGCCTGGCGCACGCAGCGCCCGGCCAACGACTGGGCAGGATTTGCGCCCAATCTGCGCGAGGTGCTGAAGATCGCTCGACAGGAGGCGGAACTGCTGTCACAGAGCGCGGGCCTGTCGAAATACGACGCGCTGCTGGACCAGTACGAGCCGGGCATGCGCTCGGCGCAGGTCGAACAGGCGTTCGCGCCGCTGCGGCAATGGCTGCCGGGGCTGATCCGCGACGTCACCGCCCGCCAGGCCACCGAGACCGTCATCGAGCCCGTCGGCCCCTTCCCCACCGCCGCGCAGAAGGCACTGGGGCTGGACGCGATGCGGCTGATGGGCTTCGACTTCCAGGCCGGCCGGCTGGACGAGAGCACCCACCCCTTCTGCGGCGGCGTGCCCGAGGACGTGCGCATGACCACGCGCTACCGCGAGGACAACTTTTTGCCCAGCCTGATGGGCACCATTCACGAGACTGGCCACGGCCGCTACGAGCAGAACCTGCCGCGCGAGCTGCTGGGCCAGCCCATCGCCCGCGCACGCTCGATGGGCATCCACGAAAGCCAGAGCCTCTCCTTCGAGATGCAGCTGGGCAGCCACCCGGCGTTTGCCGGTCTGCTGTCGCCACTGCTCATCCAGCACTTCGGCGACCAGCCCGCGTTCGCGCCCGGCAACCTGCACAAGCTGCTGACGCGCGTGCAGCCGGGCTACATCCGCGTCGATGCCGATGAGGTGACCTACCCCGCCCACATCCTGCTGCGCTTTGACATCGAACGCTCGCTGATCGAAGGCAACGCCGAAGTCGACGACATCCCGGCCTTGTGGGACGCCAAGATGGCCGAGCTGCTGGGACTGGACACGCGCGGCAATTTCAAGGACGGGCCGATGCAGGACGTGCACTGGCCCGCCGGCCTGTTCGGCTACTTCCCCTGTTACACGCTGGGCGCGATGTACGCTGCGCAGTGGTTCGCGACCATGCGCGCGCAGCAACCCGACCTGGACGCGCAGATCGCACGCGGCGAGCTGGGCGGCGTGTTCGACTGGCTGCGCAGCAACATCTGGCAGGCGGCCAGCCGCTGGGAGACGCCGGAACTGGTGCGGCGCGCCAGTGGCGAGGCGCTGAACCCGGCGCATTTCGAGGCGCATCTGCGCACGCGCTACCTGGGCTGACGCAAAAAATAGGGCCGCCCCGTCAGGAGCGGCCCAAATTCATTGCGTTCAACGATCTCTCTTCCAACCCACGACGCTTCCCCGGCCCCCCGGCCATCTCCACGCGTGGCGCCCGGCGCTTTGTGGTCTACCGGACTGGGCCGCCGCAACTCGAACAGCGACCGTGATGGCATTCTGAGGACGTCGGCCCGCGCTGCCATCCCCGCAAGCCAAGGGGGCGGCCCCTCCGGCTGTGAACGGCGTCACAGCAACAGCGCCAATCGCTCCAGGATCAGCACGCCAAAGAAGGCCAGGCCGGCGATCAGCGTCCATTTCATGATGAGGATGCCCCATTGCCGCCAGCGCCGCTGGCCGGTGGCGATGGACATCGCGAAGCAGACGATGGCCGCGAACAGCAGCAGGCCGATGACGAGGCGGGCGATCAGCATGTCAGCACCGCCCGCCCGAAGGCGCTGAAGCTCCCCCTCGGGGGGGCAGTGAGCGAAGCGGGCATGGGGGCTGGTTCATTTTTCTCACCACGCCGGAGCCAGCTCGGCGAAGCCCTTGGGGGCGGCCTTCACGTCGTCGAAGCTGACGATCTCGTAGGCCTCGTCATCCGCCAGCAGCGCGCGCAGCAGCTTGTTGTTCAGCGCATGGCCGCCCTTGAAGGACGTGTAGGCCGCCAGCAGCGGCATGCCGGCCACATGCATGTCGCCGATGGCGTCCAGGATCTTGTGCTTCACGAACTCGTCGTCGTAGCGCAGGCCGTCGGCATTCAGCACCTTGTAGTCGTCCACGACGATGGCGTTGTCCATCGAGCCGCCCAGCGTCAGGCCACGCGAGCGCATCAGGTCGATGTCGGCCGTCATGCCGAAGGTGCGCGCGCGGGCGATCTCCTTCTTGTAGGTGCCCGAACCCATGTCGAACACGAACTGGCTGCCGGTGGCCGCCACGGCCGGGTTGTCGAACTCGATCTCGAAGCTCAGCGTGTAGCCGTGGTGCGGCTCCAGCCGCGCCCACATCAGCTTCTTGCCCTCGCCCTGGCGCACCTCGACCGGTTTCTTGACCTTCAGGAAGCGCTTGGGCGCATCCTGCATCGCGATGCCGGCGGACTGCAGCAAGAACACGAAGCTGGCGGCCGAGCCGTCCAGCACCGGCACCTCGTCGGCGTTGATGTCCACGTACAGGTTGTCCAGCCCCAGGCCCGCGCAGGCGGACAGCAGGTGCTCGATGGTCTGCACCTTGGGGCCGCCGGGGTCGCCGCCGGGGCTGATGGTGGTGGCCATGCGCGTGTCGCTGACCGACATGACGCCGACCGGGATGTCCACCGGCGGGCACAGGTCCACGCGGCGGAACACGATGCCGGTGTCCACCGGGGCCGGCCGCAGCGTCAGCTCGACCTTCTGGCCGCTGTGGATGCCCACGCCGACGGCGCGGGTGATGGACTTCAGGGTGCGTTGCTTGACCATGCCAGGGATTGTCCCAGGATCAGCCCTGGGCTTTGCGCTCCACGGGCAATCGCAGCGATAGCCGCGTGCCCAGGCCCGGCTGCGAGTCGATGCGCAGCTTGCCGCCCAGCCGCTGGGCGCGCTTGATCTGGCTCTTCAGGCCGCGGCCATGCTGGATGGTCTGCAGGTCGAAGCCAGCGCCGTCGTCCTCCACGCGGATCTCGACATAGCTGCCATGGTGGCGCGTGACCATGCGCACGCGGCTGGCGCCAGCGTGCTTGAGCACGTTGTTCAGCGCCTCCTGCATCAGCCGCAGCACGTGCAGCGCATCGGGCGGCTCCAGCCAGGCCAGCGGCGGCAGATCCTGCACGTCCCACTCCAGCTTGAGCCCGCCGATCTGCAGGCGCTTGCCCAGGCGGTAGCGCATGGTGGCCAGCAGCGACACCAGGTCATGCCCCACCGGCTCCAGCGAGTCGATGACCAGGCGCAGGTCGTCCACGCATTCGCGCAACACCTCCACGACCTTCTCGTGCGACATGCTGCCCTGCTCCACCGCCACCAGCGCCGACAGCAGCGACGAGCCCAGGCCGTCGTGCATGTCGGCCATGATGCGCTGGCGCTCCAGCAGCAGCGCCTGCTGACGCTCCGCCTCGCGCAGCTGGGCGTTCTGCATCTGCAGCACCGAGACCTGTTCGTCCAGGTTCACCTGCAGCTGGCTGTTCTCGGCCTTGACCTGCTCGACGGTGCCCACGTAGCGGCGCTGCACCGCATGCAGGAAGCTGAGCATGACGATCAAGGTCGCGATGGGCATCAACGACACATGCTCCGGCCAGGCCCAACCGGCCAGCACGGCCAGGTCGTGCGCCCCGATGGCGATGCCGACGACCAGCGCAAGCGCCATCGACCGCAGTTCGGCCTGGCGCTCGCGCCAGGCCAGCCAGCACAGCCAGCCGGTGCCGACGGCGGCAACGGTGGCCGTCACCGCGTACTGCAGCACCACCATGTCCAGCCGGCGCAGCCACAGCGGCATGCTCAGCACGCTGACCAGCGCCACGGCCGCCATCAGTCCGTACTCCAGCCGCCGGTAGCGCCGGCTGGCAAAGCGCAGCGCGAACAGCAGCGCCGTCAGCATCACCCAGGCGAGCGAGGCGTGGGTGAGCCACCAGAACCAGTCCTGCGCCCAGGGCGACGTCGGCAGGCTGACGTAGTAATGCAGGTTGCGCAGGAACCAGGCCACAGCCCCCAGGCCGAACAGGTTGTAGATGACCTCGTCGGGCCGGCGCAGCCACAACAGCAGCGCGAACATGCCCAGCACCGCCAGCGTCAGGCTGACCGCCTGCGGCAGCACCGTCTGCATGCGCACCCGCCATTGCCAGCGTTTCTCCAGCACCTCCCGGGGCCCCACGAAGATGCGCGACACCGCGTGGTAGCTGCCGGTCGGCACGGGCAGCGCCACCACCAGCTCCAGCCCCTGGGCACCCGCGCCCGGCAGCGGCAGCCACAGCGGCTGCACCCATTGCTCGCGCTCGACATGCTGGTTGTCCAGCAAGGGCTGCCAGCCCTCGGGCGTGCGCACCAGCACGGCGGCCGACAGGGTCACCAGCCGCGGCATGTAAAGCGCCATGGCCTCGCCGCCGGACGGCACGTGCAGGCGATACCAGCGCATTTCGTAGCCACCGGCATCCGAGATCAGCGCCGCGCCCGGGCGACGACGCACATCGGGCAGCTGCTGGGCCCGCCAGGCGGCATCGGCCACTGGCGGCAGCAGCTCGGGAGGGACATCCAGCCGGCTGCCGCCCGTCACCGCATAGCGGCGCAGGGCACCCCACCAGGCATCCAGCTGGGTCCGGGTCCAGTGGCTGGTCGCCAGCTCGGTGATCGCGGAATCGTCGCCGCCACGCGGGCTGGGCTGCGGCAGCCGCTGCGCTTGCGCGGCCAGACTGGCGGCGCACACCAGGGCCAGCAGCCAGGCACGCAGCAGAAGGCCCAGGTCAGGCATGCGGACGAATTCTTCTAGGCATTGACATGGGGCGCGAGCATGCCACAGGGGTGGCCCGCCGCCCCGGCGCCGCAAGCCCCGGTGCCGGACCGTTCAGCCGCGGCCCGCCGGCAGGCTCTTGCGGGCGGCGTCGCGCAGCTCGCGCGACAGCCGCGCGTCGCCCACCGCGCGCGAAAGCAGCAGCGAGCCCACCAGCGTCGACAGCATGGCCAGCGCCTGCTCACGCTGCGCGGCAGCATCGGCCGCAGGCATCTGGCCCTGCAGCGTCGCGAGCAGGCTCTCCACCCCCTCGGCAAACACCTGCTTCACCGCCGGCCCGCCACGCGCCGCGTCGCCCGCCAGCGCCACCAGGCTGCAGCCCGCGCCGGGATGGTCGCGGTGGGCGTCGGACAGATAGGTGCGCACCCAGGCCGCCAGGCTGCGGTCGGTCTGCTGCTTCCACTCCTCGCGGTTGGTCTGCATCGCGCGCCGCGTGGCCTGCGCGGCCAGGTCGTCCTTGGACTCGAAATGGCCGTAGAAGCCGCCGCGGGTCAGGCCCGCCGCCTGCATCAGGTCGTTCAGGCCGATGCCATCGAAGCCGCGTTCGCGGAACAGCTGGGCGGCGTTGTCCAGGATGCGCTCGCGGTTGGCTTCGGCCTGCTCGCGGGTGACCTTCATCGCGTTCTCCAAGGTCTTGGTGAAAAGTGGCTTGACTCAGTTTACATGTTGACCGACATTTATATCAATCATGTCAACCGACATGAATAAACGCATTGAAGGATTCGTCATGCAGCTGAAGAACGCCGTCGTCTTCATCACCGGGGCCAACCGCGGCCTGGGCCTGGCCTTTGCGCGCGCCGCGCTCGCGGCAGGTGCCGCCAAGGTCTACGCCGCCGCGCGCGATCCGGCCAGCGTGACGCTGCCGGGCGTCGTGCCCGTCGCACTGGACGTGACCGACTCGGCCCAGGTCGCGGCGGCCGCCGCGCAGTGCACGGACGTGACGCTGCTGATCAACAACGCGGGCATCGCGCAGTACGCGACCATGCAGGCCGACGACGCCATCGCCGCCGCACGCCGCAGCTTCGACACCAACGTCTTCGGCCTGTGGTCGCTGAGCCAGGCCTTTGCACCGGTGCTGAAGGCCAATGGCGGCGGCGCGGTGCTGAACGTGCTGTCGGCGCTGAGCTGGGTCGCGCTGCCCGGCACGGCAGGCTACAGCGCCAGCAAGGCCGCCGCCTGGGCGCTGAGCAACGGCCTGCGCATCGAGTTGCGCGAGCAGGGCACGCAGGTGACCAGCCTGCACGTAGGCTACATGGACACCGACATGACACGCGGCCTCGACGCGCCCAAGTCCTCACCCGATGCCGTGGCCCGCCAGGCGCTGACGGAACTGGAGGCGGGCGCCTTCGAGGTGTTGGCCGACGACGTCAGCCGCCAGATCAAGGCCAGCCTGTCCAGCGCCACGCCGGCCTACGCGGGCTGACCCACCGGAGCCGCGATGGACGCCACCCTGCCCCACGCTCCCGACGACGGTCGCATGGCCGCCGCCCGCCACGCGTTCTCGGTGCCCGAACGCATCCCGCTGAAACCCGATGAACGCGCGGCGCTGGCCGATGCCGCCGAGCCTCCACTGCGCCATGACGGCCACAAGCTGGCGCGCTGGACGCTAGGCCGGGGCCCGCGCGTGCTGCTGGTGCACGGCTGGAACAGCCGCGGCGCGCACCTGCTGGGCTTCGCCCGGCCGCTGGTCGAGGCCGGCTTCTCGGTGACGCTGTTCGACCTGCCGGCGCATGGCGACTCGGGCGGGCATGCGGCCAGCGTCGTGCATGCGGGACGGGCGCTGCGCGCGGTCGCGGCGGACATCGGCGAGGTGCATGCCGTCATCGGCCACTCCATGGGCTCGGCCGCGGCGCTGCTGGCCTTTGCGCACGGACTGGAAGTGCAGCGCAGCGTGCATCTGGCCGGGCCCTCGTCGCTGACGCCCATGGTCAAGCGCCAGGCCGCCATGCACGGCCTCGGCCCGGCAGACGCTGCAGCGTTTGCCGGCTGGGTGGAGGGCTTCATCGGCACCCGCATGGGCTGCGCGGACCTGGAACGGCTGCAGCCGGGCCTGCGCCACGCGGGGCTCATCGTGCATGACGCCGACGACCGCACGGTGCCGTTTGCCGCGTCGATGGCACTGCATGCCGCCTGGCCCGGTTCGCAATTGCTGCGCCTGAGCGGGCTGGGGCATCGCCGCCTGCTGGTGGATACGGGCGTCATCGCCCGCAGCGTCGCCTTCATCTCGTCGGCGGCCCCGCCGGAATGAAGAAAGGCAAGCCCGACGGGCTTGCCTTTGCAGCGGAGACGGCCGGGGGGCGTCGCGTCAGTCGGCCTGCTTGCGCAGGAAGGCCGGGATCTCGATCTCGTCCATGCCGTTG
>CAMLKW010000005.1 GCA_946480605.1 uncultured Roseateles sp. | reverse complement strand
GCTGCCCATCGTCTTCAAGCACATCGCGGCCATGCCGGACGTGCACCTGGGCATCGGCGCCACCGTCGGCTCGGTGATCCCGACGCTGAAGGCCATCATCCCGGCCGCGGTCGGCGTGGACATCGGCTGCGGCATGATGGCCGCGAAGACCACGTTGCGCGCGGAAGACCTGCCGGACAACCTCGGGCCGCTGCGCTCGGCCATCGAGAAGGCCGTGCCGCACGGCTCGGCACCCAAGCACCGCGGCCGCGACCCCGGCAGCTGGGAGAACCCGCCCGAGACAGTGGACCAGGTCTGGGCCACGCTGGTGGACGAATTCGACGCGCTGTGCGAGCTGCACCCGCGCCTGAAGAACACGAACAACCGCAAGCACCTGGGAACGCTGGGTACAGGCAACCACTTCATCGAGGTCTGCCTCGACGAGGTCGGCTTCGTCTGGTTCATGCTGCACTCGGGTTCGCGTGGCGTCGGCAATGCCATCGGCACGCACTTCATCGAGCTGGCCAAGAAGGACGCGGAGCGCAATATGCGCAATCTGCCGGACAAGGACCTGGCCTACTTCGAGGAAGGCGCCCAGTACTTCGGCGACTACGTGCGCGGCGTGTCCTGGGCTCAGAAGTTCGCGATGAAGAACCGCGAAGTGATGATGGCCAACCTGATCGCCACCGTGCGCTCGGTGATTGCCAAGCCCTTCGAAGCCCATGTCGAGGCGGTGAACTGCCACCACAACTACGTGCAGCAGGAGCGCCACTTCGGTGAGGACGTGTTCATCACTCGCAAGGGTGCCGTGAGCGCCAAGCGCGGCGAGATGGGCATCATCCCGGGCAGCATGGGTGCCCGCAGCTACATCGTTCGCGGCCTGGGCAACCCGGAGAGCTTCGAAAGCTGCAGCCACGGCGCAGGCCGCGTGATGAGCCGTACCAAGGCCAAGAAGATGTTCACGGTCGAGGACCAGGTCAAGGCCACCGAAGGCGTCGAGTGCCGCAAGGACGCCGACGTCATCGACGAGATCCCGATGGCCTACAAGGACATCGACGCGGTGATGGCCGCGCAGAGCGACCTGGTGGAAGTGGTGCACACCTTGAAGCAGGTCGTGTGCGTGAAGGGATGAGCGGGTGAGGGCTTCGTGCTCTCACCTGCTCAAACAAAGGAATTGAGGAGGGAGAGCATGAAAGAAGAGTCCGTTTTAAGCGCCCATCCCGTCTCGGATGAGATGCGCGCCACCGTGCTTCAGAACCTGGCGGCCATGGAACAGCAGCACGACGTGAAGGTGCTGTTTGCCTGCGAATCCGGCAGCCGCGGCTGGGGGTTCGCGTCGCCTGACAGCGACTACGACGTGCGGTTCATCTACGTGAACCGCTTGCCTTGGTACCTGACCGTGGAGCCGGGCCGCGATGTCATCGAGCAGCCCATCAGCGGTGAGCTGGACATCAACGGCTGGGACCTGCGCAAGACGCTGCAGCTGCTGAAGGAGTCCAACCCGACGCTGCTGGAGTGGCTGCGTTCGCCCATCGTCTATCAGCAGGATGCCGAGTGGGTCGCACGCCTGCGCAAGCTGGCCGAGGAGGGCTTCTCGCCGGTGCGGGGCTATCACCACTATGTGTCGATGGCCAAGAAGAACCTGCGCGAGCACCTGTACGGCGAGGTCGTTCGCTACAAGATGTACCTCTACGTGCTGCGCCCTTTGCTGGCGGCGCGGTGGATTCGCGAAGGCCGCGGCGTGCCGCCGATGCGCTTCGCCGAACTCGCCAGCCAGACGCTGACCGACCGTGCGGTGCTCGACGAAGTGAACGCGCTGCTGGAGATCAAGATGCGCGCCGGCGAATCGGCGACCAGCCCTCGCTGGGTCGGCATCCACAACTTCATCGAGGCGGAGCTGGCCGAAGCGATGAGCTTCGCGCCGGACAAAGGGCCGAAGGCGGATGCCAGGCTGCAGGATCAGTACCTGCATGACGCCGTCCTGCACTTCGGCGCCGAGACCTAGAACAACAAGAGAACAAGAAATGATCGAAATCGATGGCTCCGTCGGCGAGGGCGGAGGACAAATCCTGCGGACGTCGCTGGCCCTGGCCATGTGCACGGGCCAGCCCTTCACGCTGACCAAGATCCGCGCCGGCCGCGCGAAACCCGGTCTGATGCGCCAGCACCTGACCTGCGTGAACGCAGCGGCCGAGGTGTGTGGCGCGGAAGTCCAAGGCGCCGAGCTGAACTCGCAATTCCTGGTCTTCGCGCCGGGCGCGGTGCGTGCGGGTGACTACGTCTTCAACGTCGGTACCGCCGGCAGTTGCACACTGGTGCTGCAGACCGTCTGGCCCGCGTTGATGCTGGCGGATGCGCCCAGCCGCCTGAAGTTGGGCGGCGGCACGCACAACCCGATGGCGCCGCCCTTCCACTTCTTGGAGCGCGCCTATGCGCCGCTGCTGGCCAAGCTCGGCGCGAAGGCCGACCTGGTGCTGCGCCGGCTGGGCTTTTACCCCGCCGGTGGCGGCGAGATCGACGTCACGATCTGGCCGGCGAAAGACAGCCTGCAGCCCTTCGACCTGAACAACCGTGGGGCAAAGGTGGAGAGCTACGCCGAATGCTTCGCGCCGGCGCTGCCGCGCTCCGTCACCCGTCGCGAGCTGGAGCAGCTGGGCACGAGCCTGGGCTGGACCGATAGCCAATTGCGTGAGGCCGCCTGCCGGCAGAACGAGGGCCCGGGCAATGCGCTGCTCGCAACCCTCGTCTACGAGAACGTCAGCGAGGTATTCACGGCCTTCGGTGAAAAGGGCGTGAGCGCGGAGCAGGTGGCCAGGGAGGTGGTGCGTGAAGTTCGCGCCTTCCAGGTCAGCCATGCCGCGGTGGGGCCCAACCTCACGGATCAGTGGGTCCTGCCGCTGGCTCTGGCCGTCTGGCAGCGCGAACGCGGCGCCAGCTACACGGCCACCGAGCTGACCGACCATGCCACCACGAACTTCGAGACGATCCAGAAGTTCTTGCCGGTGGGCATCCAGACCGAGAAGGTTGTTGATGGATGGCGGGTCGCGGTCATGCCGTAACGGGGCTGCTGAGGCTTGCCTTGACAGCCTCGGCGGCCGCTCGCCAATCGACGACCGCCACCGCCCCGCGGGAACCGACCGGCCTGCGTTGGGGGCCAAAGAGGAAGCGATGCGGCACCACGCCCTCCAGGTGGTCAAGCACATCGGGTCGGTCATCGATGAAATGGGTGATGCCCAGCGAGGCACAGTGGCCCGCCTTCTGCGCCCGCTCCAGGCAGAAGCGCAGGTTGTCAGGCGGGATGCCCGTGCGCTCGAAGAAGCGGTGGTGGCGCAGCCAGTGTCGCGTCTTCTCTTGAACTCGGGGGCCGGCCTTCGAGACCAGCCAGACCCGCCCTTCGAATCGTTGAACAAGTGCTGGGACCGCGTCGAACATGCCTGGATATGGCGGTGTCGCCAGCGCGTCCGCGAGCGTGCCGCCGATGAATGAAGTGTCAGCGCGCCCGTTCGGAGCGTCTGGCGCGATGAGGACGCGGCCGATGTCGATGCCTAGCTTTTGCATGGGAACTCCCTGAGTCGTGTGTTGTTGATGCGTGGCAATGCTAGGAAGGCTCTGACTATTCAGGAACTACTGATGGCAAAGTACCTATAGTCCTGCGATATACATGCCGCCATCTACAAACCTTGACCTGGATGCCGTGAAGGCATTCGCCGCATTTGCCGATTCGTTGAACTTCAGCGAAGCCGCTCGACGACTGCACATCTCGCAGCCCGCCTTGCATGTCAAGGTGCGTAAGTTGAGTGAACGACTGGACCGGCCGCTCTATCGCCGTGTCGGTCGGTCCTTGGAACTCACAGAGCATGGCGAGCTGATCGCCCGGTACGGGCGTCAGCTGCACGACGGCACAGCCGATTTGCTCGCCCAGTTGCATGGCCTGGCCGAGCGCCCGGTGACACTGGCCGCTGGTGAGGGGGCGTACCTTTACCTGCTCCGGGCGGGCATCTCGGCGTTCCAAAGGACTGCGCCTTCTGCGCTTCGGTTGCTCACGCTGAATCGTGAGGAGGCCCTCGCCGCGGTGCTCGGCGGCAAGGCACAACTGGGCGTCGCGCCTCTGGACGACGTCCCCGACCAGCTTCAGTCAACCTTGCTCACGACGGTCGGTCAGGCGCTGGCCGTGCCGGAATCGCATCGCCTGGCGCGGCGGGCCCGCATCAAGCTGACGGACCTGGCCGGCGAGCGGCTGGTGGTGCCGCCGCGAGGTCGGCCGCACCGCGAAATGCTCGCTGCACTGCTGCGGTCCGCAGAGGTGTCGTGGGAAGTCGCAATGGAGGCGAATGGTTGGGAGTTGATGCTCAGCTTCGTAGCCATGGGCGCTGGCGTTGCCGTCGTCAATGCTTGCTGCCGCATGCCTGCTGGCGTGGTACCCGTGTCGCTGCCCGAACTGCCAGTGCTGCGGTATCACTGCTTCCACCTGCGTGGCCTCGCCAAGTCCACGCCCGGCGGTCAACTACGGGCCGCATTGCATGACCACGGCAATGCATGGAAGACGTCCACATGACCGACGTGAAACTGCTCAAGCAAGTCAGCAAGCAGATGGCCTACCTGCTACGCCATGCGCCGGAGCGAGGCGGTTTGCAGCTCGACCCGGAGGGCTACGTTTCACTGGATGAGCTGGTCCATGCACTTCGGCAGTCGATCCCGGCGGTGACGCCAGAGACCGTCAAGGCCGTCGTGGCGCTCGTCGAGCCGCAGAAGCAACGGTATGCCATCCAAGGGGATGCGGTTCGTGCCAACTACGGGCACTCCTTGGCGGATCGGATCGCGCTGGTGCCGGCGGAGCCTCCGGCAGTGCTCTTTCACGGCACTGCCTGCGACGCGCTCGGCCAGATCCGTGCTGTGGGGCTGTTGCCCATGAAGCGCCAGTACGTCCATCTCACCACCGACCGCCAGTTGGCAATCTCGGTGGGGGGCAGGCATGGCGCCGCCTGCCTGCTGGAGGTCGACGCGAAGCGCGCGCATGCCGAGGGCATCGTCTTCTACCAAGCCAATTTCACCTTCTGGCTTGCAGATGCCGTGCCGAGCCGCTTCATCAGTTGGCCCTGAGCGCCCTTTGGAAGCACCTGGGCCAACGAAGAACAAGATTCAAGAAAGCAATGAAAGAGATCTACATCAGCACCGACGTCGAGACTGATGGACCCATCCCCGGCCCGCATTCCATGCTGAGCTTCGGCTCGGCGGCCTACACGGCCGACAAGCAACTCATCAGCACCTTCACCGCCAACCTGGAGACGCTGGGCGGCGCCACGGCCCACCCGGCAACAGCAGCCTGGTGGGCTACCCAGCCTGACGCGTGGGCGGCGTGTCGCTCCGATCTGCAATCACCGGAAGTCGCGATGCAGGCCTACGTGGCGTGGATCAAGGCCTTGGGTGGCAAGCCAGTCTTCGTGGCCTACCCGGCCGGCTTCGACTTTCTGTTCGTGTACTGGTATTTGATGCGGTTTGTGGGCGAGAGCCCCTTCAGCCACTCGGCGCTCGACATGAAGACCTACGCCATGGCTGTCTTGAAGACGGGCTACCGCGACAGCGCGAAGCGGAACATGCCCCGCAATTGGTTTGACAAACTGCCTCACACCCACGTGGCGCTTGACGACGCCATCGAGCAGGGCGCACTGTTCTGCAACATGCTGAGGGCCAACCAGGCGGCATGAGCGAAGGACGGCAGTATCTGGACGCCATGCGCTTCTGACGCTTGATCCCAACGGTCGGCCCGGACGGTCAAGAAAAGTTCAGAACTCAATGAACGCAAACCTGAAATGTTCAGAACTCAGCGAGCTGGCCGTCCAGAATCGCATGAGCCGAGATGCTGCAACTCATTGAATTTCCATGCGCCCCGAGTTCAGGATTCAAAGAACTTCGACATCTGTCGCCACTGTCGCCGCCTGCAAACTTGTGTTTGCTTCGCTGGACGGCAGAGTCCGTGGCTGCGAGTCCAGCGACGACGACACGGCGATCTGAGCGCCGCCTAGGCAGACAAGCCGGGTCATCGCTGCGGGCTTGCAGGCACCACCTGCTGCTCCATCGCGCCGAAGGGCCCCGGTTCGCCGCTGGGCAGACAGGCCTGCATGCGCACGCGGTCACCGAACTTCATGAAGCCGGTGCGGATCTCGCCATGCGTCAGCTTCTCCACCATGCGCAGCTCAGCAATGCAAGCCGAACCGGCGGCGCGGTCGGCGTTGGACACCGTGCCCGAGCCGACCAGCGTGCCGGCGCGCAGCCGGCGCGTGCGCGCGGCATGGGCGATCAGCTGGCCGAAGTCGAAGTTCATCTCCGCGGCCGACGGCGTGCCGACGCGGCGTCCGTTCCAGTCCACATGCAGCCGCAGCTGCAGCCGGCCGGCCTGCCAGGCCGGGCCCAGCGCGTCTGGCGTGACGGCGATGGGTGCAAACGCGGTGGACGGCTTGGCCTGCAGGAAGCCGAAACCGGTGCGGACCTCGCGCTGGCCCAGCGCACGCAGGCTCCAATCGTTGAGCTGCACCACCAGGCGCACGGCAGCCAGCGCCTGCGCGGGCGTCGCGCCCATGGGCACCTCGCCGACGATGACGCCGAACTCGCCCTCGAAGTCGATGCCGTCGGCCTCGCCGGGCAGCGGCACGTCGTCGTGCGGGCCCAGGAAATCGTCGCTGGCGCCCTGGTACATCACGGGGATGGTGTCGAAGTCGGGGATGGGCGGCGTGCCGAAGGCGCGCTCCATCAGCCGGCCGTGGTTCAGGAAGGCCGAGGCGTCCAGCCACTGCGGGCTGCGCGGCAAGGGCGCGGCGCAGCGTCGCGGGTCGAACTCGAAGGTCGAGGCCTTGCCGGTTTCGAGGGCGGCCGCGCATTCGCGCAGCGCGGGTTCGGCCTGTGTCCAGTTCAGCAGCGCATCGATCAGCGTCGCGGCCGGTGCCGGGGTGGCATGGCGCCCGTCCTGCGACACGAGGATGAGGCGGCCGTCCAGGCTGCCGTCGTTGAGGGTGGCGAGGCGCATGGCGTTCAGTCTTCAAAAATGGCGACGGCGCGCGTCCAGCCGGCGGAGGCGCCGCGGATCTTGTGCGGGAAGCAGCTGACCAGGAAGCCGTGCGCGGGCAGGGCCTCCAGGTTGTGCAGCTTCTCCAGGTGGCAGTAGCCGATGTCGCGGCCGGCCTTGTGGCCTTCCCAGATCAGCGAGGTGTCGCCGGTGGCCGCCACTTTCTTGGCCGTGTACGAGAACGGCGCGTCCCAGCTCCAGGCATCGGTGCCGGTCAGGCGCACGCCGCGTTCCAGCAGGTACATGGTGGCCTCGTAGCCCATGCCGCAGCCGGCGCCGAGGTAGTCGGGCTGGCCGTAGCGCGAGCCGGCGCGGGTGTTGACGAGCACGATGTCCAGCGGCTGCAGTTCCCAGCCGATGCGGGCCAGCTCGGCCTCGACCTCGGCGGCGGTGGCCACATGGCCATCGGGCAGGTGGCGGAAGTCCAGCTTGACGCCGGGCTGCAGGCACCAGTCCAGCGGCACCTCGTCGATGGTGATGCTGGGGCGGCTGCCGCCGTTCTTGGCGTCCTGCGTGGAGTGGAAATGCCAGGGCGCGTCGAGGTGGGTGCCGTTGTGGGTGGTCAGCGTCACCCATTCGGCGGCGGCGGCCTCGCCGTCGGGGTAGTCCTCGGGCCGGGTGCCCGGGATCATGGCCATGAACTCGTGCAGCGTGTCCTGGTGCTTCTGGTAGGTGATCTTGGGCGCCAGCGGTGGCGGGTCGGACAGGACGTCGTTCTCCAGGTAGATCGACAGGTCGACGAGGCGGCGTGGGCGGCGGGGCGGTCGCATCGGGCTGCTCCTCAGATGGCTTGGGCCAGCGCCATCAGCGACTCGCGCATGATCTGGCCGTGCTCCTCCTTGGAGCCGCCTTCCATCTCGATGTGGCCCAGCCGCGCCGAGTTGTCCACCACCATGCGGCAGCGCTCGTAGCGGCGGGCCTGGAAGGCCGCCAGCGCGGCGGGCACGTTGCTGGCCTTGCCCAGCTCGTCGGCCAGCACGATGGCGTCTTCCAGCCCGATGCAGGCGCCCGAGGCCAGGTGGGGTGTGGTCGCATGCACCGTGTCGCCGATCAGCACGACGCGGCCGCGGTACCAGTCGCCGCGCACCAGCAGGCCTTCCAGCGGGCGGAAGACGATCTGCGAGTCGGCCGTGAGCTGCGCGCGCAGGCCTTGCAGCAGCGGGTCGGGGAAGGGCGCCAGCAGGGCCTTGAGCGTGTCGGCGAAGGTGGCGGGGTCGACGAAGTCGTTGCTGGGCCGGTGCTCGGTGACGAACAGGTAGAGCTCGTCGGCCGACACCGGGTTGACGCCCGGCTTGACGGCGCCGCCCATCCACATCGTGATGGTCTTGAGCTCGGGCGGGCGCGGCAGCACCGCGCGCCACACGGCCTGGCCGCTGTACTGCGGCGTCGGCGCGTCGGGCAGCACGGCGCTGCGCATCTTGGAGTACAGGCCGTCGGCGCCGATGACCAGGTCGTAGCGCTCCCGGCGGCCGTCGGTGAAGGCGACGGTCACGCCGTCGGCGTCCTGCTCGATGGCGGTGAAGGTGCAGCCCAGCCGCACCTGCGTGCCGCTGGCGCGCGTGGCCTGGGCCAGGATGCGGGCCAGCACCGGCCGCATGATGGCGCCGCCGCCGGGCACGTCGGGCCCGGCGATGCGCGGCGTGGGCAGCTCGCCGATGGGCTGGCCGTGCGGCAGGCGCAGCTGCACGCCGTCGCTGGCGGCGCCTTGCCGCAGGAATTCGTCCAGCACGCCCAGCTGGCGGAAGGCGCGCAAGGTGGCGCCGCCCAGGCTGATGCCGGCGCCGTAGTTGCGCCAGTCGGGGTCGATCTCGACCAGTTCGACCTGGGCGCCGCGCTTGGCGCATTCGATGGCGGCGGCCATGCCGGAGAAGCCGCCACCGACGACGAGGATGCGGGAGGCTGCGAGGCTCATGGGGTTGTCTCCTGGGTCAGGGGTTGGGCGAGGTGGACCTCGCCGTCGTTCTTGATGTCGATGGCCACGGGTGTCAGCGCGCTGCCGAGCGCGGGGCCTGCGATGCAATGGCCGGTGGTGGGGTCGAAGCGGGCGCCGTGGGCGTAGCAGACGATGTGGCGGCGGTCGGCGCTGAGGTAGGCGTCACGCCGCCAGGCCAGCGGCGCGCCGTCCACATGCGGGCAGGCATTGCGCCAGGCATGCAGGCGGCCGGCGTGGCGCACCAGCAGCAGCTGGTCCTGGCCGGTGCCGGTCGGGTCGAAGCCGCGGGCCTGGCCCTCGGCCAGGTCTTGCTGGTGGCACAGCCGGGTCATGGGCTCAGCGCGGGCCGCCGGCCCCGGGTGGCGGCCCGCCCGGCGCCCACTTGTCGCGCGACTGGAACAGGAAGGCCTGCGACGCATCGGCGCTCAGCGGCACGGCACGGGCGGTCCAGCTGTCGTCGTGCTGGTCCATGTCGGCGTCGTACTCCACATGCGTGGCCAGCGGGCTGTTGAAGTACCAGAACCAGTTCGAGCCCATCTTGTGCCGGCCCGGGCCCCAGAAGCTCTGGTAGCCCTTGGCGACGAGGCGGTAGCCGTTCTGCATGACCGCGGTGGGGCCGCTCATGTGGAAGGTGAAGTGCTCGATGCCCTTCATGAACGGCGGGGTCTGGATCAGGAACAGCGTGTGGTGGTCGTCGGTACCGGCCGGGCGCAGGAAGGGGCCGGCGCCCAGCAGTCGGTCGGTGCAGCGGAAGCCCAGCCGCTCGACGTAGAAGGCCTCGGCCTTGGCCGCGTCGGGCACGAAATAGACGACATGCGACAGCGTCAGCGGCTGGTGCCGGGTGTCCTCCTGCACCGCGACGGCGTTGAGGCCGCGGGCCGGCGCGCCGGGCAGGTTGGCGGTCTCGCCGCGCAGGGCCAGCGGCCGGCGGACGCTGACCTGGAAGCCCAGCAGAAAGCCCATGTCGTCGTGCGCTTCGAGGGAGCCATCGGCCAGGCGCTTGACCTCGCGGTCGCGGCCCAGTTCTTCGGCGATGGCTGCCAGTGCAGCGGCGTCCTTGACGCCGTAGACGGTCTTGCGCAGCAGGCTGGCGGTTCCCAACGGCGGCGGCAGCGTGGGGTCGTCGGCGTGGGCAATGATGACTGCTGTGCCGTCAGCCGCCTCGAAGCGGCCGTCGGCATCGGAGGCGCCGACCGGCGTGAGGCCGTAGTCGGTCAGGAATTGCGCGCAGGCGGCGACGTCGTCGACGCCAAAGACCAGCGCATCGGGTCCGAGGATCTGCATGTCGGGTTGTCTTTCTTCAGGCTTGGGCCGCTGTGCGCGCCCCCAGGGTTTCGGCCACCCAGTCGGCGATGTAGTGGCCGGCGTTGATGCTGTTGTCGAAGCTGGCGTGCTGCACGCCGCCTTCACGGTCGGTGAACACCTTCAGCTCGCGCTTCGGGCTGTTGACCAGCTGGTCGTAGGTGCGCTGCGCCCACTTCAGCGGGATCTGCGAATCGCGCTCGCCATGCGTGACGAGGAAGGGCACGCGGATCTTCTCGACCACGCCGTCCAGGTGCACGTCCTCGGCGATGCGCATGAAGTCGGCGATGTCCTTGGCGCCCCAGACCCAGCAGACATGGGCCCAGTAGTGCGGCACGGGGAAGTCGCCTTCCTTCTCCAGCCGGCGCTTCTGCACGTCGCGCCAGTCGTGGTTGGCGCCCCAGGCCACGCCGCAGGCGAAGCGCGGCTCCATGGCCACCGCGCGCGGGCAGTAGTAGCCGCCCAGCGACACGCCCTCGCAGCCGATGCGCTTCGCGTCGACCTCGGGGTGCTGTTCCAGCCAGTCGACAACGCGGCTGGCCCAGTGCTCGGCGTCGAAACGCGCCGTCAGCCCGTGCAGCCGCAGCGCCTCGCCGGTGCCGGGCTGGTCGACCACCAGCGAGGACACGCCGCGCCGCGCCAGCCAGGCCGGCAGGCCCACGAGGTATTTCATCTCCTTGGTGGAGTCCAGACCGTTGAGCTGCACCAGCAGCGGCGCGCGCTCGCCGGGCCGCAGGCCCTCGGCCGGCAGGTACAGCGCCGACAGGTGGCCGCCCTCGTAGGGGATCTCGACCCGCTGCACGCGATCACCCATCAGCGCCGAGCCCTGCTGGAACAGCGCCAGCTCGCGCTCGTACAGCGCGCGGCGGCCCGGGGCGTTGTGCGCCTGCAGACGCTCGGCCGTGATCAGGTAGCTGGCAGCGCGGCGCAGCTTCTCGCCGGCCGACAGTTGCCGGCCGCGGGCCCGGTCCTCGTCGGCCAGTTCGCACAGCTGGTCCGCCATGCGCACCCAGGTCTCGCGGAAGGCCTGGGTGCCGGCCGCGTCGGGCGCCTTGGCGGCGTCCTGCAGCGGGGCGCACATGGCCTCGATCTCGCCGATGCGCGCACCCATCTCGATGGCCAGGTCGACCGAGAGGTTCCAGACGTAGTTGGTGGGGAAATACTTGAACATGGACGCAGGCTAGGGCCTGGCCATCATTCGGAAAAGCGGATTCCGTCCATTCCATAATTCGACGAAACCGAATCGTGGGTGGCCATGCGCTTCAATCGACTGGACCTGAATCTCCTCGTGGCGCTGGACGCGCTGCTGACCGAGTGCAGCGTGACGCGCGCGGCCCAGCGGCTGAACCTCAGCCCCTCGGCCACCAGCGATGCGCTGTCCCGGCTGCGTGACTATTTCGGCGACGACCTGCTGGTGCAGGTGGGGCGGCGCATGGAGCCCACGCCGCGGGCCGAGGCGCTGCAGCAGGCGGTGCGCGACGTGCTGGTGCGGGTGGACAGCACCATCGCGATGCAGCCCAGCTTCGACGCCACGCTCAGCGAGCGGGTCTTCAAGATCTTCACGTCCGACTACACGCAGATGGTGATCTGCCCGCGTGTGATGGCCGCCGCCGCGGCGCAGCGCAGCACGGTGAAGTTCGAGTTCCTGCCCCAGGTGGACAACCCGCAGCGCGACCTGGAGCGCGGCGAGGCCGACCTGCTGGTGCTGCCGCGGACCCTGATGTCGGACGAGCACCCGCACGAGGTGTTGTACGAGGAACGTTTCGTCTGCGTGGTGTGGGCCGGCAGCCGGCTGGCGCAGCAGCCGCAGGCGCTGTCGCTGGAGCGCTACCTGGCCGAACAGCACATCGTCATGCGGCCGCAGGCCGTGCGCGCCAGCGCGTTCGAGGATGCCTTCGTCAAGCGTCTGGGCGTGAGCCGCCGCGTGGCCGCCACGAGCTATGGCTTTGCGCCCATGCCGGGCTTGCTGGTGGGCACGGAGCTCATCGCCACGCTGCACGAACGTCTGGCCCGGCTGATGATGCCGGTGTGGCCCCTGGCCATCCTGCCCTGCCCCATCGCGATCCCGCCCATGCAGCAGGCCATCCAGTGGCACAAGTACCGCTCGCAGGACCAGGGCATTGCCTGGCTGCGCGCGCTGTTCCGGCAGGCGGGCGAGACGCTGGATCAGGCGTCCATCTGACGCGCGGCCGCCATCAGCGTCTCGCGCAGCCACAGCAGGCCAGGGTCGGTGGCGCGGTGGCGGTGCCATTGCAGGCGCTGGTCCACGACGGGCAACTCGAACGCGGGGTCCACGCTGACCAATGGCAGGTGCTGGCAGGCCTGGCGGGCGATGCGCCGCTGCACCGTCGCCAGCCGCCGGGTGCCGGCGATGAGGCCCGGCAGCGACGAGAAGCTGTACGACGCCACCTCCACCCGCCGCGCGATGCCCAGCTGCTGCAGGTGGGTGGCGTCGATGGCGGACGACGGCGTGCCCGGCGGCTGCATCACCGCGTGGCCTGCGGAGGCATAGGCCTCGCGCGTCAGCGGTTGGCCGGCCAGCGGGTTGTGGGCGTCCATCAGGCAGGTGAACTCGTCCCGGAACAGCGCCGCAGCTGGGTGCTCGGGCGACACATAGCGCAGCGGGATGATGAGCAGGTCGGCCTCGCCGCGCTCCAGCGCCTGCGTCGCGTTGCCCACCTGGGGCAGGAACTCGAAGCGCGCCGTGGCGCCGAGCCGGTCGGCGTAGCGCAGCAGCTGCGGCACGAACACCCACATGGAGTAGTCGGACGCGACGATGCGAAAGCTGCGCTCCGTCGTGGTCGGGTCGAACAGCGGCTGGGCCTGCAGCGTGGCGTCGATGCGCACGAGCAGGTCGCGCACCATCGGCGCCAGCGCCTGCGCGCGCGGCGTGGGCTCCATGCGCCGGCCTACGGCCACCAGCAGCTCGTCGCCGAAGTGCTCGCGCAGGCGGGCCAGCGCATTGCTCATCGCGCCCTGGCTCAGGTGCACGCGCTCGGCTGCGCGGCTGATGCTGCTCTCCAGCAGCAGCGCGTCCAGCGCGACGAGCAGGTTCAGGTCCAGCTTGTTGAAGCGCATGGCGGCTCAGCCAGAGTCGCGCACGACCAGCGCGTGCGGCAGCACGCGCGGCGTGGGGCGGCGGCCCGCCAGCGAGTCCAGCAGCAGCTCGGCCGCGGCGGCGCCCAGCTCGCGCATCGGCTGGGCGATGGTGGTCAGCCCCGGCTCGAACACCTGGGCCAGGGGCACGTTGTCGAAGCCGACGACGGCGATGTCTTCCGGCACGCGCCGCCCGGCGCGGCGGAAGGCCTTGATCGCGCCGATGGCCAGCGTGTCGGCCACGGCGAACACGGCGGTGGGCGGCTCGGGCAGCGTCATCAGGCCGCCGGCGGCCGCGCTGCCGTCGCCGTAGTCGGTGCCGGATGCGACGCGGATGAAGGCGGGGTCGACGGCCAGCCCGGCGCGCTGCATGGCGGTTTCATAGCCCAGCCGGCGCTGCTGGGCCCAGGCGTAGTCCTCCGCCGCGGTGATCAGCGCGATGCGGCGGTGGCCGCGGTTCAGCAGGTATTGCACCGCGTCCAGGGCCGCCTGCCGGTGGTCGATGCTGACGTAGGGCATGTCCGAGCCCGTCACGACCTCGGAACAGGCCACCCAGGGGATGTCGCGCCTGGCCGTGCCGTCCGCGCCGGAGCGCTGGCTGTGGGCATGGGCCATGCTGATGACGCCGTCGGTCAGGCGGTCGTACACCGGGTCCAGCGGCCCTTCGCCGGCCGCCAGTGACAGCACGATGTTGTAGCCATGCCGGCGCATGACCGACTCGATGCCCTGCACGATCTCGGCGAAGAAGGGGTTGGCCATGTCGGGCACGACGACCAGGATGAGCCGGCTCTCGCCGCTGATGAGGCTGCGCGCAAACGGGTTGGCGCGGTAGCTCAGCTGGGCCACCGCCGCCTCCACGCGTTCGCGCGTCTGGGCATTGACCGGCTTGCTCTGGTTCAGCACGCGGGACACGGTGGCCGTTGACACGCCGGCCAGCGCCGCCACGGCGGCGATGGAGGCGGTGGTGGCCGCTGCGTCGCCGGCCGGCTGGGTGCGGCCCGGGCGGGTGCTGCGGGAGGGGGGAGTGGTCATCGGTCGAGCATAGCGGGAAATGCATTTCATGAATTCCCGTTAAAACCCCCATGACCCGTAGAAGACCCGAGGCGCCGTCGGCTAGCGCTGTCAGGCCTGTGGCCGCCTTTCTCAGGTTGGAGGCGTCGCCATTTACATGGGTAAAGATGCATTCACGGCATTGATGCCGCCCATTGATGCGAAGTGCTGCTCGCCCGCGTAAACCCTGTGGGATGAAAAACGGGAAAACGCTTACCTTATCGACACTAGATCAACGAGAGCGATAGCGCTCCGGTGAGCGGCCCGCATGAGGTCGCACCCACAACGACAAGGAGACAAACCCGTGAAGCATGCCGTCCGTCCCGAGATCCGACCCCTGGTACTGACCGCCCTGGCCCTGGCCGCCGGGCAGGTTTTTGCGCAGCCCCAAGCGGCGCAGCCCGCCGAAGCCGCCGCGCCGGCACCCGAGCAGGCCGGCAGCGCACCCTCGCGCAACGAGCTGCCGACGGTCATCGTCACCGCCCAGAAGGTGATGCAGCCGGCGTCCAAGACGGCCGTGGCGCTGTCGGTCATCGACGGCGAACAGCTGCGCCTGTCCGGCGCGGTCGATGCCCGTGCGTTGCAGGAGCTGAGCCCCAGCGTGCAGATCGGCCAGGAGTCGGGCCGGCTGCAGATCAACATCCGCGGCGTCATGAGCATCAACAACACGGAGCGCGGCGATCCGTCCAATGCCTTCAACATCGACGGCATGTACGTCGGCCGGCCCGAGTCGCAGTTCTCGTCCTTCCTGGACGTGCAGCGCATCGAGGTGCTGCGCGGCCCGCAGGGCACGCTGTATGGCCGCAATGCCACCGGCGGCGCGGTCAACGTCATCAGCAACAAGCCCGGCAAGCGGCTGGGTGGCTCGGTGAGCGTGGAGCTGGGCAACTACGACGCCCGCCGCGTGGAGGCCGCCATCGACGTGCCGGTCAACGAGCTGCTGAAGCTGCGCGCCGCCGTCGGCGCCAACAAGCGCGCCACCTACCTCAAGGGCGGTGGCGGCTTCGGCCTGGAAGACCAGGACGACATGGCCGCGCGCCTGCACGCGATGCTGACCTTCTCGCCCGACACCAGCCTGCTGTTGACGGCCGAGCACAGCAAGGTCAACGCCAACGGCTTCACGCCGACGATGATGAAGGCCTTCTTCACGGGCACGCCCAAGGGCGGCAATGCCAACTGGTACAACGACCTGCTGGATCCGGTCTGGATAGACGGCAACGAAGATGCCAAGCGCACGGTCGACCCCTACTACGCCCGTGACACCTACCGCCTCAACGAGAACAACGGCCTGCGCGCCGAGTTCCGCCACAACTTCGGGCCGACCGAGCTGGTCTACCAGCTGGGGCACCTGAAGTCCACGCTGTCCAACAGCTTCATCTCGCCGTTCAACGGCGCGCCCTTCCTGGGGCAGACGCTGGCCGGCGAGTCCGAGCAGCTGTCGCATGAGCTGCGCCTGCACTCGACGGGCACAGGCCCGTTGACCTGGGTGGTGGGCGCCTACCTGTTCGACGAGGACATCACGCGCAGCATCCGCTACAACACCTTCATCAACCCCAACTTCACCTTCCGCCTGAGGTTCGAGCCGACGGTGAAGAACGAAGCCAAGGCGGTGTTCGGCCAGAGCCGCTATGCGCTGACCGACAGCCTCAAGCTGGTGACGGGTGTGCGCTACAGCAAGGACACCAAGAGCGCCCGCGATGACTTCAACGGCGGTGGCCTGACCATCCCGGTGGCCCCCTTCGCCCGCACGGTGGACTTCTCGCAGTCCACCTGGAAACTGGGCCTGGACTGGGATCTGAGCAAGAGCACGTTCGTCTACGGCCATGTGTCCACCGGCTACAAGGCCGGCGGCTTCAACACCAGCAGCGACACGCTGACCTACAGCCCCGAGAAGCTCAAGGCCTTCGAGCTGGGCGTGAAGACGCAGGCGTTCGACAACCGCCTGCAGCTCAATGCCTCGGTGTTCGCCTACGACTACACCGACTTGCAGCTCACCTCCACCGTCTGCACCACCAACGCCCAGGGCATCAACACCTGCGGCTCGCGCACCGTCAATGCGGCGTCGGCCAAGATGACCGGCCTGGAGCTGGAGGGCCGCGCCCGCCCCTGGGACGACGGCACCGTGGACTTCGGCATCGCCTACAACAAGACCCGCTTCGGCAACTACCAGCCGGTCAACAAGCCGCCGGCGGCGCCCACCGTCGTCATCGACTGGACCGGCCAGCAGCTGGACCGTGCGCCCAAGGGCTCGGCACGGCTGGGCTACACGCACAGCTTCGACCTGAGCAGCGGCGCCTACGTGGAGGCCGGCGTGTCCGCCCGCTACAACAGCGGCTACCTGCTCAGCAGCTACGGCGACGACTACGCCACCCGCTACCGCCAGCCGTCGTTCACCAAGTACGACGCACAGCTGGCCTGGCACAGCGCCGACGGCCGCTACACCGTGCAGGGCTTCGTGAAGAACCTCAGCGACGTGATCACGGCCGAGACCCGCCAGCCCGGCTCCATCAACATCGGCGAGCCCCGGACCTACGGCGTGCGCGTGAGCGCCAAGTTCTGAGCCCGGCCCCTCCTCCGGAGGCGGCCCGGCCGCCGCCTCCACCTTCTTCCAGAGCAGTACGACATGCCTACCACCCTCCAAGGTCCGGCGATCTTCCTGGCGCAGTTCGCGCAGGATCAGGCGCCCTTCAACTCCTGGCCCGCCATCACCCAATGGGCTGCCTCGCTCGGCTACCGCGGCGTGCAGGTGCCGACCTGGGATGCGCGGCTGTTCGACCTCGACACCGCCGCACGGTCCAAGGACTACTGTGACGAGTTCGCCGGCGTGGCCCGCGCCCACGGCATCCAGATCACCGAGCTGAGCACCCATCTGCAGGGCCAGCTGGTGGCCGTGCACCCGGCCTATGACGAGGCCTTCGACGCCTTCGCGCCCGAGGCCCTGCGCGGCAAGCCGGCGGAGCGCCAGGCCTGGGCGGTCCAGCAGGTGCTGAAGACGGCCAAGGCCTCACAGCATCTGGGCCTGAAGGCCAGCATCAGCTTCCCCGGCGCGCTGGCCTGGCCCTTCCTGTACCCCTGGCCGCAGCGGCCGGCCGGGCTGGTGGAGACCGCCTTCGACGAGCTGGCGCGGCGCTGGAAGCCCATCCTGGACGCCTACGACGAGGCCGGCGTGGACATCGCCTTCGAGCTGCACCCCGGCGAGGACCTGCACGACGGCGTCACGTTCGACATGCTGCTGGAGCGCGTGGACGGCCACCGCCGCCTGAACATCGCCTACGACCCGTCGCACTTCGTGCTGCAGCAGCTGGACTACCTGCAGTTCATCGACCTGTACCACGAGCGCATCAAGGTCTTCCACGTCAAGGACGCCGAGTTCCGCCCGGATGGCCGCCAGGGCGTCTATGGTGGCTTCCAGTCCTGGGTGGACCGCGCGGGCCGCTTCCGCTCGCTGGGCGATGGCCAGGTGGACTTCAAGGCCGTGTTCTCCAAGATGGCGCAATACGACTTCAAGGGCTGGGCGGTGCTGGAATGGGAGTGCTGCCTCAAGCATCCGGAGCAGGGCGCCGCGGAGGGCGCGCCCTTCATCCGCGACCACATCATCCGCGTGACCGAGAAGGCCTTCGACGACTTCGCCGGTGCCGAGACCGACCCGGCCCAACTGCGCCGCATGCTGGGGATCGCGTGATGGCCACGACCACGAAGTCCCCACGCATCCGCCTCGGCATGGTCGGCGGCGGGGAGGGCGCCTTCATCGGCGCCGTGCACCGCATCGCCGCCCGTCTGGACGACGAGTACGAACTGGTGGCCGGCGCGCTGTCGTCCTCGGCCGACAAGGCGCTGCGCTCCGGCCTCGCGCTGGGCCTCGCGCCCGAGCGCTGCTACGACAGCTACGAAGCCATGGCCCAGGCCGAGGCGGCGCGCGAGGACGGCATCGAGGCCGTCGCCATCGTCACGCCCAACCACCTGCATGCGCCGGTGGCCACGGCCTTCCTGAAGGCGGGCATCCACGTCATCTGCGACAAGCCCGTCACGACGCGCAGCGCCGATGCCAAGGCCTTGCTCGCGCTGGCGCGCAAGCGCAACCTGCTGTTCGCGGTGACGCACAACTACAGCGCCTATCCGATGGTGCGCGTGGCGCGCAAGATGGTGCAGTCCGGCTGCCTGGGCGAGCTGCGCGTCGTGCAGGCCGAGTACCCGCAGGACTGGCTGGCCGAGCCACTGGAGCAGGGTGGCAACAAGCAGGCCGCCTGGCGCACCGACCCGGCCCAGGCCGGCGGCGGCGCCATCGGCGACATCGGCTCGCATGCCTGGCACCTGGCCGACTACGTGACCGGCCAACCGCTGTTCCAGGTCTGCGCCGAGCTGAACAGCTTCGTGCCCGGCCGTGCCATCGACGACAACGCTCAGGTGATGCTGCGCTATGCCAACGGTGCGCGCGGCATGATCTGGGCCAGCCAGGTGGCACCCGGCCATCTGAACGACCTGCGCCTGCGCGTCTACGGCAGCAAGGGCGGCATCGAATGGCGCCAGGAGCAGCCCAACCAGCTGCGCTTCACGCTGCTGGGCCAACCCACGCAGATCCTGGAGCGTGCCGGGCCGGGATTCGATGCCGCCGGTGCGCGCCTGGCCCGCATTCCCGGCGGCCATCCCGAGGGCTACCTCGAAGCCTTTGCGTCCCTGTACGCCGAGATTGCCCAGCACCTGCGCGCCGCGCGCAGCGGCCGCAAGGCGATCAGGGCCGACAAGGCCAGCCACTTCCCCACCATCGCCGACGGGCTGCGCGGTGTGCAGTTCATCGAGGCCGTGCAGCGCTCTTCCCGCCAGGGCGGACGCTGGATCAAGCTGCCGGCCACGGCGGCGTGAACGCCACACTGGAGACAGAACCATGAGTCACGACATCAAGCGGGGCGTCAGCCTCTACAGCTTCCAGAACGACACCTTCCTGCGCACCATGTCGCTGGAAGACTGCATCCGCACCTGCGCCGAGATCGGTGCCAACGGCATCGAGGTGGTCGGCGAGCAGACCTTCACCGGCTGGCCCGAGGTGGGCATGCCCGAGGCCGAGATCGCCCACTGGCATGCGCTGATGGAGCGTTACGGCACGACGCCGGTCTGCCACGACTTCATGCTGGACTACAAGCGCTACAAGGGGCGCCCCATGCCTTTCGACGAGCAGGTGGCCAGCGTCAAGCGTGACATCGACTTCGGCGCCCGCCTGGGCATGAAGTACATCCGCGCGCTGGTCTCCATCAACCCCGAGGTGCTGGTGGCCTGCGCCGGCTATGCCGAGGACAAGGGGCTGAAGATCCTGCTGGAGGTGCACGCGCCGCTGCACTTCGACCATCCCTGGATCATTCGCCACGCCGAGGCCTACGAGAAGTCGGGCTCCAAGGCGCTCGGTTTCCTGCCCGACATGGGCATGTTCGTGCACCGCTTCCCGCGCGTGTGGAAGGAGCGCTTCATCCGCAACGGCGTGCGCCAGCACATCGCCGACTTCATCGAGCGCGCCTACGAGGACCGCACCCTCAGCGAGTACGTGCTGCTGGACGTGCAGCAGATGGGCGGCACCGGACCGTCCATCGCGATGGCCGAGACGCTGCGCCACAACGCCGCCTTCGAGCCCAAGCGCATGCTGGACTACATGCACCGCATCCACAACATCCACGGCAAGTTCTACGAGATGACCGAGGACGACGTGGAGTACTCCATCCCCTACGACGAGATCGTCGCCGTGCTGAAGCAAGGCGGCTACCAGGGCTACATCTGCTCCGAGTACGAGGGCAACCGCTGGATCGAGGACGCGCACCCGGTGCAGTCGGTCGAGCAGGTCAAGCGCCAGCACCGCATGTTGTGCCGCCTGCTCGGCCAGCCCATCCCCGCCGCGCTGCAAGCCTGAACCGACACGAGGAGAACCCCATCATGATGGATCAGCACATGCTCTGCGACGACGGCTTCGAGAACGTCGTCGAGGGAAATCAAGTCACCGGATTCGCGTTGCTGGCGCGCCTGCCCTATTACCGCGGCCTGGGCCTGTCCATGGTCGAGGACATCGCCGTCAGCGTGGACGGCCAGGCCGTACCGCGCGAGGCCGTGCGCCTGGCGCTGCGCGGCCGCTCGTGGAGCCTGGACGAGCTGGAGACCTGCTTCGACGAGAAGTGGAACTTCGGCGAGAAGGCCCAGGTGGTCGTGGCGCAGCCGGGCGGCCTCGCTGCCGGTGCGCACCGCGTCGACCTGGCCATCCGCTACCGCGTGTCCTACCTGCCTTTCGTGCCTACCACGCGCACCGGGCGAGAACTCACCCTCGCGGCCTGAGCGCCGCACGCCACAGAAAGCCAACCATGGCCCGCTTCTTCAAGAACAACTTCAGCGATTTCCTGATCACACCGCAGGACTCGCGCGTCACGCCCGAGGGCCTGGCGCTGGACATCCGCCTGCCCTGGTACCGCTCGCTGCCGCTGTCGGTGGTGATGCCCAGCGAACTGCTGGTCGACGACCAGCCCGTGTCGCTGGCTGGCGCCACCGTCGAGCATGAAGGCCGCCGCTACACGCTGGCCGAACTGCCCGAGCAGATCAGCGCCTGGTGGTTCATCCAGGACTCCGTGATCCTGCACGTGCCCACGGCCCAGCCGCTGGCCGCCGGTGCGCACCGCGTCGTGCTGACGCTGAACCTCTTCCCACCCTACATCCCCATGCTGACCTGGGTGACCCGCGGTGACGCGGTCCTGCAAGCCGCCTGAGATCCATCCATGACTGCAAACCAGACGCCTGCCGCCAAGGGCTTCAAGCTTGGCTCCACGCTCTACAGCTTCACCAACGAGTGGCACGAGCGCCGCTTCGGCTTCGAGGACCTGATTGCCGAGGTCGCGCGCCGCAATCTCGGCCCGGGCCTGGAGATCATCGGCTTCTCCAGCATCCGCGGCTTTCCGAACGTCAGCGACGACTTCGCCGCGCGCTTCAAGGACCTGGTGGCCCGGCACGGGCTCACGCCCAGCTGCCTGGCCATCAACGCCGACATGGCCTTGCGCCGCGGCACGATGATGAGCATCGACGAGGCCGTGGCCTACCACGTGCCGCAGATCGAGGCCGCCGCCAAGCTGGGCTTTCCGGTCATCCGCAGCCAGTTCGCCGCGCCGGCCGAGGTGGCCATCAAGCTGCTGCCGCTGCTGGAGAAGCACGGCATCAAGATGGGCCCGGAGGTGCATGCGCCGCTGAACCCCAACTCGCCGCCGGTGATGGCCTACCGCGAGGCCTATGCCAAGGCCAACTCGCCGCTGCTGGGCTTCGTGCCCGACTTCGGCTGCTGCGCCTTCGACCTGCCGGCCACCTACATCGACAACCTGCGCCGCCAGGAGCTGCCCGAGCATCTGATCCAGCTGGCGCTGGAGGTCTGGCACCTGCCCAAGGATGCCGGCTGGAAGCGCCAGGAGTTCGCCCGCCGCGTCGAGCCCTTGAACGCCGATCCGGCCGACGTGAGCGCGCTGTCGGTGATGTTCAACATCCTCAGCCCCGGCGAGGCCGAGATGTGGAAGGACATCATTCCGCAGGTGGTGCACGTGCACGGCAAGTTCTACGACTTCGACGCCGACGGCAACGAGACCAGCATCGCCTACGACAAGATCCTGCCGGTCTTCCATGACGGCGGCTACACCGGCTTCATGTCCAGCGAGTGGGAGGGCCACCTCTACATGCGCGGCGTGGACGCCTTCGACATGGTGGCCAAGCACCAGGCGCTGGCGCGGCGCGTCATTGCCAAGCACACGGGGACCGTTGCATGACCCAAGTCGGACTGCCGCTGGGCGGGCGCAAGCTGCGCTACGCCTACATGGACCACTGGCGCGTGGACACGGCCCAAGGCCAGATCTCGCAGTACAGCTCCGTGGAGCGCTTCGACGCTTTTCTCAAGCAGGTCGCCGGTGTCGGCTTCGAGGCCATCGAGACCTTCGACTTCCACCTCGGCGCGCTGCGCGACCTGTTCGGCTCGCTGGAGGCCGCACGCGCGCACATGCAGTCGCGTGGCATCGACCGCGTGCTGAGCCTGTTCCATGCCGTCATGTACGACGCGCGCCAGAGCACGCCCCATGTGCGCGCCACGCACGACCGCATGGCCGGCTATGCCGAATACATCATGAAGAGCAGCGCCGGCCTGGGCGTGCAGAACTTCATCGTCATGCCGGCGGGCCTGTACTTCGACGTCGAGCCGGTCACCGACGACAAGATCCGCGCCTGCGCCGAGCTGTGGAACCGCATCGGCCAGATGACGCTGGAAGGCTATGGGGTCAAGACCTGCTGCCACCACGAGTTCTTCTGCGGCATCCGCAGCGCCGAGCAGCTGCAGAAGTTCTACGACTGGACCGACCCGCGTTACGTCTTCCTGTGCCTGGACACGGCCCAGCACGTCATCGCCGGCGTCGATCCGGTGGACTTGTTCCTGAAGCGGCACGACCGCGTGGCCGCCTTCCACCTGAAGGACACGCACAACGTCGACACGAATGGCGACTACCGCCGCAAGCCTGACGCCGAGGTCATGGCGCCGACGACGGCGCGCTGGTTCTACGAGATCGGCACCGAAGGCGGCCTGGTCGACTTCCCGGCGCTGTACGCCGCGATGAAGGAGGTCGGCTGGCAGGGCTGGGTCGGCGTCGAGCACGACAAGGCCGATGTGGGCGGCGGCAACTACCCCGAGAGCACGGCCATCGCGGCCTGGACCATCCGTAACCAGCTGAGGAAGATCCATGACTAAGTGGGCGAAATGGGGGTATGCCACCAACCAGTGGAAGGCCGGCTTCACGGGCTTTGCCCGCATGGAGCAGCAGGAGCGGGCGCTGAAGGTCACGGCGGCCTGCGGCTTCGACGCCGTCGAGCTCAGCGCCGGCACCGGCCGCTGGGACCCGATGGGCCGGCCCGAGAACATCCAGCAGAACTTCGGTTCCGTCGAGCACTTCAAGCTGCGTCTGCGCGACTGGGGCATCCAGCGCGTCGCCAGCGTCTTCCTCGACCCGCTGCAGATGAGCTTCGAGGAGTTGCACCACGGGCTGGACTGCACCGACCGCAGCCAGCATCAGGGGCTGCTGGAACAGGCGGGCGTGTTCGCGCGCTTCCTGGCCGAGGTGGGCGGCGAGGTGCTGGTGTTGCGGGCGCTGCCCCCCTTCGGCCGCCATGGCGGGCTGGATGCCGAGCGCCAGGCCGCCGCCGCCGACTGCTGGAACGCGGTCGGCGCAATGACGGCGGCGCTGGGCGTCAAGACCGTGCTGCACCTGGATGCGCTGGCGCCGCTGCGCGATGCCGACGAACTCGCCGCGTGGCTGGCGCTGCTGGACCCTGCCACCGTGGGCCTGTGCATGGACACCGCCGAGCTGACCATCGCCGGCCACGATGTGGCGGCCTGGTATCGCCGCTTCCATGCGCGCGTCTGGCACATCCACGTCAAGGACGCGCTGGCCGTGGACACGCTGGACGAGTACCGCGCGCCGAATGCCGAGCGCGCGTTGCTGCAGGCCGGCGGCCAGCGCGGCATCCCGCGCTGGTTCGGCGAGCTGGGCACGGGCCTGGTGGACTGGACCGCGCTGATGGGCGCGCTGCGCGAGACCGGCTATGCCGGCTGGCTCATCGTCGAAAGCGACAAGGGCCCCGCACCCGCAGCCGCCAGCATGATGCAGAACGCCTGGACCGTGCGTCATGTGCTGCAGCCGCTGTTGAACTGAGAACGATTGGGAAGAATTGCAATGAAGCTGTCTGCAGTCATCGAAGACCTGTACATGTTCAACGAGGCCGGCGACATGCCTGCGCGCATCCGGGCAGCGGCTGCGGCCGGCCTGGACCGGGTGGAGTTCCACATGTGGGGCCCGGAGGGCATGGACGCGGTGGAGGCCGCGCTGAAGGACACGGGCGTGCGCCTGCTGAGCCTGACGGTCGGGCCCCGCGTGGGCTGCGTCGACCGCAGCAAGGAGGCCTACGTGATGGACGCCATCGATCGCACGATGGCGATGTGCCAGCGCCTGGGGGCGAAGGACATGGTGATCGCCGGCGGCCCGGCACTGGGCGGCGCATCGGCCGCCGAGCAGCACGACAACATGGTCTACCTGCTGCAGCGCGCCGCGCCGCGCGTTCAGGCGGCCGGCATGCGGCTGCTGTTGGAGCCGCTGAACAACCGCATCGATCACGTCGGCTTCTTCATGGCTTCGGCCATCGAAGGCCTGGACATCGTCGAAGCGGTGGACAGCCCGGCGGTGCGCCTGCTGTACGACGCTTATCACGCCGAGGTGATGGGCGAGGACTGGCGCGAGATCCTGCGGCGCGCCCACCTGATCGGCTATGTGCAGGTGGCCGACACCAACGGCCGTCATGAGCCGGGCACCGGCACCATCGACTGGGCCGCCTGGCTGCCGGCGCTGAAGGCCGCCGGCTATGCGGGCGACATCGGCCTGGAGTACCGCCCGAGCGGCTCCACGCTGGAGTCCCTCGCCCGCACCCGCGAGGTGTTCGGCATGGCGGGGGCCACGGCATGAGGCTGATCCCCTGCATCGAGATGCTCTACAAGGCCGAGCATCCCGACTTCATCGAGCGCTTCCGCGCCGCCCAGGCCGATGGCTTCGACGCGGTCGACATGTGGCTGTGGCGGGACAAGCCGCTGGACGCCGTCGTCGACGTGGTGGCCGAGACCGGCGTGCAGGTGTTCAGCTTCTGCGTGGACCCGCGCGCCAGCCTCGTGAACCCGGCCGAGCACGCCACCGTGCTGGCCGGCGTGCGCGACGCGGTGCCGGTGGCGCGCCGGCTGAACGGGGCCCGCATGATCCTGGCCTCGGGCTTCGGCCTGCCCGGCCAGAGCGACGCCGAGCTGCGTGCCAATGCGGTGAAGGTGCTGCGCGAGGCCGCCCGCATCGCCGAGGACGGCGGCGCGACCCTCCTGCTGGAGCCCGTGCACATGGTCATCAACGGCAACCTGATGGCCGTGCGCAACGTCCGCCAGGGGCTGGACCTGGTGGAAGAGGTCGACAGCCCGGCGCTCAGGCTGCTGGCCGACGTGTTCCACAACGCCGTCGACGGCCAGAGCTTGGACGATGCCTTCGCCGATCGCGTCGAGCTCATCGGGCACGTGCAGGTGGCCGACTTCGAAGGCCGCCACGAGCCCGGCACCGGCAGCCTGCCCTGGGCCACGCTGCTGCCGCTGCTGCGCCAGCGCGGCTACGCCGGCGCCATCGGCCTCGAATACCTGCCCACGTTGCCGCATGCCGAGTCGCTGGCGCTGACACGCCGCAGCCTGGGGCTATGAGGACAAAGACCATGAAACACGATCAATTCGACGCCATCGTCGTCGGCTCCGGCGCGACCGGCGGCTTTGCGGCCAAGGAACTCACCGAGCGCGGCCTGAAGGTGCTGGTGCTGGAGGCCGGCGGCCCGTTGCCGGAGGAGAAGTTCGAGCAGGCGCTGAAGGCACAGTTCGCCAGCATCGGCTCCTGGGCCCGCATCAAGGCCGGCATCAACGGCCAGCACAAGCAGGCGCTGACGTCCTTCTTCACGCCGGAGAAGAGCTTCCTGTTCGTCAACGACCGCGAACACCCCTACCAGTCGCCCCAGGACAACTACCTGTGGCTGCGCGGCAAGCAGGTGGGCGGGCGCTTCCTGGCCTGGGGTCGGGTGGCGCTGCGCATGTCCGACCACACGTTCAAGTTCAAGAGCCATGAGGGCGCGGGCTTGGACTGGCCCATCGCGTATGCCGACATCGCACCCTTCTACGAGAAGGTCGAGCGCTTCCTGGGCGTGGTGGGCAACGACGACGGCATCGCCTACTGCCCCAGCGGTGCCTATGCCCGCCCGGCCGGTCTGAGCAAGGCCGAACAGGCCTTCAAGGCCAAGGTCGAGGCGCGCTGGCCCGACTGCAAGGTCATGGCCTGGCGCTATGTGCGCAAGGAGGCCACGCCGGTGGACGAGCAGCGCAACCGCACCACGGCGCCGCTGCAGGCTGCGGCGGCGACCGGCAACCTGACGCTGCGCTCGAACTCGCCGGTGGAGCGCGTCGACACCGACCCGCGCACGGGCCGCGCCACCGGCGTGACCTACATCGACAAGTTCAGCGGCGCCCGCCACGAGGCGAAGGGCAACGTGGTCGTGCTGTGCGCATCCACCATCGAGACGTTGCGCCTGATGCTGAACTCCGCGGGCGAGAAGCATCCCGACGGCCTGGGCAACTCCTCGGGCCTGCTGGGCCGCTACTTCATGGACCAGATGTTGACGCTGAGCCTGGGCTCGGCGCCCGGCTTCAAGGGCGGCCAACTGGTGGATGGCACCTCGCCGGCCGACAACCACGGCGGCATCTACATCCCGCGCTTCCAGAACCTGAAGCGCCCCGGCGCAGGGGGCTTCGCCGGTGGCTTCAACCTGCAGGGCATCATCGGCCGGCCCATGGTGCCCCAGCACATGGATGCCATCGTCGGCCTGACGGGCCACGGCGAGATGCTGCCGCATGCCGACAACCGTGTGACGCTGGCCGGCCGCCGCGACCGCCTGGGCGTGCCCATCCCGTCGGTGGGCATCCGCATGCGCGACAACGAGTGGAAGCTGCTGCGCAACCAGGTCGACACGCAGAAGGCGCTGATGCGCGAGGCCGGCCTGCGCACCGACTTCCTGATCAGCCCGCTGGGCATCGACCCCGACAGCCCCTTCCTGCCCAACGCCAAATGGCATGAGCGCCTGCTGTTCCGTCTGGCCTACAAGCGCAGCGTCGCGGTCGGCGCGGCCATCCACGAGTGCGGCGGCGCGCGCATGGGCGAGGACCCCAAGACCTCGGTGCTGAACGCGATGAACCAGGTCTGGGGCGCTCCCAACGTGTTCGTCACCGACAGCAGTTGCTTCGTCACCAACGGCACCTGTGGCCCGACGCTGACGACCATGGCGCTGACGGTTCGCGCCTGCGAGCACATCGCCAGCGAGTACGGTCACTCGGCGGAGCTGCGGGCATGAGGAACGGCAAAGTGCGCTGGGCCGTCGTGGGCAGCGGCGGCATCGGCAAGCGCACCGTGGGCGACCTGCGCCTGTGCGACAACGCCGAGGTCGTGGCCATCGGTTCGCGTGCCCGCGAGAGCGCCGACGCGTTCGCGCAGGCGCACGGCCTGCCGCTGGCCTTCGACGACCATGCACTGCTGTGCGCATCGCCGGACATCGATGCGGTCTATCTCGGCACGCCGCACGCCACGCACTTCGCGCTGGCGGCCCGGGCGCTGCGCGCGGGCAAGCACGTGCTGTGCGAGAAGCCGCTGACGATGAAGGCCGACGAGGCACGCGAGCTGGGCCGGATCGCCACCGCGCACCGGGTCTTCCTGATGGAAGCGATGTGGATGAAGTTCAGCCCGGCCATGCGCAAGGCGGTCGAGCTGGTCGCGCAGGGCGCGATCGGCGAGCCGCGCCTGCTCCAGGCCGGCCTGGGCTACCCGGTGCCGGCCGACGGCCCGAAGCGCTTCTGGGACGCGGCCCTTGGCGGCGGCGCGCTCTACGACATGGGCGTCTACAACATCACGCTGGCGCAGATGTTCCTGGGCGAGCTGGCCGAGATCTCGGTCACCGGCACGATGCGGCCGGACGGCGTGGATCTGGAAGAGGCGATCACGCTGCGCTATGCCGGCGGTGGCCTGGCGCAGCTGGCCACGGCCATCACCTGCATGGTGCCGCCACGCGCATGGCTGGGCGGGCGCCGTGGCGCGATCGACTTCCAGGAGCCGCTGTTCTCGCCGGGCGGGCTGAAGATCACGACCGGGCGCCCACCTGCGCCGCCAGAGGTGCAGGAACTGAAGTTCGAACGCGAGGGCGCCGGCTATGTGCCGATGTTCCGCGCGGTCAATGACGCCATCCTGGCCGGGGCCATCGAGCATCCGCTGCACCCGGTGTCCGCCACGGCCGAGGTGCTGGACATCATGGAGCGCATCCAGGCCGCCATGGCCCGCGAGCGCGACGGCCGAAGCGCCGCCTGAGGACGGCAGTCGGCGACGCGGACACTTACAACAAGCAGGAGACAACCATGCCAACCCAACGCCGTGCCGGCATCCCGCAAGGGCTGATCATCATCGCGATCAGCCTGCTGCCGATGATGGCCATCGTCGCCCTGATGCCCATCGTGCCGCTGCTGGTGAAGAACTTCCAGCACGTGCCCAACATCCAGACCCTGGCGCCGCTGGTGCTGTCCGCGCCGGGCCTGTGCGTGGCGCTGCTGTCGCCCTTCGCCGGCTGGCTGGCTGACCGCGTGGGCCGGCGCAAGCTGGCCATAGCCTTCGCGGCCGTCTACGGCGTGGGCGGCATGGTGCCCTTCTTCATCCAGGATTTCACCGCGCTGTTCGCCGGCCGGCTGCTGCTGGGTGTGGGCGAGGCCTTCATCCTGACCATGGGCAACACGCTGCTGGGCGACTACTTCGACAAAGAGCAGCGCACCAAGTGGCTGATGTGGCAGGGCATCGTCGGCTCCTTCTGCGGCTCGGCGCTGCTGGCCGCCAGCGGCTACCTGGCGTCCTTCGGCTGGAACTTCTCCTTCCTGGTCTACGGCCTGGCGCTGGTCATCGCGCTAGCGGCCTGGTTCTTCCTGTTCGAGCCCGAGCGCCCGGCGCCGGCCTTCACCGCCTCGGGCAGCTGGATACAGCCGCGTTTTCCGATGGCGCTGATGGTGCGCATCGCCGGCACCACCTTCGTGCTGGCGGCGCTGTACTTCGTCTACACGCTGCAGTTCTCGCTGGCGCTGGACGCGATGGGGCTGAAGGAGATCCACCGCATCGGCAACTACAGCGCCGTGGCCAGCCTGGCCGTGCCGCTGGGCGCCATCGTCTACAAGCTGCTCTCCAAGCGCAGCTCCACGCTGCAGTTCAGCGTGCTGTTCCTGCTGCTGGGTACCGGCATGGTGGGCATCGGCTTTTCGCATGACATCAACACTGTGGTGGGTTTCGCCTTCGTGCAGCAGCTGGGCGCGGGCATGTGCATTCCCATCCTGATCGGTTGGGGCTTGCGCGAGCTGCCCGACCAGTTCCGTGGCCGTGGCATGGGCTGGTGGACCAGCGCGTTCTTCCTGGGGCAGTTCCTGTCGCCGCTGTTCGTGACGCTGGCGCGAGGCTGGACCGGTGGCCTGCTGCAGACCTTCGTGGCGGCTGGTGTGCTGTGCATCCTCATCGCACTGGCGCAGGGCCTGCTGGCGCGGCGCACGGCGCTGCCGCAGCTGAGCGGCCAGGGGCACTGAATGACGGAACGCCTCAGCACCGGCCCGACGGGGCCGGTGGCGCAGCCGTGCACTCAGGGTGCCGGCGCCGCGCCGCCGCTGTCGCCGCGACGGCGCAGCCTGGCTTTCGCCGTGGTGGCCATCGCTTTCGTGATGGACCTGCTGGACGTCACCATCGTCAATGTCGCCCTGCCTGGCATCGGCCAGGCGCTGCAAGCCAACGGCGCTCAGGTGGCCTGGATCGTGGCGGGCTACGCGCTGTCGTTCGCCGTGCTGCTGGTGGTGGGAGGGCGGCTTGGCGACCTGTACGGGCACCGCACCATGTTCGTGTGGGGCGTTGCCAGCTTCACGCTGGCCTCCCTGGCCTGCGGCCTGGCGACGTCGGCGCCGGGCCTGGTGCTGGCGCGGGTTGCGCAGGGAGCTTGTGCGGCGGTGATGGTGCCCCAGGTGCTGACGCTGATGCAGGCCATGTACGCGCCGCACGAGCGCATGCGCGCGTTCACGATCTTCGGCGTGCTGGGCGGCGTGTCGTCGGCGCTGGGCCCGGTGGTGGGCGGGCTGCTGCTGGATGCCGACGTGGCGGGCCTGGGCTGGCGCGCCGTGTTCCTGATCAACCTGCCCGTCGGGCTGCTGGCGATTGCGCTCGCGCTGTGGCTGCTGCCGGCGGACCCGCCGCAGCCCGGCACGCGGCTGGACCTGGCGGGCACCGCCTGGTGCCTGGTGGCTGCGCTGGCCTGGACGGTGCCGCTGCTGCAGGGGCCGGAGCATGGCTGGACGCCCGCCCTCGCCGCCGGCCTGCTGAGCGCACCGCTGTGGACGGCGCTGTTCTGGCGCCACTGCCGCCGGCTGGAGGCCGCCGGCGACCAACCGCTGGTGCTGCCCTCGCTGATGCAAGACCCCGGCTACCGCATGGGCCTGATGTTGTCGCTGCTGTGCACCGGCATCATGCCGGCCTGGCTGTTCGTGCTGACCTTTGCCTGGCAGTCGGGCGCTGGGCTGAGCGCCACGCAGATGGCGCTGCTGTGCATGCCGATTGCGGTGGGCGTGATGCTCAGCGTCACGCACCTGGGCAAGCGCGCGTTCACCCGCTGGGGCCCGCGCTGCATCGCGCTGGGGCTGGGCATACAGGCGGTCGGCGTGGCGCTGATGGCGGCCGTGAGCCTGGGCCTGCTGGGCCCGCCGGTGGCCCAGGTGCTGGCGTGGCCGGGCCTGCTGGCGCAAGGCCTGCTGGGGCTGGGCGTGGGCTTCGTCGGCCCGCCGCTCACTTCCGTGACGCTGCAGTCCGTGCCGCGCGCGCAGGCGGGCGGAGCGTCGGGCGTGGTCAATGCCGGGCGGCAGTTTGCGGCGGTGGCCGCGATTGCGCTGGTGGCCGCGCTGGTGCATGGCGGCGGCGCCCAGGGGCATGCGCCCACCACGGTGCTGCTGGCGCTGCCGGCGCTCGGGCTGCTGATGCTGGTCGGCGGGCTGATGGCGTGGCGGCTGCCGCTGGTGTTGAAGCAGGAGCGCGATGTTGGCCGATTCGCCTGAGCCCCAAGTGGCCGGCCCGCTGCGGCTGGATCGCGCCGCCCTCGTGCAGCGGCTCGCGGACGCGGCCGCCGGGCTGTGCCTTCAGCAGGTCATCCTCGACGGCGAGGACCTGGAGGGGCTGGACCTGACGCGGGCCGAGTTCGTCGGCTGCAGCTTCGTCGGCACCCGTTGGCGCCGCTCCCGCCTGGCTGGCACGCGCTGGCAGGGGTGTCGTGCCGGCGGCGCGGACTTCGAGCTGTGCGACCTGACCGACGCGCAGTTCCAGGCCTGCGACCTGAACAACACGCAGTGGCACGGCGCGCGGCTGTCGTCCACCACGTTCAGCGAGGTGAAGCTGACCGGCGCGAAGTTCAACGGCGCGGTCACCCTGGGGCTGCAGCTGCAGCGCAGCGTGGCCGTGCACGCCGATCTGCGCGGACTGTCCTTTCGCAAGCAGCGCCTGGAAGGCCTGAACCTGTCGGGCGCCGACCTCTCCGGCTGCGACTTCACCGACGCCGTCCTGCGTGACTGCGATCTGACCGATGCGGCGCTCAAGAACGCCCGCTTCACCCGTGCGGACCTGCGCCTGGCGCGCCTGGGGCGGGTCCAGGTCGGAGACCTGCTGCAGCACTACAAGGGCAGCACCATCTCCGCCGACCAGGCGGTGGACATCATCGCCAGCCTGGGCGTTCAGGTCATGTAGCCGGGACAGCACGCGGTCGGCCGCGCCTGGCATGAGGGCACCGTGCATCCGGCGGGACAGGCCAATGCTGCGCGCCTTGGCGCCCGCAACCTATCGCAGCCGCAACTGCGGACCGTCGCCGTCGCGGGCGCTCACGGCGCCGATCTCGGCAGCCGCGGCAAAGCCATGGCGGTGGAACACGGCCAGGACCTCGTCCACCGCCGCGGCGTCGCAGGACACCAGCAGGCCGCCGCTGGTCTGCGGGTCGGTCAGCAGGGCGCGGTCGGCGGCCGGGAAGTCGTGCGGCAGCGCCACCTCGGCACCGTAGCCGGCCCAGTTGCGCCCGGACGCGCCGGTCACGAAGCCGGCCTCGGCCAGTGCGCGCACCTGCGGCAGCAGCGGCACGCGGGCCCAGTCGACCTCCACGCAGGCGCCCGCGCCGCGCGCGAGCTCCAGCGCATGGCCGGCCAGGCCGAAGCCGGTCACGTCGGTCATCGCGTGCACGCCGGCCAGCGCGGCCAGGTCGGGCCCGGGGGTGTTCAGCTGTGTGGTGGTGGCGACCATCTGCGCATAGCCGTCGGCGGACAGCTGCTCCTTCTTCAGCGCGGCGGACAGCACGCCCACACCCAGCGGCTTGCCCAGCACCAGGCGGTCGCCCACGCGCGCGTCCGAGTTGCGCTTGACGCGCCCGGGGTGCACCACGCCCAGCGCGACCAGGCCGTAGATGGCCTCGACGGAGTCGATGGTGTGGCCGCCCGCGATGGGGATGCCGGCCGCGGCGCAGACCGACTCTCCACCGGCCAGGATGCGGCCGATGACGTCCACCGGCAGCACGTTGATGGGCATGCCCACCAGCGCCAGCGCCATGATGGGCTTGCCGCCCATGGCGTAGACGTCGCTGATGGCGTTGGTTGCGGCGATGCGCCCGAAGTCGAAGGGGTCGTCGACGATGGGCATGAAGAAGTCGGTCGTCGCGATGATCGCGATGTCGTCGGTGAGCTGGTAGACGGCGGCGTCGTCCGAGGTCTCGATGCCCACCAGCAGCTGCGGCGGCACGGGCAGGCCGCGCGTGTTCTTCAGGATCTCGCTGAGCACGCCGGGGGCGATCTTGCAGCCGCAGCCGCCGCCATGGGACAGCGAGGTCAGACGGGGAATGGGGGCGTGGGTGGTGGTCATGGCAGTGAGGCGATGCGGCCGGCCAGGGCCTGGATGCCGGCGTCGGACAGATCCTCGCATTCCACGCGCCGGGCGTGGGGCAGGTGGGCCAGGTGGCGGCCCTGCGAGCGGGCGTACAGCGGGTCGTAGTGGCGGGCCATCAGGGCCTCGAACAGCGGCGGCAGCTCACCTTCGTGCGCCCAGGCCTGCCACTGGGCCAGCACCTCCCGGGGCAGCAGCTCGCGCAGGCCGTCCAGCTTGTCGGCCAGGGCGGCGCGGTCGTCGCCCAGCCAGGCGTAGTCGCGCAGCAGGTAGGCGAGGCGCGCCGCGGGCGAGGCGGCAATCTCGACGACCGGGCTGTCGCGCAGCCGCTGCAGCAGCGGCTCGGGCACGGTGATGCGGCCGATGCGACGGCTCTCGGCCTCCACCCACACGCGGCGGGTCGGGTCCAGGCCGGTCAGGCGGTGCATCAGCTGCGTCTCGAAAGCCTTCTGCGACGGCTGCGGCCGGCCCGGCACGGCGCCCAGCACCGAGCCGCGGTGGGCGGCCAGGTCCTCCAGGTCCAGCACCTGCTCGCCCAGCGCGGCCAGTGCCTGCAGCACGCGGGTCTTGGCACTGCCGGTGGGGCCGCACAGCACGCGCAGGTCCAGCGCCGGTGCACGCGCCGCGATCTGCTCGATGACGTGGGCGCGCCAGGCCTTGTAACCGCCCTTGAGCTGCTGGGCGTCCCAGCCCACCAGCCGCAGCCAGTTGACGAAGCTGCCGCTGCGCATGCCGCCTCGCCAGCAGTAGACCAGCGGGCGCCAGTCCCGCGGCTTGTCGTGGAACAGCTCGTCCAGGTGGCGGGCGATGTTGCGCGCCACCATGGCGCCGCCGATCTTGCGCGCCTCGAAGGCCGAGGTCTGGACATAGGTGGTGCCGACGATGCGGCGTTCCTCGTCGTCCAGCACCGGGCAGTTGATGGCGCCGGGGATGTGGTCCAGCGCGTACTCGGCCGGCGAGCGCACGTCGATGAGGACGGTGAACTCGCCGAGATCGGCTACGGTGGTGGGCTTGTGACTCATGGGGCGGCGAGGTTACACCGCGGCTTCCCCCTCGGCACGCCGGCCGGCCTGTCGGTGCGTGGCGGCCCGGGCCGGCGCCGTGCGTCCGTCGCGCGGGCTGACGAGCACGATGCCGGCCAGCACCGCGGCGCTGCCGGCGCCAAACCACGGCTCCAGCCGCTCGCCCAGCAGCCAGGCGCCCAGCAGCACGCCGAACGGCGGCGTCAGCGCCCAGCCGCGACGCCAGGTAGTGGCGCAGCAGCCAGCACCAGGCCAGGAAGCTCGCGAACGACACCACCAGCGCGAAGGCGCCCAGCAACTGGACCTGCAGCAGCGCCGTGGCCGGGGCGGTGGTCAGCCGGGTGCAGCGCATGGTGAGCGTCGTCGCGCCCCAGCACAGCGCGGCCAGCAGTGCCAGCAGGTCACCCCACAGGCTCGTGCCATCGCCGTGCGCGCCGCCGCCGAGAAAGGCCACGGCGATGCCGCCGAAGGCCAGCGCGACGCCGGTCCATTGCCGCGCGCCCAGCCGTTCGGCCGGCAGCCGCGGTGGACGCCGGATCGCTGTCCGGCGCGGCGGGCGAGGTGCACCGCTCGCAGTCGGCCGTGAGCATGCAGATCAAGAAGCTGGAGGACGCCGTGGGCCACACGCTGCTGCTGCGCGGGCCGCGGCTGCTGCAGCTCACGCACGAAGGCCAGGCGCTGCTGGGCTATGCCCGCCGCATGCTGGACCTGCAGGCCGAGGCGCAGGCGGCGCTGCAGGGCGAGGCCATCTCCGGCGTCGTGCGGCTGGGCGTGCCGGACGACTACGCCAGCCAGTACCTGACGCCGGTGCTCAAGCGCTTCGCGCCGCGCCATGGCGGCGTGGAGATCCAGCTGGACTGCGAGCAGTCCACCGCGCTGATCCTGCGCGTGCAGCGCCTGGGCGCCGAGCATGGCCTGGGGCCGCTGGAACCGATGGAGGTGGCCGTCTACCGCAGCCAGGCCTCCAAGGGCAACAGGGTGGTGGACAGCCTGCACCAGGCGCTGGTACAGACCTTGCGCCAGGCCGGCGTCTAGCCGCAGTTCGTCGACACGCCGTTCAACCGTGCCAGCGCCGCGTCGCGCGGCGCACCACCTCGGCAAGCAGGTGTTCGTCGGCCTCGATCTGGCGCAGCCAGGTCGCGTCGTTGCCGCTGCCGGCGATCTCGCGGCGCAGGTATTGCAGCGCGGGTTCGGCCTTCAGGTCGGCGGCATGGCCGTCCAGCCGGCTCAGCACGGTCAGCAGGTCGTCGCGCAGCACCCGGTGCTCGCCGCTCTCGGGGTCGACGAAGGTGCCGTCCAGCCCGAAGCGGCAGGCCTGGAAGCGGTTGAAGGTGTAGGGCAGGTAGTCGTCCTCGCTGAGCTTGAACGGCTTCTCCACGGTGATCCAGTGCGCCAGGCACTGGATGAAGCCGGCGATGGCCGCCGCCTTCTCGATGGTCAGCGGCGTGTCCAGCACGCGGACCTCGATGGTGCCGAACTCGGGCTTGGGGCGGATGTCCCAGTAGAAGTCCTTCATGCCCGAGACGACGCCGGTGCGGGTCATCTTGTCGAAGTACACGCCGAAGTCGTCCCAGGTCTGCACGAAGGGTGCGCGGCCGCTCAGCGGGAAGGCGAACACCGAGTTCAACCGCGCCGAGTCGAAGCCGGTGTCCTCGCCCTGCACGAACGGCGACGAGGCCGCCAGCGCGATCAGGTGCGGGATGAAGCGGCTCATGCCATGCAGCAGCACCAGGGCCTCGTCGGCGCTGGGGCAGCCCACGTGCACGTGCTGGCCGAAGATGGTGAACTGCTTGGACAGGTAGCCGTACAGCGACGACAGCTCGTGAAAGCGCGGCGTCTCGAAGATGCGCTGGCGCTTCCAGTGCTGGTAGGGGTGGGTGCCGCCGCCGCACAGGCTCACGTCCAGCCGCTCGGCGCAGTGCACCAGCGCGGCGCGGATCTCGCCCAGCTCCGACAGCGCCTGGCCGTAGCCGGCACAGACGCCGGTGGACAGCTCGATCATGCTGCTGGTGATCTCGGGCTTCACGTCGCCCGGGATCTTGCGCCTGGCCATCAGCCGCAGCAGGTCGGCCGACACGGGGGCGAGGTCGTAGTCGTCGTTGTTGACGATCTGCAGCTCCAGCTCGACGCCCAGCGTCAGCGGCTGCGACTTGGAGAACGCTCCGAGGCTCATTGACGCTTCTCCTTGCGGCGCTGGGGCGCCGGTGGCAGCTCGCCGGCCAGGCGCAGCGCGAACTGCACGGCGATGGGGCCCAGCAGTTCCAGCACCGCGATGCTGGCGAGGATGATGGGTACGGCGCCGGCGGCGAGCTGGGGCTCGGCGCGCATCAGCTCGGCGAGCATGACCAGCGCGGTGGCCGACAGCGGCGTCATCGTGATGGACAGGGCCAGGCCCTGTTTCAGGCTGGCGCCCGACCAACGCGACAGCGCGACGATGGCCACCGTCTTGGCCAGGAAGCGCGTGGCCAGCAGCGCCAGCGCCGCAAAGCCGCCGGCGACGAGGATCTGCGGCGTCCAGGCCGAGCCGACGATGACGAACAGCATCAGCACCAGCGCGCCGCCCACCGTGCCGAAGTGGCGCGGCCATACCCAGGGCCGCTCGCCGGTGTTGCGCAGCAGCAGGCCGGCCAGCAGCGGCATCAGCAGCGTGGACACGCCGATGGCGCGCGCCGCGACGATGGCGAAGGCCACCAGGCCGAACAGCAGCAGCGTGGCGCTCTCGTTGCGCAGGTCCAGCCGGCGCGCGGCCAGGTAGGTGCCGCCGGCCAGCAGCAGGGCCACGCCCACGGTGGTCAGCAGCGAGATGGACAGGCCCGCCAGCGCCTGCGGCAGGCTGCCGCCGTCGTCCGCGGCCCACCAGGTGCGCATCAGCAGCAGCGCGACGACGGCATACAGCGTGTTCAGCGCCGTCAGCAGCGACGCGCGCTGCGTGACCTGGCCCTCGGCGCCCAGCTCCAGCGCGACGCGGCCCGACACGGCGGCCGGTGCCGGCATGGCCAGGATGGCGCAGGCGATGGCCGTGGGCCAGGCCAGGTCGAACAGCCGCAGCACGAAGGCCACCGCGACAGCGCTCAGCGTGGCCTCCAGCAGGCTGGTCATGGCCAGGCCCGGATTGCGCCGCAGCCAGCCCAGGCGCACGCGGCTGCCGATCTCGAACAGCAGCAGGCCCAAAGCCAGGTCGGTGACGATCTGCGCGGCGCCGGCCAGCGGCATCACCACGCCCTGGCCGAAAGCCGCCGCCACGCAGCCCGCCAGCGTGTAGCCCACCACGCGCGGCAGCCGGGTCGTGGCGGCGATGAACTCGCCCGCCAGCGCACCGGCCAGCAGCACGCCGACGATGAACATCAACTCGCTGGAGGGCGTGACAGCCAGTCCGGCCCAGACGCGGGCCCCACTGTCCAGAGCATTCATTCGGTCTCCTCTCACGCTCGGTTGGGCGGCTAGCCTAACGGCATGTAACAAACTGCTTTGTAGGCCGAGGCGCCGAAAAGACCCTGCGCGCCGCTCCGGGACAATCGCCCGCATGCAGCTCCTCAGCGTCAACACCGCCCGCATCGAGCATTTCGTTGCCACCAACGGCCAGTCTCTTGAATCGGCCATCCGCAAGCGCGCCCGCACGGGTGTCGTCGCCGTGGGCCCGTTGGGCCTGGACGGCGATGAACAGGCGGACCTTAGCGTACACGGCGGGCCGGCCAAGGCCGTCTACGCCTACCCGCAGGAGCACTACGCGTTCTGGACCACCGTGCGCGGCCAGGCCAAGGTGGCCGGCGAGCTGCAGCCCGGCGACATGGGAGAGAACCTGACGCTGCAGGGGCTGCAGGAGGGCCGCGTCTGGCTGGGCGACGTGTTGCGCTTCCCGGACTGCGAACTCATCGTGTCCGAGCCGCGTCAGCCCTGCTTCAAGTTCAATGCCCACATGGGCTTCAACCAGGCCGCCAAGCTGATGGTGCAGAGCGGCTACTGCGGCTTCTACCTGGCCGTGAAGCGCGAGGGCCACATCGCGGCGGGCCAGGGCTTCGAGCTGGTGCCGGGGCCGCGCGAGGTGGGCGTGGTGGAGCTGTTCAAGGCCAAGATGAAGGGCAAGGGCTGATGCGCCGCCGTGAACTGCTGAGCGTTGCGGGCCTGCTGCCGCTGGCGGCCCATGCCGGGCCGGTGCTGAAGGTGGGGCCGCGCCAGGCCGTCAAGTCGCTGGCGGCGGCGGCGCGCCAGGCCAAGGACGGCATGCTGATCGAGGTCGATGCGGGCGAGTACGTCGCCGATGTGGCGGTGTGGTCGCAGCAGGATCTGACGTTGCGCGCCGTGGGCGGTCGCGTGCGGCTCGTCGCCGCGGGCGCTCATGCGCAGGGCAAGGGCCTGTTCGTGACGCGCGGCCGGCGCATGCGCATCGAGGGCTTCGACTTCATCGGTTGCACCGTGCCCGACAAGAACGGTGCAGGCGTGCGGCTCGAAGCCGGATCGCTGACGCTGGTGGACTGCGGGTTCCGCGACAACGAGAACGGCCTGCTGACCTCCAACGACGAGAACGCCGAGCTGGACATCGTGGATTGCGACTTCGGCACGATCGCGCTGCGACGTGGTCAGACGCACAACCTCTACGTCGGCGCCATCAAGCGGCTGGCCGTGACCGGCAGCTACTTCCATCACGGCCTGCTCGGCCACCTGCTGAAGAGCCGCGCGGCCGTCAACCACATCCTCTACAACCGCCTCAGCGACGAGATCGGCGGGCGCGCCAGCTATGAGCTGGAGTTCCCCAACGGCGGCGTGGCCGTCGTGATGGGCAACCTCATCATGCAGAGCTCCACGACGGAGAACCCGCACGTCATCTCCTTCGGCATCGAGGGTGCCAGGTGGCCGCGGCAGGCGCTCTACCTGGTGAACAACACCCTGGTGGACCAGATGTCCAGCGGCGGCATCTGGCTGCGCGTGACGCCGCCGCAGGCCGAGGTCATGCTGGCCAACAACCTGCTGGTCGGCACGCCCAAGCTGGCCGCCGACGGCCACTGGACGCGGCGCGCCAATTTCACGGCGGATTGGGACGAGTTCGTGCGTGCGGCGCGCGAGGACTTCCGCCTGAAGCCCGGCTCCGGCCTGCGCGGCAAGGCGCAGGACGTGGGCGAGGCCGAGGGCCTGAGGCTCAGCCCGACACGCGAGTACCGCCACCCGCGCGGCACGACGGCGCTGGCCGGGCCGGCGCGCAGCCCCGGCGCCTTCCAGTCCTGACGGGCCTCAGCCGCGGCAGTACGCGCCAAACGCGTCGACGAGGTGGTCGAACGCGGCGCGGATGCGCGGTTCCCGCCGCAGGTCGCGGTGCGTCACCAGCCAGACCGGCAGCGTGGCGGGCACGAAGTCCGGCAGCACCTGCGCCAGGCGGGCGTCGCCGCGGCCCAGCGCCACGTGCATGACCGCGATGCCCAGTCCCGCGCGGGCCGCGGCCACCTGGGCCGGATGGCTGTCCGTGCGCACGAGCAGGCGGTGCTGCAGGCCCGGCAGGGCCTGGCCGGCCAGCCGCAGGTCCAGCGCGGAGCGGTCGGGGCCGATGAGGTCGTGCGCCGCCAGCTCGGCCGGCGTCTGCGGCGTGCCGCGCTGCGCCAGGTAGTCGCGGTGCGCGAACAGGCCCAGCGCGATGCTGCCGACCTTGCGCGCCACCAGCGTGTCCTGCGTGGGCGCCATCATGCGCACGGCGATGTCGGCGGCCTGCTCGGTGATGTTGGCGGCGGCGTTGCTCAGCTCCAGCTCGATGGCCAGCGACGGGTGTTGCGCGCGCAGCCCCGCCAGCATGGCCGGCAGCACCTCCACGCCCACCAGCTCCGACACCGACAGCCGCACCGTGCCGCGCACCTCCCCGGGCGCTGCCGACGCGGCGCGCAGGAAGGCGCGCGAGGCGTGGTCCATGGCGCGCACATGGCCGTGCAGCGCGCGGGCGTGGTCGGTCGGCTGCAGCCCCTGGGGCGAGCGGGTGAAGAGGGCCGCGCCCAGCGCCTGCTCCAGCGCCTCAAGCCGCGCGCGCACGGTGGGCTGCGCCACGCCCAGCGCGCGCGCCGCGGCCGACAGGCTGCCGCCCTCCAGCACCGCGAGGAACACGCGTTGGTCGTCCCAGGAGGGAGTGCTCATCAAAAATCTTCCAGCGGTTGGAAAGTGATCGTCAATTGTCAACGAGCCTGGCGGCGCCGACGATGACGGCACTTCACCAGGAGCCCGCGATGACGACCCACCCCCTCGAAACCATTTCCCCGTCCAGGACGGCCCTCGTGCTGGGCGCGGGCGGCAGCGTCGGCGGCGCCGTCGCCCAAGCCCTGCTGGCCCGCGGCTGGCGGGTCCGCGGCCTGGCGCGCGACCCGGCCCGGGCGCCGACCGGCCGCATCGAATGGCGCATCGGCGACGCCATGGTGCAGCGCGATGTGGTGGAGGCCGCGGCCGGCGTGCAGCTCATCGTCCACGCCGTCAGCCCGCCCGGCTACCGGCACTGGGACCGGCTGGTGCTGCCGATGATCGACAACAGCATCGCCGCCGCGCGGGCCAGCGGTGCGCGCATCCTGCTGCCCGGCACCATCTACAACTTCGACCCGGCCGCCACGCCCGTCGTCCACGAGGACAGCCCGCAGCGGCCGAGCGCCGCCAAGGGCCGCATCCGCGTGGAGCTGGAGCGCCGCCTGCAGGCGGCCGCGCCCGAGGTGCGCGTGCTCATCGTCCGGGCGGGCGACTACTTCGGCCCCCGGCTGCACTCCAGCTGGTTCGGGCAGGCGATGGTGAAGCCGGGCCGGCCGCTGCGGCGCCTGACGAACCTGGCGCCGCACACGGGCCATGGCTGGGCCTATCTGCCGGACCTGGCCGAGGCCATGGTGCGCCTGGCCGAGCATCCCGGCCTGCGGGCCTTCGAGCGCGTCGGCTTCGAGGGCCTGTGGGACGCCGACGGGCGCAGCCTGCCGGCGCTGCTGGCCCGTGCCGTGGGCCGCGAGCGCCTGCCGCAGTGGCGCTTTCCCTGGTGGGCGCTGCGCCTGGCCGCGCCCTTCAGCGGCTTCGCCCGCGAGGCCGTCGAGATCGCGCCGTACTGGCGCCACGCGGTGCGCATCGACAACACGCGCTTGGTCGAGCTGCTCGGGGCCGAGCCGCGCACGCCCGCGCTGCAGGCGCTGCGGCACACGCTGCAGGGCCTGGGCTGCCTGCGCAACGACGACGCAGGCGGCGCGCCGGTGGATCAGGCCGCGCGGACCGTCGGGTAGTCCGTGTAGCCCTCGGCGCCGCCACCGTAGAAGCTCTCCTTCTGCGGCGTGGCCCAGGGCAGGTCGGCGCGGATGCGCTCCACCAGGTCCGGGTTGCTGATGAACGGCCGGCCGATGGCGACCGCGTCGGCGCGGCCGCCGGCAACGGCGTCCAGCGCCAGCGCGCGGTCGTAGCCGTTGTTGGCGATGTAGGGGCCCTGGAAGCGGCGGCGCAGTTCCTGGTAGTCGAAGGGCGCGTTGTCGCGCGGGCCGCCGGTGGCGCCCTCGACGACCTCCAGGAAGGCCAGCCCCAGCGGCGCCAGCCGGTCGGCCACATGGTTGAACAGGGCCTGCGGGTCGCTGTCCTGGCCGATGTCGTTGGCCGGCGTGACCGGGGACAGGCGCAGCGCCGTGCGGCCCGCGCCGATGGCGCCGGCGATTGCCGTCATCACCTCGACCAGCAGCCGTGCGCGGTTCTCGATGGGGCCGCCGTACTGGTCCGTGCGGTCGTTGGCGCTGTCGCGCAGGAACTGCTCCAGCAGATAGCCGTTGGCGCCGTGCACCTCCACGCCGTCGAAGCCGGCCGCGATGGCGTTCTTCGCGGCCTGCACGTAGTCGGCGATCAGCTGCGGAATCTCGTCGGTGCGCAGCGCGCGCGGCGTGTCGGTCGGCACCAGCTCGCCGTGGGCGGCGTAGGTGCGGGTCTTGGCCGCGCGGTTCGTGGACGACACCGGCGCCTGCCCGCCCGGCTGCAGGCGGTTCACCGAGATGCGGCCCACGTGCCACAGCTGGATGACGATGCGGCCGCCCTCGGCGTGCACGGCGTCCGTCACCTGCTTCCAGGCGGCGATCTGCTCGGGCGAGTGGATGCCGGGCGTGTCGAAATAGCCCTGGCCGTCGGGGCGGATCTGCGCCGCCTCGGTGATCAGCAGGCCGGCGCTGGCGCGCTGGCGGTAGTACTCGACGGTCAGCGCGTGGGGCGTCTGGCGCGGCGAGCGGTTGCGCGTCAGCGGCGCCATGACGATGCGGTTGGACAGCTGGATGTCGCCGAAGCGGACGGGGTCGAACAGAGTGGGCATGACGGGGAAATGGAGACGAAAGCGAAGGTCGCAAGGCTAGTCGCGGCCCGCTTTCCCTGTCCCGGCGGGGTTGATGGGAGCTGTGTTAGCGACAATCGCCCCATGCTCGCCTACCGCCACGCCTTCCATGCCGGCAACCATGCCGACGTCCTCAAGCACCTGGTGCTGACCCGCGTGCTGCGCTACATGGGCGAAAAGGACAAGCCCTACACGCTCATCGACACCCACGCCGGCGCCGGCGGCTACTCCGTCGAGGGCCGCTACGCACAGAAGAAGGCGGAGTACTCCGACGGCGTCGCCAAGCTCTACGACCGCAAGGACCTGCCCGCCCCGCTGGCCGACTACATGAGCCTGGTGCGCGCCTTCAACCCCGACGGCCAGCTGCGCCAGTACCCCGGCTCGCCGGCCATCGCCAACTTCCTGCTGCGCGAGACCGACCGGCTGCGCGTCTACGAGCTGCACTCGACCGACCACCGCATCCTCACCAGCTACCTGGAGAGCCGCCCCAATACCCAGGTCAGCGACCGCGACGGCTTCAGTGCCATCAAGGCCGAGCTGCCGTCGCCCACGCGCCGTGCGGCGCTGCTGATGGACCCGTCCTACGAGATCAAGACCGACTACGCCAAGGTGCTGGCCGCGCTGCGCGAGGCGCTGGAGCGCGCGCCCGACACGGTCGTCATGATCTGGTACCCGCAGCTGCAGCTGCTGGAGTCCACCCAGATGCTGCCGCGCCTGAAGGCCAGCGCCGACGCCATGGCCAAGAAGGGCTGGCTGCATGCACGGCTCACCGTGGCTCAGGCCGACGAGCGCGGCTTCGGCATGATGGGCAGCGGCATGCTGGTCGTGAACCCGCCGTTCACGCTGCACGACGAGCTGGCCGAATGCCTGCCGCTGCTGGTGGAGAAGCTGGGCCAGTACGACGGCGCGAATTTCGTGCTGGAGCAGAAGACGGTCTGACGAGGACAATCCCGCCATGAGCACCCAAGACCTGACCGACGCCGAGTTCGCCGAACTCGACGAACTCCTCGCCCAAACGCCCGAGCCGCTGCAGCCGCTGGATGCCTCCATGCTGGACGGCTACCTGTGCGGCGTCATCGTGCAGCCCCGCCTCATCGACCTCGACGAGTGGCTGCCCAACATCTTCGACTACGACGGTGGCGTGCTGCCCGACTCGGTCGACGCCGCCTGGCTGGACCGCATCACCGAGCTGGTGCAGCGCCGCCACGCCGCGCTGAACCGCGGACTGGTCGAAGACAACTGGTTCGACCCCGTCGTGCTGGACGTCGACGAGGAGTCCGAACCCGAGCCGCTGCCCGAGGACGCCACCGACGAGGACCGTGCCGCGCGCGACAGCTACGACGCGCTGGGCCCGATCTCGCGGGCGCTGATGCCCTGGGTCGCCGGCTTCCAGCATGCGGCGCTGTGCTTCCCCGAGCTGGCCGAGCTGCCCAACGACGACGTGGCCGCCGCGATGGCGCGCCTGTACCGCCACCTGCCGGCCGAGACGCCGGAGGAGAAGGAAGTCGTAGCCACGCTGAACCGCGAGCATCCGCTGAAGGACCTGGACGACGCCATCGAGGAGATGGTCGTCACGGTGGCCGACCTGGCCGACCTGACGGAAGAAGAGCGCTACCGCGTGGACACCATCCGCCGCGACACGCCCAAGGTGGGGCGCAACGATCCCTGCCCCTGCGGCTCCGGGCGCAAGTACAAGGTCTGCCACGGCAGCAACTGATGCGGCTGCAGCTCCTGTCGGACCTGCATCTCGAAACGGAGTCGTACCAGCCGGTGCCCGCGCCGGGCGCTGAAGTGCTGGTCCTCGCCGGCGACATCGACACCACCTGGCGCAGCTTCGAGCTGTTCCGCGGCTGGCCGGTGCCGGTGCTGTTCGTGCCCGGCAACCACGAGTTCGACCGCCGGGACGTGGACGAGGCGCGCGAGGCGCTGCGGACGCATGTGACGGCCCTGGGCCTGCGCATGCTGGACGACGAGGCCGTCCTGCTGGCCGACGCGCTGGGCCGGCGCGTGCGCTTCGTCGGCAGCACGCGCTGGTGCGACTTCGATGCCTTCGGCCCGTCCGGCCGCGAGCGCGCGATGCGCGCGGGGGGCTACTTCCAGAACGTCATGCAGTCCACCCGCTTCGGCGAGCCCTTCGGCGTGGACGCCGTGCGCAAGCTGGGGCAGGAGCAGCGCGCGTGGCTGGCCGGCGAGCTGCAGCGCACGGGCGACTGGGACGCCACGGTCGTCATCACGCACTTCGCGCCCAGCCTGAAGAGCGCCGACCCGCGCTATGGCCGCCAGCCCGGCACGGCCAGCTTCTGCAACAACGACGAAGACCTGCTGCCGGGCGCGCAGCTGTGGCTGCACGGCCACCTGCATTGCCGGCACGACTACCGCGTGGGCGACACCCGCGTCGTCAGCAACGCGCGCGGGCACAGCAAGCGCGGCGAGGCGGATGGCTTCGACGGCCGGCGCGTGTTCGAGGTCTGAACCGGGGCGGCGTCAGCCCGCGTGCTTCACGGGCCTGATGCGCAGCGCCCACACCACGCCCGCCATCAGCAGCGCAATGCCGGCCAAGGTCGCCGGCGGCGGCATGCGCTGGTTCCAGGTGAACGCATAGGCCAGCGCGGCCAGCGTCTCGAAGACGATCAACTGGCCCGACAGCGAGGTCGGCAGCCGCTGGCTGGCCTCGTTCCAGCACAGCGTGCCCATCCATGAAGAGAGCAGGCCGATGGCCAGCATCAGGCCGATGAAGGCCAGCGGCCGGTCACCGAGGGGGAAGTCGTAGTCGGCGGGCGCCAGCGTGCCGGGCACGGCCAGGTGCACGGCGCCGACAGCCAGCAGGCCGGCCAGCGCCATCGGTCCGGTCACCAGTCCCTGCGCCGTGGCCCAGGCGCGCGGCGACCGGTCGGTGTGGGCGCGCAGCCAGTCCGCGTTGCGGATGGGATACCAGGTCCAGCAGGCCAGCGCGGCGATGGCCAGCAGCGCACCCTCTGCATAACGTCGCAGATCGCCGGAGCCGGCCTGCAGGTGGGCCAGCTCGTCGCGGTTCACCAGCGCCAGGCCGGCAGCGATCAGCGCCAGCGACGGCGCCAGCTTCGCCCACGGCAGGTGGCCGTCGCGCACGCGGTTGCGGTGGTTGGCGCAGATCGCGATGACCACCGGCAGCGTGCCGATGATCATCGTCGGCAGCGGCGCGCCGGCGCGCTGGATGGCGGCCGACAGCGTCAGGTAGTACAGGAAGTTGCCGATCGCGCTGAGCTTGACGGCCTCCCACCAGTCGGCGGGTTGCAGCTCGCGCAGTGCGCGGCGGTCCATCAGCGCCAGCGGCAGCGCGAGCAGGCCGAAGGCCAGGTAGCGGCCCACGGTCAGCAAGGCCGGCGGACAGCCCGGCAGCATGACCGGCGCGACGAACACCAGGCCCCACATCAATCCCGCCGCGAGGGCGAACAGCACACCGGACAACATGGGGCGGCATCATGCCGCAGCGCCGTCAGCGGGTGCCGAACCAGGCCGCGACGGCCTCGCGCTGCGCGGGCGTGAAGTGCAGACCCAGCTTGCTGCGCCGCCACAGCACGTCGTCGGCGCTGCGGGCCCATTCGTGGTCCACCAGGTGGCGCAGCTCGCTGTCGAACAGACCCGGCGCGACCTCGGCGCCCGGCGGCGCGGCCAGCAGCTCGGCGGCGGTGCTGCCGTAGGCGCGCGCCAGACGGGCGACCAGGGCCGGCGGGCGGTCGGCATGGCGGGCCTGCAGCGTGGCGGTGAAGCCGGCGATGTCCACGCCGTGCGCGCCCAGGTCGCCGCCCGGCAGCTGCGCACGCGCGGTCCAGGGGCGGCGCTCGTCGCCCAGCAGGCGGCCCAGCTGCGTGGCGCCGTCCTCGGCCAGCTTGCGGTAGGTGGTCAGCTTGCCGCCCCAGACGTTCAGCAGCGGCGCGCCGCCGGCCGCGTCGGTCTCCAACAGATAGTCGCGCGTCACCGACGAGGCCGAGCCACCCTCGTCCAGCAGCGGGCGCACGCCGGCATAGGTCCACAGCACGTCGGCCGGCGCCACGGGCCGCGCGAGGTAGCGGCTGGCCTGCTCGCACAGGTAGGCGATCTCGTCGGCCGCTATCTGCGCCTGCGCGGGCGGCGCCTCGTGCTCGGGCAGCTCCACGTCGGTCGTGCCGATCAGCGTGAAGCGACCCTGGAAGGGGATGGCGAAGATGATGCGGCCGTCGGGGTTCTGGAAGATGTAGGCGTGGTCGTGCGTGAAGCGCTGGTCCACGACGATGTGGCTGCCCTTCACCAGCCGCAGCCCGCGCGCGGGCAGGCCCTGGCCGCGCAGAAAGGCCTCGGCCCACGGCCCCGCCGCGTTGACGAGGGCGCGGCTGCGCAGCGCGCGGCCGTTGGCGAGCGTGAGCTGCCACGCGTCTGCGCCACGCACCGCCCGCGTGACGGCGCAGCGCGTCAGCACCTCGGCGCCACGGGCGCATGCGTCCTGCGCGTTGGCCACCACCAGCCGGGCGTCGTCCACCCAGCCGTCCGAGTAGACGAAGCCGCGCGTGAACTCGGGGCGCAGCGGCTCGCCGTAGACGCTGCCCGCGAGCTTGAGCCCGCGCGAGCCCGGCAGCAGCTCGCGCCGCGCGAGATGGTCGTACAGGAACAGGCCCACGCGGATCATCCAGGCCGGCCGCAGGTGCGGCGCATGCGGCAGCACGAAGCGCAGCGGCTGGATCAGGTGCGGCGCGCTCTTCAGCAACACCTCGCGCTCCTGCAAGGCCTTGGCGACAAGCGAGAACTCGTAGGTCTCCAGGTAGCGCAGCCCGCCGTGGATCAGCTTGGTGGACGACGACGATGTGTGTCGGGCCAGGTCTTGCGCTTCAGCCAGCAGCACGCGCCAGCCGCGGCCGGCCAGGTCGCGGGCCAGCCCCGCGCCGTTGATGCCACCGCCCACCACCACGACGTCAAAATCGTCAGCCATGCACTCACTCTAAGGGACAAGCGATGCAAGCACTGCTGGCGCTGGACCAGGGCACCTCCAGCTCGCGCGCGATGGTCTTCGGCCGCGATGGCCGCCTGCTGGCCGTCGCGCAGCGCGAGCTGACGCAGCACTTCCCGCAGCCCGGCTGGGTGGAGCACGACGCCGACGAGATCTGGGCCGGCCAGCTCGCCTGCGCCCGCGAGGCCGTCGCCAAGGCGGGGGTGAAGCCCGCCGCCATCGGCATCACCAACCAGCGCGAGACCACCGTGCTGTGGGACCGCAAGACGGGTGAGCCGCTGCACCGGGCGCTGGTCTGGCAGGACCGCCGCACCGCCGGCTTCTGCGAGCAGCTGAAGCAGCAAGGCCTGGAGCCGCGCGTGCGAGCGCTGACCGGCCTGGTGCTGGACCCGTATTTCTCGGCCACCAAGCTGCGCTGGCTGCTGGAGCATGTGCCCGGCGCCCGCGAACGCGCAGAGCGCGGCGAACTGGCCTTCGGCACCGTGGACAGCTGGCTGCTGTGGCGGCTGACCGGCGGCGCGGTCCACGCCACCGACGTCAGCAACGCGTCGCGCACGCTGTTGTTCGACATCCACCGCGGCGACTGGAGCGACGAGCTGCTGGCGTTGTTCGGCGTCCCGCGCGCGCTGCTGCCCGAGGTGCGGCCGTCGGCGGGTGTGTTCGGCCAGGCGGCCGAGTTCGGCGTGCCCATCGCCGGCATCGCGGGCGACCAGCAGGCCGCGCTGTTCGGCCAGGCGGCGCTGCAGCCCGGCCAGGCCAAGAACACCTATGGCACGGGCTGCTTTCTGCTGACGCACACCGGCGCGCAGGCGCGCGCCTCGGCCCACGGCCTGCTGACCACGCGCGCGGCGCAGGTGGGCGCCTCGGCCCAGTTCGCGCTGGAAGGCAGCGTCTTTGTCGGCGGCGCGGTGGTGCAGTGGCTGCGCGATGGCCTGGGGATCATCCGCTCCAGCGCCGAGGTGCAGGCACTGGCCGAGAGCGTGCCCGACAGCGGCGGCGTGATGCTGGTGCCGGCCTTTGCCGGCCTGGGCGCACCGCACTGGCGGGCCGACGCGCGCGGCGCCCTCGTGGGCCTGACCCGCGGCAGTGGCCGCGGCCACATCGCCCGCGCGGCCGTGGAGAGCATCGCCTTCCAGAGCGCCGAGCTGCTGCAGGCCATGCAGAACGACGGCGCCGCGCTGACCGAGCTGCGCGTGGACGGCGGCGCCAGCGCCAACGATCTGTTGATGCAGTTCCAGGCCGACCTGCTGGGCATCCCGGTGCTGCGGCCCCAGGTCATCGAGACGACGGCGCTGGGGGCGGCGCTGCTGGCCGGCATTGGGGTGGGCGTCTATGCGTCGCCCGACGAAGTCGGCGCCATCTGGCAGCTGGACCGCGCCTTCGAGCCGCGCATGTCGCGGGACGAGGCGGGGGCGAGGCTGGCGCAGTGGGGCAGGGCGGTGAGGCAGGTGCTGGCGGAGTGAGGGTGGACCGGCCGCGCTCGGCCTAGCAAGTGCGTTTGGCGAAAGCCAGGATGACACTTGAGCTTTGGCGGCAGGCTTGTTACGGTGCGCTGCCTCCGCCCGGAATCTAGTGGCTGCTCAGCTAAGTAACGCTCGAACACAGTGCCATGAAAATGAATGTCTTGTCGCATTGCACTTGGTCGCTCGCGCTTGCCGCATGGGTGTTTTTTCCTGCCATTGCAGCTGCTGGGCCAGCATTCGACCTTGCCGTTCGCGGGTCATCCTGCAAGCAGAACTCCCGAGGATCTCTCCTGTGCCGCTACGTTGTTGGCAGGGACCTTGAGATCTCGATCACTGCAGCAGGTGAGTTGGAAACCGGGATTTCCTTCCTTCGGTCCAACATAAAGGGAGACTACTTTGCGCGATTCGGCCCGATGCACGGGTGCATCATCGTTGCGGAAGGTGAAGCAACTGCTAGGGCTACGCCAGGTCAGCCGGCCGACTACGCGTTCATCTCCCCAAAAAACGGGCGCGTCTACAGAACATGGCAAGAATGCAAGGCGGCCAGCACTTAGCCGGCATTGGCCGCCGGACTCGACTGGGGCGCATCACTGGTGTGGGTTGATGAACGGTACGAATACGGCGAGCGGCGCATGATCGTGTTGGCGCCTGACACCGGAATCCGGTACTGCGTGGTGTTAGTAGATCGTGGCGAGACGCGAAGAATCATCAGCCTGCGCCGAGCCAACCGACGCGAGGTGAAGCCCGGTAGCTTGGGGTGACAACCCCAACATAGGCCGAGCCATTGAATGTTGGGGTTTGCCAGCTCGCCCCAGCTACGGAGCCGAGTTCAGCCCAGCAGCGCGCCGCCCGCCACCAGCGTCATCACCCCCAGCACCGCAAAGATGACCGCTGCCACGCGGTGCACCAGCTTCACCGGCAGCTTGTGCGCCAGCTTGTCGCCCACCAGCACGGCGGGCACGTTGGCGACCATCATGCCGGCCGTGGTGCCCATCACCACGCCGATGAAATCGGCCGGGAAGCGCGCGGCCAGCGCGACGGTGGCGATCTGCGTCTTGTCGCCCATCTCGGCCAGGAAGAACGCGATCACCGTCGTCACGAACACGCCGTGGCCGGGCTTGGGGGTGTCGTCCTCGTCCAGCTTGTCGGGGATCAGCATCCAGCCCGCCATCGCGATGAAGGACAGGCCCAGGATCCAGCGCAGCACGGTGGGACCGATGACGCCGGTCAGCCAGCTGCCGATGGCGCCGGCCGCGGCATGGTTGACCACGGTGGCCACGAAGATGCCCAGCACGATGGGCCAGGGCCGCTTGAAGCGGGCCGCGAGCATGAAGGCGAGGAGCTGGGTCTTGTCGCCGATCTCGGCGAGGGCCACCAGACCGGTGGCGATGAGGAAGGCTTGCATCAGCCCGCCATTGTCTGCCAGCGCTGCTGACAGACGGTGACAGGCGGCCCGGCGAGCATGCAGGCCTTCACCCCCTTTGAGATCGCCGCATGAACTTCGCCTACACCCTGGTCTACGTGGCCGACGTCGCCGCCTCGCTGGACTTCTTCGACATGGCCTTCGGCCTGCCGCGCCGCTTCCTGCACGAGAGCGGCGCCTACGGCGAGGTCGAGACCGGCGCCGGCGGCGTGAAGCTCGCGTTCGTGGACCATGCGACCGCGCGCGACAGCGTGCAGCACGACTACGTGGCCGCCGACACCAGCGCGAGGCCGCTGGGCATGGAGATCGGCTTCACGGTGGACGACGTGCAGGCCGCCTTCGACAAGGCCGTGGCCGTCGGCGCGACGCCGCTGGCCGCGCCCGTCACCAAGCCCTGGGGTCAGGTGGTGGCCTATGTGCGCTGCCCGGACGGCACGCTGGTGGAGCTGTGCACGGCGATGGGCTGACGCCGCCCTTGCTTGGGGCGCGTGGCCTGTGCCACGAACAGCTGGCCGGGCGTGAACGCGGGCTGCGGGACGCTGATGCTGCCCAGCGTGACCACATCGACCCGCTGGGTGCCGCGGGAGTGTGAGGAGGCGTAGATGGCCATGATCGTGTTCGACCTCGTTGTCGGTGACCCATGCCTTCCGCAAGGGTCATGCCCGCTGCCCTACAGTGCTTGCCCATGCGCCGCGCCGACCGCCTTTTCCAGATCGTCCAGCTCATCCGCGGCCGCCGCCTCACGACGGCCGACTACCTGGCCCAGCGGCTGGAGGTGTCCATGCGCACCGTCTACCGCGACATCGCCGCGCTGGCCCAGCAGGGCGTGCCCATCGAGGGTGAGGCCGGCGTGGGCTACCGCATGCGGGTGGGCTTCGACCTGCCGCCGCTGATGTTCAGCAAGCAGGAGGCGCAGGCCCTGGTCGCGACGGTGCGCATGGCCGAGTCGCGGCTGGACGCGGCGCTGGCCCGCCAGGCCGAGAACGCGCTGTCCAAGATTCTGGCCGTGCTGCCGCTGGACGCCCGCGCGGCCGCCGAGAGCCTGGCGCTGTACGCGCCGCTGCCGGCGCTGGACCCGGCCACCAGCGCCCACCTGACCGCGCTGCGCGAGGCCACCGAGGCGCGGCGCAAGCTGAAGATGGGCTACCTGGACCTGGGCGGGGTCAGGAGCGAGCGCGTCGTGCGCCCGCTGGCCTGTCTGTTCTGGGGGCCGGTGTGGACGCTGTCGGCCTGGTGCGAACTGCGCGACGATTTCCGCAGCTTCCGCGTGGATCGCATCGAGACGCTGCTGGCGCTGGACGAGACCTTCCGCGACGAGCCCGGCAAAACGCTGGCGGACATGAATCGCCAACGCGAAGCGCATGAGCAGTGAGCCCCTCGTCCGGTCTCGCCGCGCTTAACGCGGGCGAGCCCAGCCGGTCCCCTCGGGGGACCGGCCAAGGTACGCCTTGGACGAGGGGCCTCAAGACCTCCCCAAGACGCGCAGCACCTCGGCCTCGGCCACCGGCTTGGCGATGAAGCCGTTCATGCCGGCGGCCATGGCGGCCTGGCGTTCCTGATCCAGCACGGCGGCGGTGAAGGCGTGGATGGGCAGGCCGGCGGTCGCCGGGTCGGCGCGCAGCAGCTGCGTGGCCTTCAGACCGTCGATCTTGGGCATGTGCAAGTCCATCAGCACGGCGTCCAGGCGCTGCGCCTGCTCGCGGGCGAGGCGAACGGCCTGCTCGCCGTCCTCGGCCTCCACCACCTCGGCGCCCAGGCGCTGCAGCAGCGCGCCGATGATGAGCCGGTTGACCGGGTTGTCCTCGGCCACCAGCAGGCGCTGACCCGCCAGCGGGTGGCGCTGCGGGATGGGGATGCGGCGCCGCGTGGCGGTGTCGTCCACGGTCAGCGAGCGCGGCAGGCGCAGGTTGGCCCAGAAGGTGGAGCCGCTGTGGCCGTCGCTGTCCACGCCCACGCTGCCGTCCATGCGCGCGGCCAGCTCGCGGCAGATGGACAGGCCCAGGCCGGTGCCGCCGAAGCGCCGCGTCGTGGAGTCGTCGGCCTGCGCGAACGGCCGGAACAGCCGCGGCTGCAGCTCGGGTGGCACGCCGATGCCGCTGTCCTGCACGGCGAAGCGCACGCGGTCGGGGCCGGGCACGGTGACGCTGACGCGGATGTGGCCGCGCTCGGTGAACTTCAGCGCGTTGACGAGGAAGTTGGCCAGGATCTGGCGCACCCGCACCGAGTCGCCCACCACCAGGCGCGGAAGGTCGGGCGCCAGGTCCAGCCGCATGTCCAGCCCGCGCTCGCGGCCCAGCGCCGCGCAACCCTCGAAGCTGGCCTGCACCAGCGCGTGCAGGTCGAACTCGATCTGCTCCAGCTCCAGGTGGCCGGCCTCGATCTTGGACAGGTCCAGCACGTTGGACACGATCTCGTTCAGCGACTCGGCCGCGCCGACGAGGTGGGCCAGGTATTTGTCGCGGTGCGGGTCGTCGGGGCCGCCCTGCTGCAGCAGCCGCGCCAGGCCCAGCACGCCGTTCAGCGGCGTGCGGATCTCGTGGCTCATGGTGGCCAGGAAGGCGCTCTTGGCGTGGCTGGCGGTCTCGGCCTGCTGCTTGGCGGCCTTCAGCTCGCGCTCCTGGCGGCGCTGCTCGGTGACGTCCTCGGCCACCCACAGCGTGGGGTGGTCGTCGTCGTGGCGGCCGGCCACGGTGGCCGGCAGGCCGCGGGCGTTGAACTGCACGGTGATGAGCCGGCCATCGGCGCGGATGCAGTCGCGCTCGAAGGCCTGGGCGGCATCGGCGATGTCCTGCAGCGCGGGCAGCGCGGCGCTGCGGTCGGCCAGGCGCGGTTCGATGCCGCCGAAGATGTCCTGCCAGTGGCGGTTCACGCGCTCGAAGCGCTCGCCGTGCGTCAGGCCGATGCCGACGCTGGCGTGGTCCAGGATGGCGTCGGCCTCGATGCGCTCGCGTTCGCGCTCGGTGATGTCGCGCGCGATCATCATCGTGGCGGGCTCGCCGTCCCAGTCCAGCCGCGTGGCCGACAGCTGCAGGTCGCGCCAGTCGCCGTTGACGAGGATGGCGGTGCGGAAGTCGCGCACGATGCCGTGCTCGTTCAGCGCGGCGGACAGGCGCTGGGGTTCGCCGTCGTCGCTCCACAGGCCCAGCTGGCGCGCGTTGTGGCCCAGCAGCTCGTCGCGGCCGCGGCCCACCAGGGCGCAGAAACCCGTGTTGACGAAGGCGATGCCGCCGTCGGTGATGCGGGCCACGCAGATGGCGTCGGGGCTGGCGCGCAGCAGCCGGTCCAGCAGGCCGGCGGTGCGCTGGTGCTGCTGCAGCGCCAGGCGCTCGCCGGTGATGTTGTGGCTGACGCCGCGCCAGCCGATGTGCTGGCCCGCCGCGTCGAACACCGGTTCGCCGGAACTCAGCGTCCACAGCGTGCGGCGGTCGGGGGTCTCGAAGCCGTTGATGCGGTCGCGGTAGGGGCGCAGCGCGCGGATGTCCTCCAGCAGCGCCAGGTAGTCGGCGTCGCGCACCAGCCGGGCGCCTCCGGGCTCGCCCAGGCGCAGGAAGTCCTCGCGCTTGTGGCCGCTCAGCGCCTCGAACTCGTCGGACAGCGAGGTGACGCGGAAGCGCGCGTCGGCCTCCCAGGCCCAGTTGTGCGAGGCCTGCACCAGCCGGTTCAGCCGCGCGCCCTCGCTGATCGCGCGCGACAGCGCCGCGCCCAGGATGCGGTTCAGCAGCAGTGCCGAGGCCAGGCCGCTGACCGCGATCAGCAGGTGGGCCACCAGCCGGTCGGCCAGCCGGGGCAGCACCGGCTGGTTCATGCCGGGCAACAGGCCCTGGTGTTCGGCCGCCGCCAGGCCGGCGACGGCGGCCAGGTAGATGAAGGCCAGCGCGAAGGCCGCCCGGTTGCCGGCCACGCCGCCGGCCAGCGCGATCAGCAGCGCGCCGGCCGCCAGGATGAGGGTGTGCACGCCCAGGCCGATCTGCAGCGCGTGGACCACCAGCGCGACCATCGTGCCGCCCAGCACCAGCGTGGTGGCCAGCCGCGGTCGGCCGGCGCGCAGCAGCGCCACCGCCGCCGCACCCAGGCCCAGCAGGGCCAGCCCGATCAGCAGCCGCTGGCTGCCCCACAGCGCGCGCAGGCCCAGCACGGTTTCGGCCGCGCCTATGGTGGCGGCCAGCGCGCCCACGACGACGACGATCCAGATCAGCGTGCGCGCGGCCATGCGCTGCAGCGCGTCGTTCGTCAGGCTGGTGTCGGGGGTTGCGGATGCCATGAAGGGACGGCTTGCCGTCGTGCCGTCTCGGCGGGCAGCCGCGCGCGACATTAGCACGCGACCCGGGCGCGGCTGCCCCAGGTTTTCAGGGGCTCGCGATGCGCGAAGCCAGGCTGCGTCATGCGCCGGCCCGGGCCGCGCGCGGGTGCGGCAGGCGGGCCAGCGGGTCCCAGCGCGCGGCCGGCAGCTCCACCCGGCGGTGGAAGGGCCGCGCCAGCCGGTTGGCCAGCGCCCAGGTCGCCAGCAGCGCCGCCACGCCGGCCGCCGGTGGCGCCTCCGGCCACTGGGCCAGCAGCGCATTGGTCAGCAGCAGCACCGGGAAGTGCACGAGGAACAGGGCATACGACGGCGTGGCCCAGGCCGCCAGCCGGTCGGCCCAGCGGGCCGGCAGCGGCGCATGGCCCGCGGCCTGGCGCGACTGCGCCCAGGCCAGCCACAGCGCGGTGGCCAGCGCCAGCGCCAGGCGGTCGCGCCAGTCCAGCCACAGCGCCACGGTCATGGCCAGCGCCAGCAGCGCCAGGCCCGTGCGGCCGTGGCGCCAGCCGCCCAGCCAGTGCACCAGCGCGCCCAGGCCGTAGGCGGCGAAGAAGTAGGGCGCCCAGTCGTCCAGCGCCGGGTCGAGGTTGAAGGCGAAGGCCGAGCCCAGCGCCACGCCGGCCACCAGCAGTGGCCCGACCAGCGGACGGGCTGGATGCCGCGGGCCGCGCCGCGCCAGCCACAGCAGGCCCACGAGCAGCGCGAACAGTTGCAGGTCGATGGCCACGTACCAGGCGCCGACGGTCAGTGCCTCGTAGTCCAGCACGTCGTGCAGCAGCAGCGCATGGGCCATCAGCTGGCCCGGTCCCACGTCAGCGGGCGCCAGTTCGGGCCAGAAAGGGGCGACCAGCGCGCCGACGCCCAGCGTCAGCGCCAGCGCGGCCAGGAAGGGCAGCACCAGGCGCAGATAGCGCCGCCACAGCAGCGCCGGCACACCGGCCTGCAGCGTGCCGCCGCGCGGCGACAGGCCGCGCGCGCTGAGGTAGCCGCCCACGACCAGGAAGACCTGCACCGCCATGCGGCCGTAGTCGTGCAGCAGCTCGCCGAGTTCGGGCAGCGCGGAGTGGGCCGAGCGGGCGATGGGGCCGTAGCTGACGAGGTGGTGCAGCACGATGACCTGGGCGGCGAGCGCTTTCAGCGCGTCGACCTGCGGCAGGCGGCGGGAGGGCGTGGACATGGCGGGCAAAAAAGAACGGGCCTGCGCTGCGCAGGCCCGTCGGGTCGGATGCGCGGAATTTTAGTGGCGCTTCAGCCAGGCCAGCAGCCGCTGCAGCAGACCGCGGCGCGGCGCGGGCGCGGGTTCGGCGACGGCCAGCGGCTGCGCCACCGGCAGCGCGGCGACGAAGCGCTCGAAGAAGTCCTGCGCCAGCTTGTGCGCTGCCGCGTCCACGAGGCGCGAGCCGATCTGCGCGAGCTTGCCGCCCACGCTGGCCGAGGCGTCGTAGCTCAGGCGCGTCTCGTGTGCGGACAGCGCCTCCAGCGTCACCCGGGCCTGGCCTTTGCCGTGGCCGGCGGGGCCGCCCGAGCCCTCGAAGCCCAGCCGGTAGCCGCGCGGCGGGTCCAGGTCGGACAGCTGCAGCCGGCCCTTGAAGCGCGCCTTCACGGGGCCGATGGACACGGCCATCAGCACGTCGAAGGCCTGCTCGCCGGCCGGCGTGATGGACTCGCAGCCGGGCAGCGCGGTCTGCAGCAGGGCGATGTCGTTCAGCGCGGCCCAGGCGCGGTCCTGGGACAGGGGCAGAAGCTGCTGGCCGGTCAGTTGCATCGCTGCATTCTGACCGGCGCGCGCCGGATTGCCACGCGGGCTTACTTGTTGGTGACGGTCAGCCGGTTGTCCACCGACTTCACGCCCTCCACCGCCTTGGCGATGGCTTCGGCGCGGTCCTTCTCGGCCTGGCTGGCGACCTTGCCGGTCAGCTGCACCCAGCCGTCGGCATCGGTGTCCACGTGCACCAGCGCCAGCGACGAGACCTGGCTGGCGGCCAGCTGGGCCTTGATCTTGGTCGTCACGACCGAGTCCTTGACCCAGACCTTGGCCGTGCCGGCGGGCTTGCTGTCTGCAGCCTGAACCGCCAGCGGTGCGGCCATGGCAGCGACGAGGGCGAGGGAGGCGATTTGCGAGATCTTCATGGCAGGTTTCCTTTCGTCCGAAGCGGCTGCGCCCGATGCGCACCGCTGAAACTCAAATCTAGGATTTGCGGGACCTGCGTCGCAGCGGACGATGCGCCGCCACGCTGTAGGACGGCCGCCGCTCAGCGAGTCGGCGCCGCCAAGGCCGCGACCAGCCGATCCACGCTGGCGAGGTCGTGCACGGGCAGGTGCAGGCTCACCTCGGGCAGCAGCGCGCGCACGCCGGCCGCACGCGGCTGGAAGGCGTCGAAGCGCAGCAGCGGGTTCAGCCAGACCAGCTCGTGGCACAGCAGCCGCAGGCGCTGCGCCTCGA